>NZ_JBUYEN020000031.1:0-109321 GCF_055229415.2 Bradyrhizobium sp. Leo114 | reverse complement strand
AAGCTCATCCACGGTTGTGGCCGGAGGGGTAACGGGCGACTTCGCCACGCGCCTTGGCCGGTGGCCACCGGCCAAGGCGCTAGGTCGCTTCCATCGCACAGATCATGGCCGTGCAGATACAAGGGGTTACGGTTCCTCGATGGAGCTCATCCCCCTCACCCGGATCGCATCTCACGATGCGATCCGACCTCTCCCCGTCGGGGAGAGGTAAGGTACCTCCGACGCGGCGCCAATTCGACCTGATCTCATCATGCTCTAGCGTCCCCAACGGTCCTCCCAGAGCTTTTCGCCGATCTGGCAATCGATCCTTGGTTCCTTCGCGGCGGCGGAAACGACCTTCTGCTCGGGGTCACGTCCGGCCACTTCGAGCACCAGCTTGGTGCGAATGGCTTCCTTGAATCGTTCGCGATCCTTGATTGCCACGACGAAGGAGCCGGGCCCGCCGATGACGCAATCCTCGTAGTACCAATCGAGATTGTCGATATCCATCATTGAATGGGACGGCTCCTTGATCATGATCGGCAGGCCGTTGATGACGATGCCTTTCGCCAGCGCCTGGTCGCGAGCGGGCGTGACAGGTGGCCCGTTGTTGTTGGGACCGTCGCCGGAAACATCGATGACACGCCGAAAGCCGCGGTTAGGGTCCTCCTCGAAGAGCGGCGTCCCGAACAGGATTGCGCCCGAAATTGAGGTGCGCGACCCGCGCCGGATTGGCGCCTGCATGATTTCGCTGGCGACTGCGTCAGCCGTCTCGGGGCCGTCGATCACGCGCCAGGGAATGATCACCCGTTGGTCGCCGAACGCCGACCATTCGAAGTAGGTCAGGGCGATCTTTCCGTTCGGGCCCCCCTTCAGCGCCTGCAAAAATTGCCTGGAAACGATGGCCTCAGCATAACCCTCGCGCTGCACCGTGAGCTCGTCCGTATCCATGGAATAGGAGACGTCGGCCGCAATGATAAGCTCGACATCGACGGAAGGCGGGCCCTGCCGGTCGGCAAGTGCCGGTGGCTGACCAGGCGCTGCAGCGCCGGCGGCGCCCGCGAGCATGCCGGCGGCCAGCACCGCTGCGATCGAGATGCACCATCGCATCGCGGACCTCCTCGATCCCTAGCCCCGGTATGATGGTGACACGCAAGTTTCACAGGGCAAAGCGGAGAGATTGGCGACTCGGTATCCATATTTCGGAATTCACCAAGCCATGACTGCCTAAAAGTGCGCCGCGCTGCCTATCCAGTCTGGAACCGCCGGTCCGCCATTCCGAAACACGGGATTGTGCATTGCAGCACGATCGTTATGTTGCGGCTCCGCAAAAGGATGCTACGTGTCTGAAATCAATGCCGAGGCCTGGGTATCGTCAGGCCACCGCCCGATGGGCTTCCCCGAATTTGTCATTGCGATCGCATCGATCATGGCGCTGAACCCGCTGGCCATGGACATGATGCTGCCGGCGCTGCCCAGCATCGGCGCCGCATTCAACATTGCCGACGCCAACCATCCGCAGATGGTGCTGTCCACCTTCCTGATCGGCTTCGGCGTCGGACAGTTCGTGATGGGCCCGTTGTCGGATCGCTTCGGCCGCCGTCCGGTGCTGCTCGGCGGCATGGCCGTCTATGGTGTCGCAAGCCTGCTCGCGATCGCGGCGCCATCCTTCGAGACGTTGCTGCTCGCGCGTGCGCTGCAGGGCCTCGGCACGTCGGCGACGCGTGTGATCGCCACCTCGATCGTGCGCGACTGTTACGCAGGACGACGCATGGCGAGCGTGATGTCGCTCGCGATGATGGTCTTTATCGCGGTGCCTGTGGTCGCGCCGTCGTTCGGCCAGGCGGTGCTGCTGCTGACGCAGTGGCGCGGCATTTTCGTTGCGCTGATGCTGTACGGCGTGATCGCGCTGATCTGGAGCGCGTTGCGTATGCCGGAAACGCTGCCGGCGGAATTGCGCAAGTCGCTCGCGATCCGCGACGTGCTCGGCGCCTTCCGGCAGACCATCAGCAACCGCCAGACGCTGGGCTATGCGTTGGCATGCGGCGGCGTGTGGGGCGCGATGTTCGCGTTCGTGTTCTCGTCGCAGCAGGTGTTCACCGATATCTACCGGCTCGGCCACTACTTCCCGCTCGCATTCGCCGCCATCGCGACCGGCGTCGCCATCGCCGGCTTTCTCAACTCCCGCATCGTCGGCCGCCTCGGCATGCGCGTGATCTCGCACGGCGCATTGGCGGGATTTCTGCTGGTTGCCGCCGTCATGCTGGCGGCGGTGAAGCTGCAAATGCTGCCCTTGCCGTTGTTCATGCTGCTGTCGGCGCTGATGATGTTCACCTTCGGCCTGATGATGGCGAACTTCACGGCGCTCGCCATGGAGCCGCATGGCCACATCGCAGGCACCGCGTCGTCGCTGTACGGATCGATCACGACATTGCTCGGCATCGGCGTCGGGATGGCGATCGGCCAGAGCTATGACGGCACGCTGCTGCCGTTCTCGACCGGCTTCTTTCTCTGCGCGCTCGCGGCACTCGCCATCGCGGCTGTGACGGAAAAGGGCCGCCTGTTCCGGCCGCATCATCACGCGGTGTAGCCGCGCAGGTCTGATGATTTTCTCGTATCGAGCAAATGGGTCGGATTCACCTCGCCCCGCCCGCGGGGAGAGGTCGAAATTCAAGCCAACGGGTCGGCGCGAAGCGCCGCCCGATGACAGGCTCCGCTTGAATTTCGGGTGAGGGGGAGCCTCCGCAAACACCGCCGTCATCGTGTTCGCGGATAGAGCCCCTCACCCCAACCCTCTCCCCGTAAGAACGGGGAGAGGGAGCGCAGCATTCATCGTGGCAGCAAAGCGACGGCGGCTTATTTTCCGTTGCGCACCTGGATCACCAGCGCGCTCAGGCGGGCGTTCAGTTTGTTGTAATCGACATTCGCGCCGCCCAGGCCGGCCATGCATCTGCGCCTGCATCCGCCGCCACCGCCGCCGCCGCCACCACCACGGGCCGGCTCGCCGAAGGTGGCGACGGGAACGCTGCCGGTAACCTGGAAGCCGCGCGCCATCAGCCGCGAGCGCACCGCGAGGCAATAGCTCACCGACAGATGGGAGAAGCGCGTCTCGCCATGGCCCGCGCGGTATTTCATCACGGCGGTGCAGAGATCGCCGCGGGCGAGCCGCCATGCCTGGGCGAGGTAGGTCACCCCATAGCGGATGTTGGTCTCGGGCACGGCGAGTTCGGCGTTGGTGCCGGTGAAGCCAAGCATCCGCGCCGTCGAGGGCAACACCTGCATCAATCCGATTTCACCGACGCCGCCGATCGCGCTCGCATTGTAGCCGCTCTCCACGCCCATCACGGCCTCCGCGATCTCGGGCGCAAGGCCCGTGCCGGCGGTCTGCTTCTCGATCAGCTCGCGATAGCGGGAGCGAGGCTGCGCGCTTGAGGTCGAGGTCGCGCCGCCTCGCGTCGGGGGCAACCCGACCTTGGCATTCTCGCGCCATCGCCGTTCGATGGCCGACGGAGATTCGGCCGGCGCAGCTTCCTTGGCCGGCGCAGCTTCGGCTGGCGCAGCTTCCTTTTCAGGCTCGCTTGCCGCCTCGGCAGCGGGGGATTCCTCCGCCGCCGCGGGTGACGTATCGGCGAACGCGAGAGCGCTTGTCAGCGCGAGGCCGACGCCGGTCGCCAGTGCAAGCAACCAACCGCGCGACAGCCTGGTCTGCCGATGCCCCCGCACGCTCCCGCCTCGCTCACTCTGTAGATCGAAGCCGCAGGCGAAGACGCAGCGGCTGAAGCATGTCGGGAGGCGGCGCGCCGGCATTGGCGGAGGCAAGCAGCGGACGCAACCGGCCGCCAAGCTCGGGATCCATGCTGCTGTCGAACGCGATGCGGTCCATCCTGCCGTCGGGCAGGATCGAGGCGCTCACGACGAATGTCAGCGGCTTGTTCTCCTTCTCTCGCCCCGCCGCGAAGGTCACAAGCCACTGCGACGTGTCGCCGTCGGCATCGATCTGCTGCTGAAAGGCACCCTGCAGCCGGGACGCATAGTCGCGCCAGGCGGCGGGCGCTTCGGATGCGGCCTTGAAGTCCGTGCTTTGCGCCGGAGCCGGCGCGCGCCCGGCGGAAAGGCCGAGCGCCACGAGGCCGAACGAATGCAGCAGACGCCGCAGTCTGCCGGGATTCCCGTTCATGATCTGGGATTTCGATGCCATCGCTTCCGTGCCGAATGCTGTTAGCGGGCAGCGCCTGCCGATTGCGTCAGCTCGCCAGCGATGCGGGATAGAGCGATTTCGTTGATCGCGGGCGGATTCTGCTCGAGCGCGCGCGCAAGATAGGCGCGGCGATTGAGCTCGGCACGCTGCGCCCGCAGGCGCTGGACCAGGGTGTCCCGCACGTCGGCAAGCGCCATGGTTTCGGACGGTTTGGTCTCGATCAGCTTGACGATGTGATAGCCGTCGGCAAGCTTGATCGGCTCGCTCACGCTATTGACGGCCATTCCCATCACGCGGCTCTTGATCTCGGGAACGAGCTGCGGCTCGGGCAGCCAGCCGAGATCGCCGCCCTTGTCGGCCTGCTCCCGCTGGTCGGTGGTGTCCTTGGCGATCTCGGTGAAGTCCGCCTTCGGCTGCTTCAGCTTGGCCTGGATGTCCGCGACCTTCGCCTTGGCCTTCTCCTCGGCCGCGGCGTCCGCTCCTTCCGCCAGCGCGACATAGATCTGGGCGAGATGAAAGCGGCGCGGCATGATCAGCGCGCCCTTGTTGGCGTCATAGGTCTTCTGGATTTCCGCCTCATCCGGATAATTCTCCGGCGGCACCGACGCCGACTGCAGGTAGGTCTCGAAGATGGCCTCCTCACGCAGCTTGGCGAGCTGAGCGACGACGGCCGGTTGGTCCTGCCACTTCTTGTCTGTGGCTTCCTTGAGGACGAGCTGCCTTGCAAACATCGCGCGGAGCGTCTGGTTGAGAAGCGCGGGATCGCGCGCGAGCGCGGCGCGCTGTTCGGGCCCGACGGCGGCGAGGAAAGCGCGGATTTCCGACGCGGAGACGTCACGTCCGCCAACGCGCGCGACCGGCTCGTTGCCGGGCGCCGCCGCCTCGGCCTGCGGCGCCGGGGCGGCCGGCTGGGCCGCTGCAACAGGCGCTGGTGCTGCGGCAGGCGCCTTCGGCTTCACCACCCGCTGCGGTGCCGCCGGGGGAGGATTTTGCGCGAAAGTGGGTTCAGCCCCGCCCAATGCGCCGGCCAGTCCGACGATCGCCAACGCCACGAGGTGACGGCCGACACGATCGCGATGGTATCGCGGTGCTGGGCGTTCAAACGCAGGCCGAAAGGCAATCATAGTGACCTCAGGGTTCGATCTTCTGGTTCAGAATCCGGTCGCCGTAGTCCTGCGACAACGTTCTGGACCTCGACGCGGCGGAAGCCGAGTAGCGGTTCGCTAGCCACTACTCACCAAATGTCACATTTTCATAACAGTCCACCAGTTCGCGACCGGTCTTGGCCGGTTGCTGGTATCTCTGTACGTACCTGGCGGATCAGCGCCGGGAAGGCTCGTGGGCGAGAAGGTTCTTGTAGACCTTTCCGCCTTTCATGATGACGAGGAAATTCTTCGCCGGATCTTCCACGAGCCTGATGTTGTCGATCGGATTGCCGTCGACCAGCAGGAGGTCGGCGAGCGCGCCCTCCTCCACCACGCCCAGCTTGCCGGGATATGGGTTTCGGGGTCCGGACAGACTGAGCAATTCGGCATTGGTCGATGTCGCCATTGTCAGCGCTTCAGCCGGCGTGTACCAGCGCGTGAGGTCGGCCAGCATGGCGCCTTGCCGCTCCGCCAGCGCCTGAGAGAACAGAATGTCAGTGCCGAAGGCAGTCTTGATTCCGTATTTCTTTGCCAGCGCGTAGACTCTGTCCGTGCCGGCAACCACCTGCCGCATCTTCGCCTGCTCCGACGGCCCGAGCGCACTTGCGCCCGCCAGATCTAGGAAAGGTTGCGTGCTCAACCAGATTCCTTTCTCCGCCATGAGGCGCGCCGTAGCCTCGTCCATCAGGTGGCCGTGCTCTACGCACTTTGCTCCCGCCGCAATCGAGCGCTGAATCGAAACCGGCGTATAGGCGTGCACAGCCACATAGGTGCCCCAGTTTTCGGCAGCTTCGACGGCGGCACGCAGCTCGGGCTCGGTGAAGGTGGATACATCGAGCGGGCTGAACGGCGAAGCGACGCCACCGCCCGCGGTGAGCTTGACCTGTGAGGCCCCCTGCATGAGCTGCTCTCGCGCGCGCACACGAACCTCATCCGGACTGTCCGCGACCATGCTGCCGCCAATTTTTTCCATGCGGCTGAGCATGCCGCCGATCGTTCTTGGCAGATCGGTAAGCTGCCGGAAATCGCCATGGCCGCCGGTGATGGTGATCACGGCACCAGACGGATAGATGCGAGGGCCGGCGACGAGGCCATCGTCAATCGCGCGCTTGAGCCCAAAGCTCGGCCCGCCCATGTCGCGAATGGTGGTGAAGCCCCGCATCAGCGTGGCGGTGGCTTCCGCTGCCGCAAGGAGATTGTTGTAGCCGACGTCGTCAGCCAGAGTAGCCGCCGGCGTCGGGCGCACCAACATCGCATGCCAATGCGCGTCGATCAGCCCGGGCATCAACACGCGTTCGCCGCCGTCGATCACCTGAGCGTCAGCCTTGATCGCTGCAACCGAAATCTTCTCGATCTTGTTGTCCCGGACCAGGACATTGGACGGCGCGGAGAGCGCGGCGTTCTTTCCGTCAAAGATGCGAACGTTCTGGAACAGCACGGCGGACGCTTGTTGAGCCTGCGCAATCGGTAAAGCCGCGAGGTTCATTCCAATTGAAGCCAGGAGCGCAGCAATGAAAGCTCGACCCGGCTTCCTCAAACCTGACATGATTGATCTCCACCAATGGCGCATAGCGCAAGGTTCGCATTCTTGTTGTGCGGGAGGGTAACGCCCGACGTGATCGCGGGCGATTAGCGGCGTACTGCCAGTCTTCGTCGATCGACGGCTGCTACCCCGTTCTGACAGCCGGCAGCCAGGCAAGGGTCAGCCATCCGATGCCGTGAGACAAGAGGTCGATGCCGAGCAGCAATCCGATCACCCATGTCCCGGTGGCCGGAAATCCCGTGAGGATGATGAGACCTGCCACAACACCGAACAGCCCGGACACCAGAATGATCCAGCCGAACTGCTGCCAATGGCTGATGCCGACCAGGATGCGGATGAACCCCGAGATCAGAAGCAGCAGACCGAGGACAAGGGTCAGGATCAGCGCACTGGTCAGCGGCTGGGTCACCAGCACGATGCCGAATGCAAGATAGAGCGCGCCGAGCAGCAGTTGCCACACGAACCCTCCCCAACCCTTGGTCCAGAAAGCGTGAATGATCTCGAATCCACCGGCGAAAATCGCCATCCAGCCGATGAAGATGGTGCTGATCACGGTGAACAGCGCGAGATCTCCCAGGACCAGCAGGCCCGCGACGATCATGACGATTCCGAGCAGGATGCACACCCATAAAGGCGGTGTCGGCAGCCCGGTCAGGCGCATCGTAGAACCATTGTCATAGGTGGTCATGTCATTCTCCTCGATTTCAAGAGCACTCGACCCCGTTGCGCATCAGGCGGTTCGCCCGCTTTCGCTCGCCGTCTCGTCGCTCGGAATCTCTCCCGGTCGATAGTTCGGCAGCCGCCCGGCCGGAATGATCGACACAAGTGCCAGCGCAGCCATGACCAGCAGGCCGATTTTCAAGGCGCGCAGACGCGCCTCCGTGTTGACGCGCACCGCCTCGGCGACCTCTGCCGGGGATGCACTGGTATCGGCAAGGACAGTCTGAAGCCGGTCATTGCTGACGAAATTGATGTTGTCGAGATCGACCTGCGCTTGAAGTTCGGGCGTGAGCTTGGGGCTCGCGGCGATGCCGGTCAGCGCGATCGAACTCAACAGACCGACAAGGAGCGCGCCCGCCACTGCCGTCCCGACAGCGGCAGCGAGGTTGTTGGTGGTCCCGCGCAGCGATCCGACATCGCCCGCGAGTTCCTTGGGCGAAGCCGTGACCAGCACGTTGAACAGCAGCGTGACGAGCGCGCCTTGCCCGATACCAAAGACAACGAGCCCGAGCAGCACCGGCACCTCGCTCCAGTCGTTGCGCACAACGAATGCGAGCCACAACAGCGCAACTGTACAAAGGATGAAGCCGGCTCGCCCGATCTGCCGCGGCGTCAGCCTGTCATAGACATGCACGATCAGCATCGCGGCAAAGAATACTGTAAGGTTGAACGGCATCATCGCCACCGCAGTGGCAATCGGGCTGCGACCCTGCACGATCTGAATGTAGAGCGGGACGGAAAAGTTGAGCGCGGCCTCCAGCGCGACGACGGCGAACATCGCGTAGACGGCCGCTCGCTCTTCCGGCGAATCGATCACCTGAAGCGCAAGCAAAGGAGTCTTGCCTGCCTCCTGGCGTCTGTGTGTCCACATCAGGAACGCCTGGCCGAGCACGATGCCCACCACGATCAGGATCGGGGCGGGAGACAAGCCAAGAAAGCTGAACGGCGCGTTCGGGCTCGCCAACGCGAGCCCCCATCTGTTCAGATTATTGAAGCCGAAGCTGATGAGAATGATCGCGGCTGCTGCAAGTATGACGCCGACGAGATCAATCTCCACATCCGGCCGGCCGTGATCGCGCCTGAGCCGGAAGCTGAGGAAAAACACGATGGCGGAAACGGCGATGAGAATTCCGAACACCGGCCGCCAGCCGATATAGGTGCCGAGTACGCCGCCGATGATGAAGGCGAGCACGCCGGCCGCTGCACGTGCAGAACCGAGCGCACCCACCGCGGTTGCCTGCTGGCGTCCGGTGTAGTTCTCGGCAATGAGGGCCACCAGCGAGGGCACGATGACGGCGCCGGCGGCGCCGCACAGCGCCTGCGCCGTGATCATCACGACTGCCGTCGGGCTGAACGTCATCATGACCTGAGATATGAAGAACAGCACGACGGCCGCACGGAACACCTGCAGCGCGCCGTAGCGCTGCGCGAGCTTGGCGCCCAGCATGACGAAGCCGGCGACCAGCATGGAATAGGCCACGATGCCGGTCGCGACCGTGGTCGGAGGAACGCCGAAGCTCTTGACCATTCCCCCCATCGCCACCGGCAGCGAAGCGACGTTGAACGACATGATCATCTGGCCGAGCGCGAGCGCGATCATGGGAATCCATGATGCGCGTTCCTCCTCATGGATGCCGCCGATCGAGATTGTCTGTGTCACTCTGGCGTCCTCCGATTTGCCCGGGCTTTCAGGATCGGCTAGCTGGATAAGACGCCGATCCAGTCAACATTGGTCAGTCTTCCGGTTGCGAAACGAACAGATCCATGCCCAATCGCTGCGACAGGAATTTCGCGGCGAGTTGCCCTCTCACGCTGTTGCCGGCCGCATCCAGCGGCGGAGCGAACGTGCCGAAGCCACCTTTTCCGGGAGAAACCGCGACAATGCCGCCGCCGATCCCGCTCTTTCCCGGCAGGCCGATGTCGTAAAGCCAGTCGCCTGACGTCTCATACAATCCGGCCGTGATCATCACGGCCAAGGCGTAATGACAGACCGCAGCGTCGACCACGCGCTGCTTCGTGATCGGGTTCATTCCACCGTCCGCCAGCGTCGCGCCCATCACGGCGAGGTCTTTGGCGGTCACGTTCAGCGAACACTGCCGCGTGTAGAGATCGGTCGCCTGTTTGGCGTCGCAATAGATCCGGTCGTAGCTCTCGAGCAGCCGCGCGATACTGCGATTGCGAAAATTGGTCTCTGACGCGGAGGCGTAGACCTCTTCGTTGAGTGGGAGCTTGCGGCCCGCGAAGCGCGACAGCCCGCCGTGGATGAACTCCCACTGCGCCTCGGCGGACCTGCCTGGCGCCAAGCTCGTCGTCGCGATGGCGCCCGCATTCACCATCGGATTGGTACGCCCCTCCCCGCGCTCGATCGCGGCAAGCGAGTTGAACGGAAGTCCGGTGGCGTTGGCGCCGAGCTTTGCGCGTGCCTCTTCGGGGCCAATGGTCTCGCAGATCAGCGCGAAGACGAACGGCTTCGACACGCTCATGATGGAGAATTCGTAGTCTATGTCGCCCGCGCCGTAGACATGCCCATCGGTTGCAACGACACAAACGCCGAATAGCTCGCTCGGGACTCGGGCGAGCGCCGGGTAGACCTGCGAATTGTGGCCGTCGGCGTTCGATTTAATACGCCGGTGCGCGTCTTCCACCAGCGACTGCACCATCTCGGGATTAGGTAGATGACCGGTCGAAACGTAAGGCCGTTCATCGATCGCCGATGGTGACACCATCGCACCACTCCGCCGAACCGGGCTATGTCATTGATCTAACGCCCACGTTTAATGCGAGTCAATCTGCAACCGATGCAGCACTTTGCTGACAGATCAGCAAATGTGCCGGCTGCCATCGAGTTCTCTCACGCGCGCAAGGCTCCAACACTCGTTAGGTAAGGCACACTGTCGCAATCGACATCGCCCGCAATTGAATCCAAGAGCAGCCATTGACTGCAGAATCCGAACGCCGGGAAATTTGCAAGGTGGCCGCCTGAGTGTACGATTGCGTCACTCACGCGAGCCTGCCGCTGACCTGAGAAAAAAGGACGCGACGAGAAACTGGAGAAGGCGGGACATCATCTGAACAGCGAGGCTGATCATGGTGGCAAGTACGAGTGACGGACACTTTCTGCTGGTGAAGAAGCTTGGTGGGTTGGTCGCGGTTATCATCGGATGCCTGCTGACGGCAGTTGGCGTGACGTTTGAATCCACCAGCACGACGACTGTCGGCGTTCTCTTTCTTGTTCTTGGCGCCGTCCTGCTCACCCTCAAGATCATCAGACGGAATCAAGGAAGCCCGCTCGGATAGCTGGCTTGCGGCGTTGAGAATGAGGATGAGCCCGCAGCGATAGCGGTTCACTTCGTTCGCCAGTTCGGACAATGGGCGGTTGTTGACGATCGGCAGTCCGCGTTACCAGGCGCGCGCCTCCGCACATGTGCCATAAAGGTAAGAGCGAGTCGCTTAAGCCGATAGCGAGTCAATCAAGTCTAGGACCCGCCCCGCCTACCCACCCTCGATTTGCTGACCTTGAAGTCCGCTTTGCCCCAAGAGCAGACGCAGGATGTAAGCCGCACTTTGAACCCGGACGGACATGGAAAGGGTCCCATCGCTTTGTCGCTAAGGCGGGAAAACGCGCCCTGAAAGAAAACAGCAAAAATAACTATCCCCGAAGCAAGGATGACCCTGGTTGCCCATATGACCTGCCAAAGTTGAGCGTCGAGGGCAGTCCCGGTACGCTAGAAGCGTCCAAAATGCTCAATAATAGGCGCAATTGGCTTGGCCTTGAAATCCTTGGAATCCAATGGAACTCATCAAGGATATCAGCTCACGATTGCGCGACATTTAATTCTGCTTTAATATTTTAAATGCATCACCATTTAAATTGGGAGCAATCGAATGAAAGCCATAGTAGCGTCGGTCGCCCTTTCGATGCTTATTTTGTCACCGGCCTTGGCCGATCCTGGTGGCATCCCCAACGGTGGCGTCGGCAATGGCAACGGTAACGGCAACGAAAAACACGCACAAGGTGCTCCTGCCCCGCTTCTAGGCGCCGGCATTCCCGCGCTTGCGATCGGACTAGGCTATGGCGCTTATTGGCTCGTGCGCCGCCGCCGTAGCGGTAGCTGATTTTTCGAGAGACTTACACAGATTGAAACGAGGCCGCTGTATGGCGGCCTCTTTAATCGTTAGGAGATAGCCATGGTCAGGCGCATTCCCATTACTCCGGGCGACTTAACGGATCATCAGATAGGCACAGACGACATTTTGGTCGGCTTCCCAGACGGGACCAACGTCGTATATGGCGACGCCGGCGGAAGTCTGCTGGATCACGCCATCGGTGGTGATGATACTCTCACCGCGCAACTTGTCTTCAACGCTCCCCTGCCGACCCCCGTTACATTCAACATGTTTGGTGATGCGGTCGGAAATATTTCCGATCATGCCAGGGGCGGCGATGATACCTTGTCCGCTCAAATCACTAGCGAACTATCGCTGACTACATCTACGATTATGGTGAACATGTACGGCGATGCGGGCGGGAGCATTTCCGACCATGCGATCGCTGGCAATGATACGCTGAACGTTCAACTCACCGGGTTTTTTACCCCGATACCCGTCAATGTTTACGCTGACGCCGGTGGCGATTTGTCAGATCACGCCATTGGTGGTCATGACAGGATCACGCTCGCGCTCGGAGAAGGGCATTTTACAGACACCGTTTACGGCGATGCCGGCGGAAATCTTTCCGGCTCCGCCCAAGGGGGCAACGACACATTGACGGCCAGTAACGGACCAGAGAGAACGTTGCGGTTCTATGGTGACGCCGGCGGCGACATGTCTGACCATGCCCACGGCGGCAATGACAGTTTCACAAAAAACGGCTCCTCTGAAACCAACAATTATTTCTACGGCGATGCCGGAGGCGATATGTCGGGCCACGCCGCCGGTGGTAACGACGTTTACACGATGCGCGGCATTGAAACGGACAATTTTTTCTATGGCGACGCTGGCGGCAACATGTCTGATTTTGCCAAGGGTGGCGATGACACCTACAATCAGCTTAGCGGAACTTTTTTCCCAAATTTTTTCTATGGCGATGCTGGCGGAAGCATGTCCGGCAACGCCCAGGGCGGCAACGACACATTCAACAAGACCGGCGGGGAAGGAAGCACATTTTACGGCGATGCTGGCGCCAACATGGGCGATCACGCCGTTGGCGGCGATGATAGCTATAACGGTGGAAACGCCTTCTCACAGGTTCTGAGTGAAGCATTTGGTGATGCCCAGAGCATGTCCGGCAACGCGCAAGGCGGTAACGACACCTTGACCGGATGCAATCTTTCCAACCCACCTCCTGCTGGAACATTCCAATCCCTCCTTATCGGTGATGCGCAGACCATGTCCGGTAATGCGCATGGAGGAACCGACAAATTGATCAGCGGCACTGGAAATGACGATATGTGGGGCGACGCTCAGGTCATCGCGGTGTCCGCCCAAGGCGGCAACGACACGTTCGTGTTCAACTCCAACAACGGTCACGACAAGATCGAGGATTTTGGTCAGGGCTTCTCGAATCTAGGGACCGACCACATCGACGTGTCTGCTCTCGGCATCGAAAATTTCAACCAGCTCAACATCTCGGCCTTTGACCCGACGACCCATGAAAGCACGATCACGTTCAGTGCAGGCAACGACGTGGTTGTCCATAGCGAGGAAGCACTCAGGCCTCAGGATTTCACATTCGCGACGCACGGCCTCTTGCTGGCCTAAAAGGCGGTGGCCCGGTCCGCTAGCTTCAACCATTGAAGCGGGCCGGGCTTATGTTGGTTGGCCCAGGCCAATTGGTCCGCCGCATTAGTCCGCTTGGCCCATCAGCGAAGTGGTGGCACCTGTAAATTGAGGTCCGCTTTGCGGGGCAATAGCGGACCAGATTTGCTCGTGCTGAGTTTTTCTCATTTTGACCCGGTGCAGACCTCAAACGGCGCTTCCCGACCTTCAGATTGCCAATTCGATAGAGTTTTAGGCCCTAACAGTCATCAAGTGTTAGTGTGTTTTCTTGCACTACTATGCGTCAGCCTTTCCCCCTATAGAGGTGACGCCGTGAGATTTATAAGATCGACGATCCCCGTCCCGATTTTGTTCGCATTCATTGGCATCATGATTTTTGGCCTGTCCGACGCACTAACCGGTAGGCTCTTGAGCCAGCTCATTTCTGACGTTGCAGTAGCCGCTCTATTATCGGCTCTCTGGGGCGCGGTGATGGGTTATTTGCTCGGCTGGCATGTGGTGAGAAAAAGTGGGCTCCCACCCAGCGCGACGCCATATGACGTAGATGCTGCCTTTATCGCGAAGAAGCAAAATACCCCTAGGTAGTAAAGGCAAGCAGCGCCTCGCGCGTAGCAACAAGCACCGAGTTTCCGCTCTTGGCCCTTCTGAGACATGCGGGTTTGGCCGAATGTCCGGTTTGCTCCGGAAGCTACCCTCTACGTGAGATGTCGTTTTCACCCGACCCAGACATCAGGCGATTTTCCGTCTTGTGCCGCTATAGGAGGGATATTGTTGTAAGAGTCGAAAATCGAATAACCCTCTTGCGATGGGTGATCTCTGGACTTCTCTGCTTCTGCGTAGCTTTTCATTGCCACTACGGACGTCCGTGATGAAACGTTCCTCGCGTCGCCCCGCGTAAAATGCATCAGCGATTTCTAAGAAGACATCCGTTGAAAATTGCGCCGCGATCTAACTTCGGTGGTTCACTCGAAGGAAAACGACCGCGGGTGGAACTTTCGGTTTCGCTCCGAGTCATCTTTGTGACGGGGTGCGGCCCGCCCGCGGAGGAGGGAAGCCAAGGGAGTGATCATGCCAAAGTCCCGCCTTGGAATGGCTGCGGCTGGCCTTGCCCTGGTCGTTCTAGGAGCGCTGCCGAATGCGGCGGAGGCGGGCTTGCGCCTGCGCGTTGGCGGCCCCGTCGGTGTCGCGCGCTTCGCGATGGCCGGCATGCTGTCGGTCGCAGGTCTCCGTCACGCACGTATGGCGGCGCGCCACGGCCGCGTCCGAATGGCTGCCTTAAGACCGCAAGATCTTCGCCCCGCCGCCGAGTCGACCCGCCCGAGCGAGCGCGCGCAGCTCACCGCCATCGCGGCGCTGGCCGGCTGGCAGGGCGGCCGAGCTGCGCAAGGCTGGTGGCAGCACGCCGACGGTTCGTACGGCTGGGTCGGTCCGCTGTTCTGGCCGTTCGCCTATAGCGATCTCTATGACTACGCGCTTCTCAGTGATGGCAGCGGCTTCTGGGGCTATGGCTACGGCGATCTCTACGCTGCGATCTTCTCGCCTTACGCTGCGAGCGATCTCTCAGCGTTTGCGGCCGAGCGCCCCGCCGGGAGGCGGCATCGCAAAGCGCCCTCCGTGCAGGAGGAGCTCTGTGGCGGCGACACCGCCGAGACGACCGGCCTTCCCCTCGAACGGATCGGCCGGGTGGTCGCGGCGAACGAGGCGCAACGCACAGCCTTCGACGAGCTCGCAAGCGCCTGGACTTCCGCCGGCGACACCATCCGCGCCTCTTGTCCAGCACAGGCCGCAACTACCGCGCTCGAACGGCTCGCGGCCATGCAGAGCCGCGTCAACGCGATGCTGAGCGCAGTTGAGGCCGTTCAGCCGCCATTCCAAAAATTCTACGATCTCCTGAGCGATGAGCAGAAGGCGCGGCTCAACGCGCCCCAACGCGACCGCCGCGCTAACGCTGAGGTCGCGAAGCTGAAGGAGATGCAGGACGCCGCCTGCCAGGCGAGCCGCGAACCGCAGGACGAGCAACAGGCCGAAAAGCAATACCGCCAGCTCGTCGCCCAGCAATGGCCCATCGACGACATCGCTGCCACCTTAAAATTGAACGATACCGAGCGCGCCGCCCTCGAATTGGTGCAGGACACCACGATGTCCACGATGGAAGCCTTAAGCGCATGCCCGCCAAAGGACGCGCTCACCCCGCCGGCCCGCCTTAAGGCCGCAAAGGCGCGGTTGGAAGCGATGCGAGAGGCGATCGGAAGCGTGAACGACGCGGTCGACGATTTCTATTGGTACCTCAGTGACGAGCAGAAGACGCAATTCGAGGGGCTCGGGCCGAAGAAGCGGGGGATGTGATTCTTCCATCCCCAAGCGGCGCTGATCGGCTAAGGCAGCATTTCGCATCCCCTGTCGCATTTGCGAGCAATTCGCTGGCACTTTCTGCTGGTGAAGAAGCTTGGTGGGTTGGTCGCGGTTATCATCGGATGCCTGCTGACGGCAGTTGGCGTGACGTTCGAATCCACCAGCACGACGACTGTCGGCGTTCTGTTTCTTGTGCTTGGCGCCGTCCTGCTCACGCTCAAGATCATCAGACGAAATCAAGGAAGCCCGCTCGGATAGCTGGCTTGCGGTTGGCGTTGACAATGAGGATGTGCCCGCTGCGATAGCGGTGCACTTCGTTCGCCAATTCGAACAATGGGCGGTTGTTGACGATCAACAGTCCGCGTCACCAGGCGCTTGCCTCCGCACACGCGCCCGTGACCGCTGCGCAATCGCGTCGATGACCGCAATGCCTCCGTATGGAATGGAAGACACTCCGACGACTGTTCTCGCAGGGCGGGGCTGTACGAAGCGCTTTTCGAATTGCGCATTGGCAATGGAGCGCAGTCGCATGTCCG
Organism: Bradyrhizobium sp. Leo114; assembly: GCF_055229415.2. NCBI lineage: Bacteria > Pseudomonadati > Pseudomonadota > Alphaproteobacteria > Hyphomicrobiales > Nitrobacteraceae > Bradyrhizobium > Bradyrhizobium sp. Leo114. The sequence goes on along the minus strand of NZ_JBUYEN020000031.1, from coordinate 93,070 downwards.
AAAGGAAATAGGTTACCTTGGTCACGGCAGCGAGGTCGAGCCCGATGGTCCCGAGGCGGCGCTCGACCTCGTTCAGCGCTGTGTCCAGGGCCGCCTCGTCACCCTCGACCGGCAGATGGGTAGCGTAATCGATGGTGGTAGCGCCCGAGACATAGGCGACACCATCCTTTTCGTAAACGAGACTGTAGGGATGCTCGGCGTCGGTCACTGATCTCTCCCGTCCTTCCAATCGGCGGCCGCGCCCCTGTGCGACACCCTGTCACCAAGGGACGGCCACCACACTACACCTTCGTGAACGAGCCGTCGAAGACGTCTGCGATGACGAATGGCGTGTTCAAGAACCCGTTCATCTTGAGCAATGCCTGTGTCGTGTCGAACTCGGCTGACGTGATCTTCCCGGTTTCAGACACGGCGGGATGGATCCGCTTCACGGAGTCCAGCAGTACGGCCTCGCCGAGACTTCCCAGCGCGGGCATCAAAGCCGCGACCACTGCTTCGGGAGCCGAGGTGCGAATGAAGTCCGAGGCCTTCTGGTAGGCGGTGACAGCTGCCTTTATCGTCGGGCGATTGGCCGCCAGATAATCCGGCGTCGTCCACAATCCTTCCATCATGAAGTTGGCGAGCTTTGGGTCCTCGCCGCGCGCATTGTTGATGAAGGAAATTGCTTTGCCTTCCCGGATCAGTTTTTCGCCGATCGGCATCGAGATGTAGATGAGATCGACAGCGCCGTTCTCGAGCGCCGCTGCCAGTGCCGGCGGCCCGCCGACTGCAACGATCTGCGCATCCTTGTCCGGATTGAGCCCCACAGACACAAGGTTGAACCGGGCAAGCTGCCAGGTCAGCGCACCGGGCCGCGTCACGCCGATCTTCATGCCTTTCATCCGGCCAAGCTTGTCCGCCAGCGGCATGGCTTCCGTAACGCCATATTTGGCCGCTGCCGTCTTGCTGATCGTCGCGTTGACGATCGAGCGATTGAGCAGGCTGAGCACACAGGTCAGCTTCTGTCCCTGCTGGAGCGCAGGAAGGATCTGGGCGCCGTCATTTACGGTCATCTCGGCGCGCCCGCCGAGCACGAGCTGAACGTCAGGGCCGCCGCCGCCGGTGTCGATGATCTGGGCAGTCAGCCCGGCCTGATTAAAGTAACCGTTCTGATTGGCGATGTAGCTTTGCATATAGGCCAGCGACGTCACGGCGTGGGTGATGCGCAGCGGCTTGCCGCCTGCTTGCGCGAGAACGATGGAGGGCTGGAGAGCCGCGGTGGCCATAGCGCCGCCAAAACCGGAAACGAAGGCACGACGAGAGATCATGGAAGTCTCCTATGCGTTGGATATCGTTCTTACTGTGTCTGGGTCGTTGTGAAGCGTGAGCTCGGCTGCCAGCGCAGCAGGCGGCGCTCCATGACGGCGAGCAGCGCGTTCATCGTCACAACGATGAACATCATGACGATGAGGCCAGCCATGGTCCCGGTGGTGTTGTAGAGACTGGTCTCCATCTGTATCTTCCAGCCGAGGCCCGCCGAGGATGCCACGAACTCGCCGATGATGGCGCCGATCAGCGCGTAGGGGATCGATAGCTTGATGCCGAGGAAGATGTGCGGGAGCGATGCCGGCAGGATCACTTTCCGGAACAGTTCGCTGGAATTGGCGCCCATGACAAAAGCGAGGTCAGTGAAGCGCCGATCGACACTCTTAATGCCCGCATAGGTGTTGTAGAAGATCACGAAGAATACCAGTGTGAAGACCAGAATGATCTTCGGCAGCATGTCGATGCCGAACCAGACGACGAACAGCGGCGCGAGCGCGACGCGCGGAATGCCGTTGATGGCGACGAGAAAGGGATCGAGGACGTCGGACAGAAATTGCGAGCGGCTCAGCACGACGCCCGCCAGCAGGCCGAGCACTGTACCGAGCGTGAAGCCCGCGATCATCGAGCCGAAGGTAAAGGAGAGCTGATAGAAGAAGTCGCCGTGAACGACCCATTTGAAGATGTAGCCGGCGATCAGCGAGGGCTTCGAGATCCAGAATGGCGAGAATAGTGTTCCCGACGCATATTCCCAGAACCCGAACACAAGGCCGACCAGGCCGAGCCGGGTCAGGTTGATCCTGGACCGATAGGACAGGGCGGGCTTCTGGACTTTGTTGGTCATGGGAAGGTCGATCGCTTCGATGGACATTCAATGCACTCCCGCCTGAACCTGGATTTCTTCCGCCAGCTCGTCGCCGACCTTGCTCAGAAGCTCGCGATAGGCTGCGTTTTCATGCAGGTGACGGATATTGCGCGGGCGCCGAATATCGATCGGATGCGATGACTTGATGCGGCCCGGCCGCGCCGTCAGCACGATCAGGCGGTCCCCGAGCGCGATGGCTTCGTGCAGATCGTGTGTGATGAAGATGACGGTCTTCTTTTCTTCGGCCCAGAGCTCAAGCAGCAGGTTCTGCAGCAACAGCCGGGTCTGGGCGTCGAGCGGGCCGAACGGCTCGTCCATCACCAGGATGCGCGGCGAGAAACACAGGGCACGGACGATGTTGCCGCGCTGTCGCATGCCGCCCGACAACTCGTAGGGATACGCATTGGCGAAATCGGCGAGCTGAACCTTTTCCAGATAGCGCGTGCTGATTCGGCGCCGCTCCTCAGCAGGAATCTTGCGCAGTTCGAGCGGAAACTCGACATTTTCGCGCAGGGTGCGCCACGGATACAGGTTGTCGTTCTGCATCACATAGCCCACGGTCTTGCGGTCTACGCCCCCGGCGCCGTCGAGTGTAACGGCGCCGGCCGACGGCGTTTCCAGGCCGACTAGAATGTTCAGGAGGGTGGACTTGCCGCAGCCGCTTGGGCCGACGATGGTGAGAAATTCACCTTCCTTGACGTCGAGAGAGATTCCGTTGAGGGCAACGACCGAGCCGCGCTCACTGGAGTATTTTTTGATCACGTCCGTGAAGGTGAGAACCGAATGGCGATCGCGCCATTCACGCGTCGTCCGATCCAACTCGACGGACTGATTCATCGTCGGCATCCTCCTGAGCTCTCTGGTCGATCGGGGTTAGGATTGCAGTGCGATGGCTTCCATCTCGATGTCGAACTCCCACGGCCATGCGCCGACGGTGCAGAACGTCCGCGCTGGCGGATCATTCGGGAAGTACTCGGCATAGATCTCGTTGATGTCTTTGAAATAGGCGCAGTTCACGGCGTAGATCGTGACCTTGAGCACCTGGTCCAGCGATGAGCCGGCGACTTCGAGAGCTGCTTTCACGTTTTCGAGGCACTGCCGGGTCTGGACGAGGATGTCGCCGCGCACGAGCTCGCCGGTGACATGGTCGACCGGCGGCAATCCGGAGACGAAGACGAAGCCGTTGCCGCTGGTGACAGCCGACAGCGGAATCTTGCGGTCGCCGGCAATGGCGCCCGAAAGCTTGCCCACGACGTATGTCTGCTTACCCTTCATCGAAGTCTCCTGCCTTGTTTTATGAACCAAATGTGAACCAATACGGGAAAACGTGCACCATATTGGTGTATGAGTCCGGCCAGCTGTCAAGGCATATTTTTGTAGCAAATGTTAGCATAAAATGCGCATTTTGTGACCAACAAAGTGATTGACGGCCGCACGATTGGTTCGCATTATCCCTCAGAATTGGGCTGGCCCTAGGCGTTATTGGTGCGCATAGCGCCCAAAAGAGAACCAATATGCAGACCACGACCGACGAGAATGTGCGCGAGCGTGCCCGAGAAGCGGCGCGTGAGATCCGCCGCTTCATCCAGGCGGGCATTGCGACGCAGACCTTGAAACCAGGCGACAAGCTGCCGACCGAGCGCGAGATTGCCGCGCGTTTCATGGCAGCACGCAATACGGTTCGAAAGACCTTGGATAGTCTCGAGCAGGAAGGCATCATCATCCGCGAGGTGGGGCGCGGGACCTTTGTCAGCGACAAGCTCGCGCTACATTTAGCGGCGAGCGCACCGCCGACCGCATCCGCCAACCTCGATCTAGACCTAGTGCGGAAGACGAGCCCGCGCGACCTGATGGAATTCCGGCTTTCGCTCGAGCCGGCGATCGCCGAGCTCGCGGTCGCACGCGCCGGCGGCGCCGATATCGAGCGGATGCAGGCCGCGATCGATCAATCCCGTGTGGCGAAGAGTCTGCAGCAGTTCGAAGATTGCGACGACGCGCTGCATTGCGCGATCGCAACCTCGACTCGTAACCCGCTGTTCTCCGCATTCGCAGTGATCGTGACCCAGATCCGCAATCAAGGCGATTGGGGAGCGCTGAAGAAGAAGACGCTTACTGACGAAATGCGCGACGTGCACACGGTTGAGCATGTGGAGATCGTCGATGCCATTCGCCGGAGAGATGCGGCTGCTGCGCGTGCGGCCATGACTATCCATCTGCAGAACGTGAAAGCGATGATGTTCAGGGGAGAGTAAGCCTCCCGCCCCAACCCCGATTCCACGAACCTAATCACACGCTTACGGATATGCGATGAAACTGGTCAGCTTCAAAATCGACACTCAAGAGTGCAGGGTCGGAATCCTCGCCGGGGATTTGGTGATCGATGTTGTGGCCTCGGCGCGGCATCACGGCGTCTGCGGTGATATCGGGCGCGACATGCGTTCATTGATCCGCGCCTGCGTCGATGGCACGGTCGAGTTGGACCGGCTGGCGTCCTCGGCTCCCTCTGAAGCCTCTTATGAGCTTTCGACCGTCCGTCTTGATGCGCCGATCATGCCATCGACGATCCTCTGTGCTGGCAGCAACTATCGGGCCCACAACAGCGAGAAGGCTAATACGCCGCTGTCTGGGAAGGAGCCAGAATTCTTCGTGAAGACAGCTGACTCCGTGGTCGGACCTGATTCCGCGATCATTTTTGACGGCGCGCTAACCCAGAAACTGGACTGCGAAACCGAGCTGGCGGTTGTGATCGGTAAGCCAGGCCGGCACATCCCGGTCAAAGCCGCGCTCGATCATGTATTTGGCTACACTATCGTCAACGATGTCACGGCTAGGGATCGGCAGGTGCGGACGGCGCCGAACGGCACGGTCTGGTACGAATTGGGGCGTGGCAAGGCCTTCGACACCAGCGCTCCTCTCGGGCCCGTCATCGTTACTGCGGATGAGATCCTCGATCCGCAGAGTCTGCAGATCTCGACGCGCATCAACGGCGAATTGCGCCAGAATTGCGCGACCAGCGACATGATCTGGACCTGCGCGGAACTGATCCACTTTTTCTCGATCAACTTCACTCTCCGCCCCGGCATGGTGATTATTACCGGCTCTCCGGCGGGAACCGCATGGTCGGCCGATAGTGAACTCGGGGGCGTCTGGGCTGGCAAGGATGGATTAGTCCGCGCGACACGATACTGCCTACCCGGGGATATTATTGAGTGCCAGATTGATCGCATTGGCACGCTGAGAAACTCAGTGGTCTAGCGAACAAATACCTCATCACGAATCGAGTTTCTCTGTCCGCTTCTGTGAAGGGTTTCGGATGCCGGCCGCTTGAAGGACGGCGCCGCATGCTCGGCGCCATGGCTGCGGAAGATATCCGCAACCTCCAAAGCCGGGCGCGACACAGCCCGCGCGCCAGTTGGGCGGCCGGATCTCCTTGAGCTTGAGCGCGATGCGCTCCAGCGGGCTCATGACCTCGCTGATTGTCCGCGCGCGCGGCCGGCATCCAACCTCTCAATACCGATCAGCGTCTAGCAGGCGCCGTTTGGTATCCACGCACAGCACGGCCGCAACGTATGCCGCTCGGTAAACCCACGAAGAATTTTATCGAATCCCTGCAGGGCGTGAAGGACTGTCCTGTCACCTGCACGAAGCGCACGCCCTCGATCGAGCCTGAGCGGCAGGTCAGCAACCCGCGCCGCTCAGGCGCCCTCTGCGTGAACGTTTAGTGACGTCCCAAAGGGGTCGAGTAGACAAGCGGCGGCGGGCGGTACGGCTGGGCCGAAATGCCGAAATTCTGCCCGTACTGCTGCCGAACCCCCGGTATGTTGATAACGCCAATACGGGTGTCCGGCGATCGCGCGTCGAGCGGCGGCTGATTCGTGATCGGAGGATTGACCTTGTTGACCTCGCCCATCAAGCGTTTGTTGAGATCGTCATAGCCGCCTTTGGCATTGCCGGCGTTTCCGGAATTGCCGCGGGCGGCGCCGTTGTTTCCTGAACCCTGCTGCGGCCCGAGGTCGAGAGCCGGCGGCAAATTATTCCGCTGCGGATCGACGCTTACGGGCGGAAGGGACATCGGCGGCTCCTCGGTCTGAGCCATGGCGACTCCCGCCACGGCAACAGCCGTCAAATTGATAAGCAATAATAGGCGCATCCCAATCACCTGCTCGACAGTTACGATAGCGGCATCCATTGAATATAATGCGCAGATTGCAAAAGCGTATGTCTTGCGCAGGGACGTGATTCAAATTCTACGCGCTTCGGCCGTTCCCGGTAAACGGTTTGTTGAAACGATACCCAATCAGCATCTTCGGCAAGATCAACCCCAGGGTGATCGCAAGAGTGATCAGGAAGGCATTGATTCCATCCGCGAGCGTTGCCTGCAGCAAGCCTGAAACGTTACCTCCGCTCGCGACGAGTTCGAGGAGCCCATCCGCCATCCGGAATAGGAACACCCCCGGGATCAGCGAAACCACGGATGCAAAGGCAAGCCCCGCATAGGGCAACCTGAGACGTTCTGCCACAGGCGTGGTGATCGCTCCGACAATGAGGCAGGCGATGAAGGCGGCGCCCGACAGGCTGACGCCGGCCTTGGCCAAGAGGGCCCAACGCACGCCGTGGGCGAACATCCCGATCAGGATCGGGACTGGCAGCATCCGCCACGGCATGGAGAAAAAGGTACCATAGGCGGACACCGCCGCACCCGCAGCGATCACGTCATAGATCAACGGGACCGGCGGCGACGGCGCCGATGCCGGCAGGTTGGCCCCGCCGAACGACAGTCCGGCGAGCAGGCCGATGCAGATCGAAAAGATGATCAGGCTGGCATAGACCACCCGGCAAATCCCGAGCGCCAGGCGTCCACGCGCAAGGTCGATCGTGCCGTTGAGAATGTGCGGGCCCGGCACCAGCACCATGCAGGGACAGACGGCAACGAGCCGCTGCATGCTGGAGGACAACTGGAGATCGACGACCAGCGCGCCGATCGCGCCGGCGAGCAGCGCGGCGGCGAGCGGCTGGGCGAACGGGTTATGGCTCCATCCGGCGATCCAGCGGCGCAGGCAGGCGCCGAGGCCGGCGCTGACAGCGATGACGATCAGGCTTGCCACATGCGCGGCGCCGAAGATGATGCCGAGCGCAGCGGCGCCGATGGCGGCGAAGGATGCGAAGCGAATGAGCGAGACGGGCGGGCGAGCCTGCACCCTGGCAAGCGCGGAGCGCAGCAGTTCTGGTGTGGAGGGGTGATCGCAGAAGTCGTCAATCAACTTGGTTGCGACAGCGACCTTTCCCATCTCGATGCCGACCGGCCTCGCCTCGACGGTCGTGCTCGCCACTCCGCCGCCATTCTCGATCGCGACGGTCACTCCGTCCCAGCGCAGAAAGACCCGCGCAGAAAAGCCGAGCGCTGTCGCCAGCCGCTCGACATACTCGGTCGTGCGCTCGCTCGTCTGGCCGTTCGTGAACAGCAATATCGCAGCCGTCACCAGCACGTCGAGCGCGCGCGCCGGATCGCAATCCGGGCTTCGGGCGGCGGCTGCCCTATCAAGCGGCTGGCTCATCGCATCAACAAAACCCAATCTCCGATCGAACGCGTATCAAAAGAGCGATACCGCCCCGCCTCGCGGATGGTCTTTCCGATTTCCATAGCCGTTTTCCGAATGGCCCGATGCCACGATTGTGGCGTTGATGGCACTGACTCCGCCCGACCTCGTCAAGGGACATCTCAACCTCGACGGCACCGCGATGAAGACGCTGAAGCGCGAGCGCTGCGCGGTCGTTCGCTGATCCCAGATCAGCTTTCGCCTGAGATTGGGGCGTGACGTTCGCCGGCTGGATCGCGCCGGCCGGCCTCCGCGGATCACACCTGAGCGAGGGCCTTTTCGCGGCTTGCAATCAGAACCCGCAACGGCTCTGCGACGGCAACAGAGCTGTGGGTCCGCTGGTCCGTGCACACCCACACGATTTCGCCGGTGGAGCGGAGATCGTCGCTGCCCTTGGCGAAAATGGCGAGCGCCAGCGTGATCGAGGACCGGCCGATCCTCGCGACGCGCACGCAGACATCGATCTCCTCGTCGAACCGGATCGGCGCCTTGTATTCGACGACCGACCGTACAAGGTGGAAATCGACGCCGGTCTTGGCGACCTCGCCGAGATAGTCATAGCCGAGCGCGCGAAAATACTCGGTGATCGCGGTATCGAAATAGGTCAGGTAGTGCGCGTTGAACACCACGGCCTGCGCATCGACCTCGGAATAGCGCACCCGAAACGGATGATGGAACCAGAAATCCTGGCGCATGCTTCTTCCTTCCACGAAGTATCGTCCATCCCCTGATATCACGATCGCGACGGATGCGAGCTGCCCGTGACCTTTTTCGCGATCACGGACAGGCAAGAGAGGCCGCAAGCCGTGCCACCGGGCAGCCGCGTGCCGGCGCTCCCCCTTTCTTGCTCCTGAGAATCTGCCATAGTAACGACAATGTACCCTGCCCTCACCATGCTGACCCCGCCGCGGATTGCAACCGACACGTTCACCGACGCCGCTGCAGCGGTCGCGCGGCTGGAAGAAATCTACGAGCGCAACACTGCCTTCCTGCGAGATCATTTCGAGGCCTATGCCAATGGCCGGCCGCTCACGGCCCGCGTGCGCGCCAACTATCCGTTCGTGCGCATTGCAACCTCGACCTATGTGCGGGTCGATTCGCGCCTCGCTTACGGCTTCGTCGCAAGGCCGGGGGTATATGAAACCACGGTGACGAGACCGGACCTGTTCCGCACCTACCTCACCGAGCAGATCGGGCGATTGATCGACAACCACGGCGTACCGGTGGAAATCGGCGAGTCGAACGAGCCGATCCCGATTCATTTCGCCTATCGTCGCGACATCAACATCGAAGCTGCACTCACGCCCGGCGACAAATCGAACGTAATGCGATCGCTGCGCGATCTCTTCGATGTGCCTGACCTGGCCACCATGGACGATGCCATCGCCAATGGCACGCTCGAGCTCGCGCCTGGCGCTCCCGAGCCGCTGGCCCTGTTCCGCGCGGCACGTGTCGATTATTCGTTGCGCCGGCTTTATCATTACACCGGCACGGATCCGGAGCACTTCCAGAACTTCGTGATCTTCACCAACTACCAGTTCTACATCGATGCGTTCGCCGAGTTGAGCCAGAAGCGTCTGGCTGCGGGCGCGATCGGCCCCGACGCCTTCGTCGGCCCGGGGAACGTGATCACGCGCAACGCGCGCCTTGGCGGCGGCACGACCGGGATCGCGCCGCAACGCATGCCGCAGATGCCGGCCTTTCACTCGGTCGAGGCCGGCTATCGGGGCATTACCCTGATCAACATCGGCACCGGTCCGTCCAATGCACGCAACATCACCGATCATGTCGCGGTGCTGCGGCCGCACGCCTGGTTGATGCTTGGACACTGCGCCGGTCTCAGGAATACACAGCGGCTCGGCGACTACGTGCTCGCGCATGGCTATGTGCGCGAGGATCATGTGCTCGACGATGAGCTGCCGCTCTGGGTGCCGATACCGGCGCTGGCCGAGATGCAGGTCGCGCTCGAGGAAGCCGTGGGTGAAGTGACCGGGCTCGAAGGCTTCGAGCTGAAACGGTTGATGCGCACGGGAACGGTCGCAAGCGTGGACAATCGCAACTGGGAGATCGGCGATCGCTCGGTCATTCGGCGTCTGTCGCAATCGCGCGCGATCGCCCTCGACATGGAATCGGCGGCGATCGCCGCCAACGGCTTTCGTTTCCGCGTTCCCTACGGCACGCTGCTGTGCGTCTCGGACAAGCCTTTGCATGGCGAGATCAAGCTCGCGGGAATGGCGAGCGAGTTCTATCGGCAGCGCGTCGGCCAGCATCTCGAGATCGGCCTGAAGGCGCTCGAACGACTGCGGGAGCAACAATTGGAGCGCCTGCATTCGCGCAAGCTCCGGAGTTTCGCCGAGGTCGCGTTTCAGTAACGCGTCAGATTTCGCGCCGCTTGTCCACGTCAGCAAGCTTCAACCCACCAGGAATGTCTCCAGCTTCTCGCAGAAGAAATCCGGAACCTCCTCGGCAACGAAATGACCGCTATCCTCCGCGACGACACTCGTGAGATCGGCGGCCTGATCACGCATGGATTCGGCGAGCTTGTCGCCGGCGCTATGACGCCCGGTGATGGTCATCACAGGTGGCATCAGTTTGCGTCCGCGCAGCGTCTCGGCGAGCTTCGCATCCTGGCGCAGCGCTCGATAGTAGTTGAACCCGGCCGTCATTCCGCCAGGGCGGGCGTAATGATAGGCGAACTCTGAAATGGCATCCTCGGAAATGGCCATTTTGTTGTGCGACCAGGCCCGAATCTGCGCGCGGATGTAGTCGCGCTCTCGCCCCCTGGTCAGCATCTCCGGAAACTCCGGCGCCACGTGAAATCCATAGTGCCAGGCTCCGCCGCGCAAGGCGTCCAAATTCTCGGTTCCCGGAAGCAGGCAGTCGACGAGCACCAGCTTGGAAACGGCTTGCGGATAAAGGTGGGCGAGGACATAGGCCGCCTTGCCGCCCATATCGTGGCCGACCACGTGGGCTGGACCGGGTCCCAGGTGCGCGATCAATGCGCGTATGTCCTCGGCAATCGTCTCCTTGTCGTATCCAGCCTCGGTGCGCTCCGATAGCCCGCACCCACGCAGGTCAGCCGCAACCACGGTGAACTTCCTGGCCAGTCGCGGCATGATGCCGCGCCAGGCAAACCACGTCTCGGGCCACCCGTGCAGCAGAACGACGACAGGGCCGGATCCCATGGCAACGTAGTGCATGCGGATGCCATTCACATCGACGAAACGACTAGACATCCCGGCCGGTATCTTAGTGGGCTCCGCGCTATCGGGCTTCTCTTGAGCAGAGACGGACTGAAGTCCGGCCGCTGTCGCAGCCGCGCCCGCGAGCAGTATCTGTGATCCTCCGAACAACAGTGATCGCCGGTCGAATTCCATCGTGCACCTCATGTTGGCCGAGTTCTTGCGCGGAATGTTCATCATGGACCGCACCGCGTCTATCCGCTATGAGCGAATGATCTGCATAACCAGGTGTTATGAATGGATCTGACCGCCGCCCTTCGTGCTTTCGTGCGCACTGTCGAGCGCGGCTCCATCACCGCCGCTGCCCGTGACCTGGGCGTCTCACAGCCCGCGGTGAGCAAGCTGTTGCGCAACCTCGAGCAGTATACCGGTGCGCGCCTGCTCGAGCGGACCGCGCGCGCGGTGCGCCCAACCCCGCAAGGCCTGATGCTCTACGAAGCAGGCGGGACCTCCCTGGCGGCCATCGATGCGACGGTAGAGATGGTGCGCCGTGATATGGGCGAAGTCGGTGGCAAGCTGCGCATTCACGGCCCCGTCTGCCTTGGTGAAAGCCATCTGCACCGCATCGTCATGGACTTCCAAAAGCAGCACCCGACCGTATCGGTCGACCTCACGCTGGAGAACAGGGCGGCGGACCTCGTGCATGAAGACATCGACCTGGCGGTTCGCATGGGACGCCCGACGGACCAAAGTACCGTCCTGCGCAAGGTCGGCATCATCAAGCGCATCCTGGTTGCGACACCTGAGTACCTGGCAGAGCATGGTCCGGTCCGGCGCTGGCAGGCACTGACCGACCACGCGCTCGTCGTCACTGACGCGGTGCTGTCTCGTCGAGGAACACTGACACTCTTGAGCGGCGCCAGAACCATCGAAGTGCCAGTCCAGCCTGTGCTGAAGACCAACAACGCGCGGGTCCTTATTGCGGCCTTGCTGGCGGGCCGCGGCCTGGGTCCGGTACAGCTTCCATTGGTGACGGAAGAACTGCGTGCGCGACGTCTGGTGCAGGTGCTGCCGCAGCACGAGATTCGAGCGAGCGAACTCTACGTGGCTTATCCGACGTCGCGCTTCCTGAGACCTGCAGTGCGCGCCTTCATCGACTTCGTGGTACCCGCGCTGCGCGCTGTCGAGGGTATCACGTGAGCGCGGCGGAGGAACATCCACCACCGGCCTGAGTTACAGTTTTAGAGGGAACCCAGCGCGGCCCTTTTTCCTGCCGAGGACTGATCATGACGGGCGGACGAGCGCAGATCAGCGACGTCAACATTGGTCTGCATCATCTCGCCGGCATACTGGGCGTACCCGAGGACGCGACTGCCATCGTGATCTTCGCGCATGGCAGCGGCAGCGGCCGCCACAGCCCGCGCAACAATCAGGTGGCGGCGGGCTTGCGCGAGGCGGGCTTTGCCACCCTGCTGCTCGATCTCCTCAGTGAGCAGGAAGAGCGCAACCGCTGCAACGTTTTCGATATCGGTCTGCTGGCGTCACGCCTCGCAGAAGCCGCGGACTGGGTCCATGCCAGGCCCGAATTTGCGGCACTGCCCGTCGGCTATTTCGGCGCAAGCACCGGGGCCGCGGCTGCACTGGTCGCCGCGGCCGAACGGCAGAATGTCGGCGCAGTGGTCTCGCGCGGCGGACGGCCCGATCTCGCCGGCGAGGCGCTGCGCGCCGTCACCGCGCCGACGCTGTTGATCGTGGGCGGCGCCGACCTGCCGGTCATTCCGCTCAACCGTGCGGCCTTCGCCGCGCTTTCCTACGAGAAGGATTTGGTCATCGTGCCACGAGCCGGTCATTTGTTTGAAGAACCCGGCGCGCTTGAGGAGGTCATCGAGCATGCCAAACGCTGGTTCCGCCGTTTCCTGTCATCGCCGCTGACAGGAACCTGCGACGAGCGCATCTTCGCCGACCGGCGCGAGGCCGGACGCCGGCTCGTGCCGACGCTTCTGAAGTTCAAGAACGACAACCCGGTGGTGCTGGCACTGCCGCGCGGTGGCGTACCGGTCGCATTCGAGGTCGCGCAGGCGCTGAACGCGCCGCTCGATGTCGTGCTGGTGCGCAAGATCGGCGCGCCCGGACACGAAGAGCTCGGGCTGGGCGCGGTGGTCGATGGCGCGAAGCCGCAGGTGGTGATGAACGACGAGATCGTTCGCGCCATCGAGCCCGGCGCCGACTATCTGAAGGCGGAGACATCCCGCCAGCTCGCAGAGATCGAGCGGCGGCGCTGCCTCTATCGCGACAGCGAGCCGCCCGTCGACATCACAGGCCGCACCGTGATCGTGATCGATGACGGCATCGCGACCGGTGGAACGATGCGGGCCGTGCTCAAGGCACTCTCCAGGGCGGGTGCGCGCCGGCTTGTGCTCGCGGTGCCGGTCGCTCCGCCCGATACGCTCGAGGCCCTGAACGCCGAAGCAGACGAAGTCATTTGCCTGATGAATCCCGAGTCGTTCTTTGCAGTCGGCATGCACTACCGGGATTTCAACCAGATCTCGGATCGGCAAGTGGTGGAGCTGCTGCGCCGCGCCAAGGGAAATGGCGGCCGTGCGTGAGCGACATCTCCTTGTTCAATTTCGCAGCCAGCAATCACCAGGGCTCGCGCGAACATGGAGCCGAAGTCGGTAGCCTCCTCCCATGCTTGACCATCTTGCACCAGCCGCCTATCTGGGCTTGCATCAGTCGCGGACAGGAGATGCAAATATGGCGATTGGCGATGTCGATGTGCTTGATTTGTGCAACAGCACAAAGCTGCGGCGTGCTGCTCGCCATGTTAACCGTTTCTACGATGCGCATATCGCGGCGTCCGGGTTACGTGTCACGCAATACGCGATTCTGGGTCATCTGAAGCAACGCGGACCGAAGTCGATGCTTGAGCTGGCAGAGATGTTGACCATGGACCGCGCCACGATCGGTCATAACCTTCGCCCGCTTGAACGTGACGGCCTGATCAAGATCGAGATCGGTCCGAAGGATCGGCGGGTTCGCCTCATCTCCATAACTGAGGCTGGTTTGGAGCGGTTTAAATTGGCGCGGCCGGGATGGGAACGTGCGCAGGCTGAATTCAAGACTGAGTTCGGTGCTTCCAACGTCCTTGCCATGCACAAACTCATGGACCAGCTTCTCTCGTGCGGTTTGGGCGAGCGCGGCGAGAAAGAGACTTCGGTGAAGGTTCAATCGAGCAAAACGGTCCAGGCCAGATCGGGACGGAATAGGCCGAAAGCGGCATATGGCCGTTCAAACACATCCCCGTGACCGCGAGATGTTTGAATCGCTCGTCGCCCAATGAATCCAGCTTGACCCCATAGTCCGCCACCCGACGTGGCGAGGCGCGCTCCGTCTATTGCACTGCGCCGCTAAGGCGCCACGCGCAAAAGTTCGAGTTCGTCGAGATCGATCGAAATCATCACCGTATCCATTTTTGGCCTTCCCTCGGCATCCGGAAGGTAAACCCGGCGCTTATGGGAGAATGTGATGCCTTCTGTCGCTCTGTGATCATAGCGATAGTGAGTAGCCTTTCGGCCGCCAAAAATCTCCACTGCGTAGTCATGCCGGCGGATCAGCCCGTTGCTATCGAAGTAGAGAGTCTGCTCCGTCGAGTGGGTGACTAACGACTTGGGAAACTTCAGTTTCAACGCACGCCAGGTCTCTCCGTCTTCCGCCCACGAACCGATTTCCTCTGTTTCGATCCCCTCCCCTACGAGGGAGAACGGCATGGTGAGATACATCCACATCGCGTAACCGGCAAAATAAGCCAATTGGGTCGCACTCCAGGGCGTTCCCATATCCCTGAATGACTCGCGCGGGTTATTCAGCTCCTCCAGAATCGTGCCATCGGAAGCTGCAATGGCCGTGCGCTTCGGCTCAAAAATCGCGCTTTGCCCAGAACCGAGGAAAGGGACGTAGACTGCTCTTTGCTCACGGGTGTCCACAGTCACCCTCGTTCGCTCCCTGGTGAAAGCTTCTTGTCCCCTTTGCTTGAAACTGAGCCCCCCAGGAATGAAGCTCGCGGAAATCTGTCGGAGCTGATTCCAACGAGCGAGTCCGCCGTGCGCTTCGATCGAAAAGCCAATCAGGTCATGCATACGCGCGTCCAAATCCCGAAAATGCCGTTCCTCAAGTCGAGAAATGTTTATCGTTCGTTGAGCTGACGTGGACGGACGGCCTACTGAAAGGCCGCCCGATTCTTCTCGACGAACTCACTGACGGTCATCGGCGGCCGACCGGCGATCTTCTCGACCAAGTCATTCGTCCCAGCGAAGATACCGTCGTTGTGGTCGATCGCTACCTCCTGTAGATGCTGTGCAAGGAACGGAATCTCCTGTCCGGTGACTTCGCGCGCCCACTGCTGCGCGGTGATCTTCTCGTAGCGGATTTCCTTGCCGAGGATTTTACCCACGGTCGCGGCGATTTCCGGAGCGGTAAGCTCGACGGGGCCAAAGAGGGGATAGATTTGCCCCTTGTGCGGCGCCGGATCGGCCAGGATCGCGGCGATGACAGCCCCCTGATCTTCCGCAGCAATGGGCGCATGGCGGCCCGTCGTGCCGAAAGGAACTGACATCCGGCCCGCGCGAATCATATTTCGCATGTAGAGGAGCCAATCAGCGAAATAAGTCGGGCGCAGGTGCGCGACGGGCGTCCCGGCCCAGTCGAACACGCGCTCCGACAGCCAGTGCTGAAGCGCAGCATCGCTTTTCGAATCCCGACGAGACGATTTCTGCGACATATTGACGATGAACTCGGCCTTGGCCTCAAGCGCAGCCTGCGCGAACTGCGCCGTCGCCTGGGTGATGCCGGGCCGGATCGGATAGACGAAGTATGCCCGCTGCGCCCCATCGAACGCACGGCGTACGGCTCGGAAGTCGAGGAGGTCGCCGACGACGATTTCGGCCCCCTCGGCTCGGAGCTTGCTGGAGCGCTCGTCATCGCGGTGAACGAGCGCCCGCACAGGAAAGCCCTGCTGCAGGAGAAGCTTGGTGGCAACGCGGCCGGTCGCACCTGTAGCGCCGGCGATCAAGATAGTCGGTTTCATCCTGGATACTCCCTCACTTGACGGCGATCCGTGGCCCGCTTTGATCGATAGGGGCATACTCCCCTAAAATAGGGGCATATAAGACTTTTGCAACAGGCGGATTCCTTCATGAACTTGCATTCGATAGCGGCAGGAGCTCCTGCGACAGCCTACCTGCTTTTGACCGATATCGTGCCGCTCAAGCGCGCCATCGGCGATCCAGAAGGGCAAACTCCGCAGATGCATGATGGATTCGAGCGCGTGCTTGGCCATCGCCACGAAGGCGGCGTCGCTCCTGTCGTTACAGATGTAACTTCTCAGTCCGATCGCGTCATGATCCAGTAGCAGAGCTCGCCAACATTTGAAGACCGCACAGGCCGCGTCTGGCAGTGCCCTTGCTCACGCTTGCGAGGACGTCGAATGAGCATCGTTTCGCACAACGGAGACCGAAGGATTTGTCTGAAGCGTCATTTACACAACGGCATGATTAGCGTCGCGATCAAGATGATTGTCCTGAGCATCGCAGATCGCATTTCGTCAGCGATCGACGTCAGAGCGCCACTGGGTCGAGGGGCGTTGCAGGACCGCAGGTCGCGGGCAGAAGGTAAGCAAACAAGTGACTCTTTTATCACGTCTATTCCTGCTGGTGGCTATCGCATTGATCCCAGCTATCGCGATTCAAGCCTACAATGAATTCCAATTCCGTTGCACCCGCCAAGTCGAAGTGCAAAACCAGGCACTCAACCTGGCGGAGCTTGCCGCGGCAGAACAGCGGCAGATCGTCCAGGGAATGCATCAAGCCCTGATCGCACTATCGGAGCTTCCGGCGATAAAGGCGAAGAACACGGAAGGCTGCAACGCCTACCTCGCCAGGATCATGCGACGATATCCGGGGTTCATCAGCTTCATCGTGGTCGACACGAACGGCGACGCCTTCTGTGACACCAACATTGACTACAAGCGATCGACCGCGGCTGGAAGGCCCTACTTCGCCGACGTACTGAAAACCGGCAAATTCACAGTCGGAGAGTTCGCAATCGGTCGGCAGACTGGTCGCAAGGTCCTTCATTTTGCGCTGCCTTTCTATGGCGACGATGCCCGGCTTGGCGGCGTCGTCATAGCCGCCCTCAGCCTGGATTGGCTTGCCGGCTCCATCGCTCAGCAGGATGTGCCGCCGGGAGCCGCACTTGCGATCATGGACCGGAACGGCACGTACCTGGCCCGTTATCCCGATAACGACCGCTTTGCCGGCCGGAGGATACCCGGGGATAACGATCGAAAGCCCGACCATCGGAGCACTGCCGATATCGTCGATCTCGATGGTGTGGAGCGGATCGTCGGCTATTCGGTCCTGCAGGATGGGGGAATCGTTATCGCCTTTGGCCTCGACAAAGCCCGGGCGTTCACCGAGATCCAGCACGGCACACAGCGTGGCGTTTTCCTGATCGTACTGAGCACCGCGCTGGTGTTGAGCCTGACGTCGCTGGGGGCTCGGCGGTTCATCCATCGTCCGCTCGAGCAACTGGTCGACGCCGCCAACCAATGGCGGCTAGGCGACCTTGCACGACGCGTCGACGTCCAGGGAACATCCGAAATCATCCGGGTCGCCGAAGCGTTCAACACCATGGCCGATGCGCTCGAACGCCGCGAGCACGAATTGTCCGAAGCAAAGGAGAGAGCCGAGGAAGCTGCCGCTCGGTTCACCATGATCTTTGAGAACACCACCGACAGCGTGCTTATCGTCGATCGGGATTGGCGGGTCAGCTATCTCAATGGACCGGCCTCGGCGAGTGTCGCCCACGGCCGGAACATCGTCGGCATGGCCCTTCCAGAAGCCTTCCCGGTCGCCGCCGATCTGGAAGCCTTGAAGAAAATTCGGGAGGCGACGTCAGAGCGACGACCGACCTATCTCGAAATGTTTTGCCCGCGCATGCAGGCCTGGTACGCACTCAATGCCTTTCCCTCGAGCCACGGCCTCGCGATCTTCCTCCGCGACATCACCGATCACAAGCAGGCCCTGGAGGCGCGCCGTCAGATGGAGGAGCAGCTCCATCAGAGCCAGAAGATGGAGGCCGTCGGCCAGCTCACCGGCGGCGTCGCGCACGACTTCAACAACCTGCTTACGGTGATCTCTGCGAATCTCGAACTCATCGAGGATGCCCCAGATATCGGCAAGATCCGGCAATACGCCGCAGCGGCGCGACGTTCCGTGCATCGCGGAACGAAGCTCACGACGCAGCTTCTCGCCTTTTCCCGTGGGCAGGCATTGAAGCCGGAATTCGTCAACCCCAATCGGCTCCTTTCGGAATTCCAGGGACTCATCCGTCAAGCCGTCGGGGATGGATGCGAAGTCCAACTGCGGCTCGATGAAGAATTATGGATGTGTCGCGTTGATCCGTCGCTTTTGGAGACTGCGCTCCTCAACCTGGCCTTGAATGCGCGCGATGCCATGCCCGATGGAGGTGTGCTGCAGATCGAAACCCGGAACGTGGTCCAAGACAGGAGTTCGGTGTCCGGCTGTCCGCCCGGATCGTATGTGAGGCTCTCCGTCGCAGACACCGGCTGCGGAATGCCCCCGGAAGTGCGGGACCGCGTGTTTGAGCCATTCTTCACGACCAAGGATGTCGGGAAGGGTACGGGACTCGGACTCAGCATGGTCTATGGCTTCGTTCGACAGTCTGGTGGCCATATCGTCATCAACAGCGCACCCGGCGCCGGAACTACGATCGATCTATACCTCCCCAGGGCTGCGCAAGCGCGTGAGGCTGATCCGGAGTGCTCTCAACGCCAGGCCATACCGACCGGCACGGAACGAATTCTACTCGTTGAAGACAACGAGGATCTGCTGGAGGCCACGTCAGCCATGCTGACCACGTGCGGCTATCAGGTTTCCTGTGCCCGCAACGGTATGGACGCGCTTCGGATCCTCCAGAGCGGTCAGGATTTCGAGCTGTTGCTGAGTGATATTGTGATGCCCAACGGAATGAGCGGAGTTGAGCTTGCTCGCGAAGCGAGGAAGTTCGGCAAGGATATCAGAATCCTGCTCGCCTCCGGCTATGCGGCAGATGTATTGGAACGACACAATGCGGTCGGGGAATTTCCAATTGTCGAAAAGCCGTTCCGCCTGGCAGAGCTTGCCCGGCGTCTGCACGCGATGCTGCACGAAGCATGAGCGCTGACCCGTTTACCACAATGCTGATTGCTGGTTGGCGGCCACCGCAAATCCCTCGGGCATGCTGCGGATCGTGGAGCAGCCTGCAACTAGCGCCCCCGACCGCGATTGGCGGCAATCGGTTCGCGCGGGATCGTCACCTGTGACAACGCTTCAACAAAGATCGGCTCCCAGGCCCTGATATGATGCCTGAGCAGATTGGTGAGAGCCTCCTCATTGCCGGCCATCGCAAGCTCAATGATCTGATAGTGCTCCGCGGTTGACTCATTCTGGCGGGCGAGACCTGCACGCGACTTGATACCGTAAAGTCGCATTTGGTCACGCAATCCCATCACCAACTCGGTGAGGCGTGCATTGTCCGCCGCGGCCGTCAGCAACTGATGAAAGCTTCGATCGGATTCGAGATAGAGCCTCAGGTCTTCCGTTCTCACCGCGCGCGCGATGTCATCGGCAAAGCGATAAAGCCCTTCGAGATCCCTCTTTGGCTTACGTGCAACGATCGCGGCCGCATGGAGCTCCAGGACTTCGCGGAGATCAAACAGGTTGCGCAGTTCGGTCAAGGTCGGTTCGACCACCTTGAAGCCCCGATTGCGCATGGGTTCGATCAGTCCGCTGCGCGTCAGCTCCAGCAGCGCTTCCCGCACGGGAGTCGTCGAGATGCCGAGGCTCGTGGCGAGGGTCGGCACGGAGTACATCGTTCCCGGCGCGCTCTGACCGGAAATGATCTCGGCGCGCACCTGCTGCACCACCTGCTCCCGCAAATTCTGCTCCATCCCCATCTCCGCTTCGTCGGTTCCAGAGCCCTCCGGCTTAGCAAGTGCAGCACAATAAATGCGCTTGACGGAGGATATGCCCACAGATCATGCTATGTAAAGCGTTACAGTAACGCGCTACATTAACTTCCCTGTGACACGGTTTCATTGACGATGGCTGAGCGCATCCCGGGCTATTGCACGCTCTGCCGATCACGGTGCGGCTCGACCATGGTGGTCGAGAATGGCCGGCTGATCGGCGTCGAGAGCCTGCAAGGGCATCCGACCGGCGGAGCGCTATGTGCAAAGGGCCGCGCCGCACCGGAGATGGTCCATAGTCCGCGGCGGCTGACCAAACCGCTTCGTCGAACTGCGCCGCGAGACGCTGCCGATCCGGGCTGGACCGAAATTTCCTGGGACGAGGCGCTGGACGACATCGCCCGAGAGCTCGGCGGCATTCGCAAAACATCCGGCGCTGAAGCTGTGGCCTTTGCCGTCACCACGCCCAGCGGCACACCGATGGTCGACAGCTTCGAGTGGGTCGAGCGCTTCATCAGGTGCTTCGGCAGTCCAAATCTGATCTACGCCGTCGAAATCTGCGGCTGGCACAAGGACTATGCCCATGCCCTGACTTTCGGCCGCGGTATCGGCTTTCCGGATTATGAGCAGGCCGACGCCATCGTGTTGTGGGGACACAATCCCGCCCGCACATGGCTTGCCCAGGCGACCCGTATCGGCAATGCGCGACGGCGCGGAGCGCGGGTTGCAGTGGTCGATCCCAAGCCGAACGGATCGGGACAGGACGCTGACCTCTGGCTACGCATCCGTCCCGGCTCGGACGGAGCCCTCGCGATGGGCGCAATCCGGCATCTCATCGCGACAGGATCGTTCGATGCGGGCTTCGTCACGCGCTGGACCAACGGGCCTTTCCTGGTCGACACCAATACAGGCCGCTTCGTTCGTGCCAACGAACTCTGGGACAATCAAGCGTCGGAAGCTTTCGTCGTGCTGGATCAGTCCGGGACGGCGCGGGCCTACGACGCCCGCGTTGCGGCTCTCGATCCTGCGCACTGCAGGCTGGATGGCCGGACGACGCTTGCCGCGCGCGATGGCCGCGTCATCGCTGCGGCGACCGCCTTCCGTCTGCTGGCTACGGAGGCTGCCCCCTACACGATCGCGCGCGTCGCCGAAGTGACTTGGCTCGAGGAGCGCAACATCGCTGCGTTCTACGGCCTGTTCGAGAACAGCCCAAGGCTCGCCTACCACGCGTGGACCGGCGTCGGCCAGCACACCAATGCGACGATGACCGAGCGGGCGATCGCGACACTCTACGCGCTGACCGGCGCCTGCGACCGGCCGGGCGGCAATGTCTGGCCGGTGCCGCCGCCGACGCGGAGCGTCAACGACTATGACTTGTTGCCGCCGGAACAGAAGGCCAAAGCGCTCGGCATCGACGAATTGCCGCTCGGGCCGCCAAGCCGGGGATGGATCACCGCGCGCGATTTCAGCCGCGCCGTGCTCACGGGCGAGCCCTATCGCGTCAGAGCGCTGATGAGCTTCGGCACCAACTTCATGGTTTCGCAGGGCCACTCCTCACGTAATCGCGAGGCATTGCGTGCGCTCGACTTCCACGTTCACGTCGACATGTTCATGAATCCGACGGCCGAGAATGCGGACATCATCCTGCCGGCCAATATGCCGTGGGAGCGGGACGCCCTCAAAATCGGTTTCGAGATCACGCAGGATGCCGTCGAGACGATACAATTCCGTCCGCAGATGCTTCCGCGTCTCGGCGAGTGCAAAGCAGACTATGAAATCGCAGCGGAGCTCGCCGTCAGGCTGGGCCTGGCAAACCAATTCTTCGGTGGCGACATCCGCGCTGGCTGGAACCATCAGCTCGCGCCGCTCAGCGTGACGGTCGACGAACTTCGTCGGCATCCGGAGGGCCTGCGCTTTCCCCAGCCGTTCCGGCACGAAAAATACGCAGTGCAGCGGGAGGACGGCACGATTGCAGGCTTTGCCACGCCTACCCGCCGTGTCGAGATCTATTCGGAATTGATGCTCGATCATGGCTACGCGCCGCTGCCGGGCCATATCGAGCCTGCAGAAAGCCCGCTTGCAGACGGCGCCGACAGCCGTTTCCCGCTGGTGCTCACCACAGCCAAGAGCGGCTGGTTCGTGCATAGCTCGCACCGTCATATCGCCTCGCTCCGGAAGAAAACGCCTGATCCCGCGATCGAGATCAGCAGCACGCTCGCAACGCGGCGCGATCTTGAGGATGGCGATTGGGCGATTGTCGAAACGTCAACGGGAGAGGTACGGCTGCGCGTGCGGCTGAACGAATCTCTCGACGATCGCATCGCCATCGCCGAGTTCGGTTGGTGGGAGGATTGTCCGCCACTGGGCCGCGAAGCGACCAGCTCCGCTGGTTTTGCGACATCGAACATGAACGACGGCTTGAGCGACGCAACGCGCGATCCGGTCAGCGGCTCGGTGCCGCTGCGGGCGATACGCTGCGACATTCGCAAGGACGAGACCGCGAGCCGTGGCCGCTGGGTCGGCCGGCGCGCTTTCTCGGTCGCCGCCATTCGCAGCGAGTCCAACGATGTCGTCGCGCTCGACCTCCTCCCGCGCGATGGCGGCCCGCTTCCCGCGTTCCGGCCGGGACAACACATCATGCTGGGCCTGCCGGGAATCGATGTGACCCGCGCCTATTCGCTGACCGGCCATGGCGGCCAGGACGTCCTGTCGGTCGCAATAAAGAAACGGCGTTTCGACGATTTGGCCCACACCCGCGACACCGGTCATCTTTCCGCTCATATCCATCGCCTGACCGTCGGTGATCAAGTCCAGATCGAGGCGCCGAGAGGAATTTTCACCCCGCCGCTGGCGGGTCCCCGGCCTCTCATTTTTCTCGCGGCGGGCATCGGCATCACACCCTTTATGAGTCACCTCGAGGCGCTGGCGGAGCGCGAGCCGACGGAGCGCGTCGCCAAGGTGCTTCTGCTCTATGGTTGCCGCAACGGTGATGAGCATCCCTTTGCCCGGCGGTTGCGAGAGCTTGCAGACCTCTTGCCGGAGCTCGATCTCGTCACGGCGTTTTCAGCGCCACGCGCGCAGGATCGCTGTGCGCAGGACTACGATTATGCGGGCCGGCTCGACCTAGCGGCGATCGATCCGCTGCTGCCGCAACGGCCCCTCGCCTATCTTTGCGGCTCGCCGCACTTCACGACATCAATGACTGAGCGACTGGTAGAACGGGGCATGCCGCGCTTCGACGTATTCGCGGAGGCGTTCGCATCACCGCCGATCGTGCCGCGGACGTTGCAGCCACAGAAGGTTCACGTCGCCGGTACCGACAAAAGCTTTATCTGGTCGCCTGAACTCGGAACCCTTCTCGATGCCGCTCAGGCCGCGGGCCTGTCTCTTCCCAGCGGTTGCCGTGTCGGCCAGTGCGAGAGCTGCGCCATGCGCATCGTCAAGGGCGACGTCGCACAACTCGGCGGCGATGAGGGCGCGACGGACCAGTGCCTGACCTGCCAGACGGTTCCTCTCTCCGAACTCACACTCGCGCTTTGACCGGCAACGACGCGACGAAAGCAACACCGACATAATAATGGGGGCTGCAATGACCGACGCCACGCATAGAAATTCGTTTCCTGACAAAGTGCCGATGCAGACCAACCTGCTTGCAAGGCTCTCGCAGCATATGGTCGCCTTCGCCGAGCGTTGGTTTCCAGATGCCTATGTGTTCGTTCTGATTGCCGTGGTCGTGATCGCACTCGGCACCATCGTGCATGGCGGCTCACCGCTTGCGGTCAGCCGCGCCTTCGGCGACGGCTTCTGGAATCTGATTCCGTTCACGATGCAAATGGCGCTGGTCGCGATCGGAGGCTATGTGGTCGCAATGTCGCCGCCTGTCGCGGCGGTGCTGCGGCGGCTGGCGGCCGTACCCTCCACCGCGCGCGGCGCTGTGGTCTTCGTTGGTGTCCTCAGTATCGTCCTGTCGCTGCTGAACTGGGGTCTCAGTCTGATCTTTTCCGGCCTGCTGGTGCGCGAAATCGCGCGGCGCAAGGACATCAGGCTGGACTATCGCGCGGCCGGTGCGGCTGGCTATCTCGGCCTCGGCTGCGGTTTCACGCTCGGCATCACATCATCAGCCGCCCAGCTTCAGGCCAATGCGGCCAGCATCCCGAGCTCGCTGTTGCCGATCACCGGCGTCATCGGTTTCTCCGAGACGATCCTGACGTGGCAGAATCTGGTCACGACGGTGGTCGTCACCGCGCTATCCGCAGCGATCTGCTACCTGACTGCTCCAGATCCGAGGTTGGTCAAGACCGCCGCGGATCTCGGCGTGTCGCTCGACGACGACCGAATCGAGCCGAAGAAGCCGGCGCGGCCCGGCGATTTTCTCGAGTTCAGTCCCATTCTGACGATCCTGATCGTCGTGCTGGCGCTGGGCTGGCTCTGGCAGACCTTTCAGTCCGGCAATCCGCTGATCACTTTGTCGGGCCTGAACACCTACAATTTCGTCTTTCTGGTGCTTGGCATCCTCTTGCATTGGCGTCCACGCAGCCTGCTTGAGGCTTTTTCCAAGGCGATGCCAAGCGTCTCGGGCGTGCTGTTGCAGTTTCCTTTCTACGCCGGAATCGCTCAGATGCTGACCAAGGTGCCGAACAGCAAGGGCGTAACGCTGTCCGACACCATCGCACACTGGTTCGTGGACGCCTCCGCCAACTCGACCGTCTTCTCGTTCCTGGTTGGAATCTATTCCGCGGTACTCGGTTTCTTCATCCCGTCGGCTGGCGGCAAGTGGATCATCGAGGCCCCGTACATCATGAAGGCGGCCAATGAGATCGGGGCTCATTTGGGCTGGACCGTGATGATCTATAACATCGCGGAGACGCTGCCGAACTTCATCAATCCATTCTGGATGCTTCCGCTGCTTGGCATACTCGGCTTGAAGTCAAAAGACCTGATCGGCTACACCTCGGTGCAGTTCTTTGTGCATTTCCCGATCGTCATGATCCTTGCGGCAATCCTGATGACGACTTTCACCTACCACCCGCCAATTCTTCCCTGATCGACCGCTGAGCCGCGCGAACTGACACGCCGGGACGACCGCATTGACGTCCCGGCGTGTCCTCGTCCGGCACGCCGGCGCACAACCTCGATTTGGTTCGGCAACCGCGAAAGCATGCGGGCGTCGCGCGAGAGCCGCGACGCAAAGTCTTGCAATGAGAAGGCCATGACCGAGAAACAACCGCTGCAGACCATTGATGCAGAGGAGGCGACGCGCCTTCTCCCGATGGATGAGCTGATCCCGCATCTGCGCAGCTTCTTTGTCAGGGGCTGCACGGTTCCGCCGCGACATCATCATACGATTCCAGTTCCGGGCGAGCCAGACGCGACGCTGTTGCTGATGCCTTCATGGCAGCAGAAATCGGAAGGTGACGACCTGCTTGGAGTCAAGCTGGTCGCCGTATTCCCGGGCAACGCCGCGCGCAAGATGCCGGCGCTCACATCGGTCTATCTGCTGTTCGATAGCGGCACCGGTGGGCAACTTGCGACGGTCGCAGGTGACGTCCTTACCGCCAGGCGAACCGCTGCGACGTCAGCGCTTGCGGCGTCCTATCTGGCGCGCGAAGACGCGACCAACCTGCTCATTCTCGGCTCCGGCCGGATCGCAAGCCTTTTGCCGGAAGCCTATCGGGCCGTCCGCGACATTCGCCGGATCAGCGTGTGGAACGTCAACGCCGACAGCGCCATTCGGATGGTGGATCGTCTCCGTGACTCCGGACTGGATGCCGTGTTCGTGTCCGACCTTGAACATGCCGTCAGGACGGCGGATATCGTCACGTCGGCCACTCTGGCAACATCGCCACTGATCAAAGGTGAATGGCTGCAGGCCGGCCTCCATGTCGATCTCATCGGCGCCTTCACGCCGGCAATGCGGGAATCGGATGACGAAGTCGTCAAGCGTTCCGCCATATTCGTGGACACCTATGAGGCGGCACATGAGGCCGGTGATCTCGTCCACCCGATCGAGGCAGGAATTTTGTCACGTCAGGACTTGAAGGCGTCGCTAGCCGAACTGTGCAGCGGCGCCGTTCACGGGCGACGATCGCGCGACGACATCACCATGTTCAAGGCAGTCGGGACCGCTCTGGCGGATCTTGCCGCCGCAGGTCTTGCATACAATACCCGCATACGGCGCGTCGCCCACATCGCGTAACAACGCGACAGGTACGAAAATTGAACGAGCTCGGCGTGTCATGCGTCGAAAGCCGGTCGTGCGCCGCGTACTGTGCCGACCCTCCGCCGATCCATCAAGCGCCTGACCCAGTCACGCCCGGGCTCCTCGACAAGACGATACGTTGCAACCGACAGCAGGACGGTCAACAACAGCATCGCAATTTGCAGGAGATCACCAAGCCAGAGCGATCCATTCAGAGAGACAACTTTCGTCGGTTCATGGCCCGGGCTCAACGCGTAAGAGGCAAACAATTCCGTATGCGTAAGGCGCTCGACGACCATAAGGATGGCCCGCACCACTGCCCTGAGGAGCGGATGCAGCATGTAGATCGAATAGGTCAGCGTCCCGATCGTGAGCATGGACGGAACCGTCAGCCAACGGCTGACCGCGCCAGCTTCACGCGCGAACACCAGAACGACCAGCGTAAACACCAGCGGCGAGGCGACCTGCAGAGTGACGCTGCTTCCAGCGACCGAAACATAGCCCACAACGAGCATGAGACTCGCCGCCTCGAGCAATGTCTCAACGGATGGCGCCAGGCGTGCGCGCAACACGGGGAAGCGCTCTCGCAAATCGAAAGCGAGAACGCCAAGCGCGAAACCATAAAGGCAGCGCACCAACCCATAGTCAAAAGTCGCATTCATCCCGTCCGGGCTGATGGTGGCGAGCACAACCGGCCCCGCAATGATCGGAAGCAGCCAAGGCCAGATTGTCGGCCCGATCCTGCTCACGACGGCGGCGAAGATCACATAAGCGGCGAACTCGGTGCTGATGCTCCAACTCGCGAAGTTCAACCAGTTCTGCGGATTAACGCCGAGCCCCTGCAGCAGCAGAATGTTGGTGACGCTGGCCTGCAAGAGGTTTGGGCCAATACCGTCCTTCGCAGCGTCGATGGGAATGAACAGCAGCAAGGTCACGAGATGCAGCGGATAGATCCTCCCAAGCCGCAGGAGGAGGAAGCGGCCCGTGCCGAAGCCCTCAGCGAGACGCGAACGATAATTCGACGCGATGACAAAGCCGCTCAACACGAAGAAGAAATCGACGAAGAGGTAGGCATTTCTGGTGAGCGGCAGGAAGGACAGATGGCTGATAACGTCGAAGTGAAACAGCGCGACCATGCAAGCGCAAATGCCACGCCAACTGTCGAGAGCATGATACCGCGTGATATTTTTGGCCGAGTCCATCGAAAACGGGTAGGCAAGACCTTCCACCGGCACAAGCAGCGGTTGACGCTATGCTTAATGTGGCAGGCGGTCGCGGCACTACGCAGCACTCCTCCGAATGATTGCCCCGACGACTGGGAAACCCAGGCGTTCCACGCGTGAACACAGCCAGCGAATTTTCGGACACTATCGTGCCTTTTCCAGACACCCTCCATGGTACCGAGCCGCGCAGTGATCCGCGCTCGGTTGAACTTGGAGTTCAGCCGGGCGCGGATGATGTGATCACGAACGCTGCCGGTCGTTGACGGGGCGTCGCCCGGAAAGCTCAACGCACTGGAGATGGAGCCGAGGGCGACATGGAGGCATTCGGCTTCACCGCCGGGGTCCGACTGCGCAACGCGGCTAGCGTTCGAGGCTCACTCTACGGAGAGCAATTGCCGCATCAGGATCCTCGGGCACGACGCTAAGGCAAGCGCCGGCGACAAGAGATATCAGGGAAGCCCCGCCCATGAAGCCCGCGATCGCGTACCAGTTCCCTGTTGCACCCAACAGGTACGTGCCCATCAGCGGCGCCGTCGCGCTACCTAAGATCGTGCCCAGGGTATATCCGATGGCCATACCGGTATAGCGAACCTTCAGCGGAAATACCTCTGTATAGAATGTGGGCATCACACCGTAGTTCGCGGCAAATGGAACGAACATGATGATGAAGCCGAGCAGCATGAGGCCAAAGCTCTTGGTGTCCAAGAGCGAGAACCAAATGAATGGAGCCACGGTCATGAAGGCCGCGCCTACAACGAAGATCATCTTGCGATTGACCCTGTCGGAAAGCCAACCAAAGAACACCATAGCTATCGCAAGGAAAAGGAAGGCACTCATTACTAGGATGAGCATTTCTCCACGCGGTACGCCCAGATGTTGGGCATAGGATAGCGAAAAGACGGACGACGTATAAAAGAACGTGCCAGCGCCGACGTATGCCAATGCAAGAAGGATGAGCCGCCCCTTGTAATCCCTGAACGTTTCGAAGAGGGGCGTCTTCACGAGGTGCGCTCTGCTCTTGACTTCTTCGAAATCGGGGCTCTCGGAGACACGAGCGCGGATCACCATTCCAACGACGACCAGAATTGCGCTCAGAACAAATGGAATTCGCCAGCCCCAGGAGAGGAACTGAGGCTCATCCAGCGCACTCAGTGCCAAGAAGGCAAGATTGGCGAGGATAAGGCCGAATGGGGAGCCGGTGTTGACGATGCTCCCAAACAGGCCGCGTCGACCGGGGCCTGCGTGCTCCACACTGATCAGCACCGCTCCGCTGTACTCTCCACCCAAGGAGAAGCCTTGAACAATGCGGACGATGACAAGCGCTACGGGTGCCCAGATTCCGATCGCATCATAGGTCGGCAGGAGTCCAATCAGGAATGTCGCGCCTCCCATGAGAGACAAGGTGATGATCAAGGAGGATTTGCGTCCGATCCGATCTCCCAGATGGCCAAATACGGCAGCACCAATCGGGCGCGCAATAAAGGCAACCGCGAAAGTGGACAGCGACAGCAACGTGCCGACAAGCGGATCAAAAGAAGGAAAGAACAGACGTCCAAAAACGAGAGCAGCCGCGATTCCATAAACAAAGAACTCATACCATTCGACGATGGTCCCCGCTAAGCTCGATGCAAGCGCCTTCGTTGCATCAGCGCTGTGCACAACCTCATTCCCCATCGTAGTCGTCGACATATTTGTCCTCCCATATCAATTTTTGTCTTGGTGCATCCGTCAGAAGCCGCACTGGAAGTGGGATGCTCCCTCCCAACCCCGCCGTTTATGAATGTCCGCGGCTTCCCCTAAGCTCGTTCTTGTGACGTCCTTCAACTGTTCCTCGATCAATGCGATCCGCTCGCCACTGATTTGGATGCTGAGAAAGGTTGGATTCCAGTCGCCGGCCGAGCGTCGCCGACGCCGTCCAGCGCAAGCGTCTGGCCGCGGCACTCGATGAGCTGTTTTGGCGACCCGGCGAGCAGCGCCAACGTGGGCGTCAACAAAATGACCCGCCGATCTTGTGTTGGTCGTTGCTCGAAGGAGAAACTTGCGAGACGCCCCTGGTCATGACGTCGATGGGAAATCGAAAACGCCTACAGAACGCCGAGGTCGGCAAGCACCGCCGCCAGTCGCTTCTCGTTTTCAACCGACAGCCGTCCCAGAGGACTTCTGGCCGGTCCGGCACTCAGACCCAGCATGCCGAGCGCAGCCTTGACGGCCTTCGATAGGCCGAGTTCGACAAGGAGATTGGCCAGCGGCAGCAGCTTCTCATGCTGCTTCCTGCCTTCGACGAGATTCGATTCGACGACGACCGTGCGATGAAGTGAGACGCAGTGGGATGGCACCAGGTTCGCCATGCCAGTGGTCCACCCGCGAACGCCAAGGCAGAAGGCAGGAAAAGCATATGGATCAAATCCACCGCCAAGCACCTGGAAGCGATTGCCGAACCTGGACTTCAGCGACGAGATACGGTTCACGTCCATGGTCGCTTCCTTGATTGCGACAAGGTTTTCGATGTGAACCATGCGGGCGATCGCATCCCCCGTCAGATCGACTTGCGACGTGAACGGGTTGTTGTACAGCATGACCGGCAACTTGACGGACCGAGCGACCTTCTCCACGTGTGCGGCGACCTCGTCGGATCCCAAAGCATAATACGTCGGGATACTGATCATGACGCCGTCCGCCCCACTGGCCTCGGCGTGCTCGGCCAGGCTGATCGTCTCCTTCGTCGTGATGGCAGAGATTCCGACCACGGAAGGGATTCGCCCTTTTGCGATCGACACGGTGGCCTCCGCGAGTTGCTGACGCTCGGGAGTGCTGAGGTAGGCAAATTCACCGGTGCTGCCGAGAGGGATCACGGCATGCACGCCTCCCTCGATCATGTGGTTCAGCAGCCGTTCGTATGAGCGCAAATCGATACGTTCGCCTAACTCGTCGAAAGGGGTGACGGGAAAGGCAAGGACTCCCTCGAAAAGTTCTTTTGTCATTTCCAACCTCGATTTTTTTACTGCTCTGCGTCTCTGAGCGCGTCTTAAACCACATATCAGGCTGTCTGACAAGTAGACTACCAGGCATCAGGTAGCCGGATTACCTTGCGACCGTCTGTTCCGTTTTGTAGAGGTCTTCGAGGGCACGGAGGCGAGAAGGCGCGCGATGGACTCGGGAACACAAAAGGGACTCCCCAGGGTGGCAAAGACCTCGCTGGTGGATGAAGTCATCGCCGCCATACGCACGATGCTGAGCGAGTCCTGGACCGTGGGAAGCAAGCTTCCTTCCGAGCAGGAGCTTAGCCGGCAATTGGGGGTTGGCCGCTCGACGGTCCGTGAAGCGTTGCGTGTGCTCGAGCATCTCGGCCTTGTCGAATCACGCAGCGGGCTGGGTACCTTTGTCGTCGAGCAGCGGATGCCCCCGCCTCGGATTCAATATCCACAGAGCCCGGAAGCGTTGGTGCAGCTCTATGAATTTCGGCGCGCGATCGAGATTCCGTCAGCACGTCTGGCGGCAGAACGCCGAACCGCCGAGCAGTTGGCCAACATCAAGTCGGCGTGGCAGGAGTGCGAGCTCGCGGTCAAACGCGGCAGTGCTGACGAGTTCGCGCGGCTCGATTTCCTTTTTCACGCCGCAATCGTGAAAGCCGCGCAGAACAGTTTTTTCATTGAAACCTATCTCGGCCTGCAGGACACCTTTGCCAATAACGTCACGCTGATCCTGGGACAGGGTCAGCTGAAGGGCATGCTGCACTTCCATGACAAGTTGATCGAGGCCATCGAACGACGCGATGCCAAGGCAGCCGCCCGAGCGGCCGAGGACAATTTCAAGGAAACTGATGTTCGCGTGCAACTGCTCTTGCAGAGCAGCAGTGACGTAGACGGGTCTAAAAAGAGATAGCCCGCGACCCGCGGGCCCCCCCGAATCGCGCACGCGAAACGGTGGTGAAAGCAAGAAAGGTCGCGCACGCCGCGAGCGGCGTGTCAGAAATCCTGCATTTGGCAATCACTCCCAATCCTGGTGACAGGACCGAGCGCCCGGCCAAAATGGCGCGCCATGCCCCGCTTTCCGAATCGTCGGTTGACTTGGGCAGGCGTAGCAATCAGAAAAAAGCCTGAAAAATGAATGGTCGGAGTGGCAGGATTCGAACCTGCGACCCCTGCGTCCCGAACGCAGTGCTCTACCGGGCTGAGCCACACTCCGACTGAGAACGCGGCTTATAGCGTCGGGTTGGGACGACCGCAAGCCGCGCATTTGAGGATTTGAGTCACAGTGGAAACCAGCCTGAAAACCCGGATCCTGCCGGCCGGACCAGCCGCGACCGCGGCGGCGGCCGGCGTGCTCGCAAAAGGCGGCCTGGTGGCGTTCCCGACCGAGACCGTCTACGGGCTCGGCGCCGACGCCACCAATGCGACCGCGATTGCCCATCTCTACCAGGCCAAGGGGCGGCCGGCGTTCAATCCCCTGATCGCTCATGTCGGCGATCTCGCCGACGCGCGGCGGATCGCCCGGTTCGGTGCGGTGGCGACCGCGTTGGCCGAGGCGTTCTGGCCGGGGCCGCTGACGCTGGTGCTGCCGAAAACGGAAGGCTGCCCGGTGGCGGAGCTCGCGACCGCGGGGCTCGATACCGTCGCGGTGCGGGTGCCCGCCCACGCCGTCGCCCGCGACATCCTGCGCGCCCTCGGCCGGCCGGTGGTGGCGCCTTCCGCCAACCTCTCCGGCCATGTCTCGCCGACCACGGCGGAGCACGTCGCAAGCGATCTTTCGGGGCGCATCGACCTGATTGTCGATGGAGGCCCGGTCGAGGTCGGGGTCGAATCGACAATCGTGGGCTGCTTCGAGCGCGCCACGCTGCTCCGGCCAGGCGGCCTGCCGCGCGCGGAGATCGAGCGCGTGCTCGGCAACGGGCTCGATCAACCGCCGGTCGCCGGCGAGAGCGACAACGGCCAGCCGCTCGCGCCGGGCGACGGCGGCAGGCCGCTCGCGCCGGGCATGCTGGCCTCCCACTACGCCCCGCGCACGCGGGTGCGACTCAACGCTGACAGGATCGAGCCCGGAGAGGCGCTTCTGGCGTTTGGACCCTTGAGCATATCGGGGGTTGATTCGGCGGCCGCCGTGATGAATCTGTCTAATAGTGGCGATCTTGCCGAGGCCGCCGCCAATCTGTTCGGCTATCTCCGCGCGCTCGACACCGAAGCCGCGCGTGCGATCGCGGTGATGCCCATTCCCCATGACGGTCTGGGCGAAGCCATCAACGACCGGCTGCGCCGCGCAGCCGTTGGCCGCGAATGAAGGCGGCCGGAGTGAAAGAGACCGGGATGAACATCGCAGATCCGCCAGCGCCGCAGCTTCCGCCGGAACTGATCGACAAGTTTCGCGCCATCGTCGGCGACAAATATGCGGTGACTGATGCCACCGACATCGCGCCCTACCTGGTCGAGGAACGCAACCTGTTCCAGGGCCGCTCGCCGCTGGTGCTACGCCCGGGCTCGACCGCGGAAGTCGCCGCGATCTGCAAGCTCGCCTCGGCGCATCGCATCGCGCTGGTCCCGCAGGGCGGCAATACCGGCCTGGTCGGCGGGCAGACGCCGCATCATGGCGAGGTGGTGATTTCGCTGAAGCGGATGGACAAGATCCGCGAGATCGATACCGCCTCCAACACCATGACCTGCGAGGCCGGCGTGGTGCTGCAGGTGGCTCAGCAGCGCGCCAGCGACGTCGACCGGCTGTTTCCGCTCTCGCTCGGCGCCGAGGGAAGCTGCACCATCGGCGGCAATCTCTCGACCAATGCCGGCGGCACGGCCGCATTGGCCTATGGCGTGGCGCGCGAGATGGCGCTCGGGCTCGAAGTGGTGCTGGCCGACGGGCGCGTGCTCAACGCGCTGTCGAAACTGAAAAAGGACAATACCGGCTACGACCTGCGCAATCTCTTCATCGGCGCGGAGGGCACGCTCGGCATCATCACCGCGGCGACGCTGAAGCTGTTTCCGAAGCCGCGCGCGATCGAGACAGCCTTTGTCGGGTTGAAATCGCCGGCGGATGCGCTGCAGCTATTGTCGATCTCGCAAACCGAAGCCGCGGGCAGCCTCACCAGCTTCGAGCTGCTTGCCGACATCGCGGTGGATTTCTCGATCCGCCACGGCATCGACATCCGCGATCCGCTCCAGAGCAAGCACCCCTGGTATGTGCTGATGGAGCTTTCCTCGCCGCGCGACGATGCACGCGATACGCTGGAAGTGATCCTCGCCGAGGGCATGGAAGGCGGCATCGTCGACGACGCCGTGATCGCGGCGAATTTGAGCCAGCGCCAGGCGTTCTGGAAATTGCGCGACGAGATGTCGGCGGCGCAGAAGCCGGAGGGCGGCTCGATCAAGCATGACATCTCGGTGCCGGTCGCCGCGGTCCCGGCCTTTATCGAAGAGGCCAATGCGGCGGTGGTCAAGCTGATCCCCGGCGCGCGGCCGGTGCCGTTCGGCCATCTCGGCGACGGCAACATCCATTACAATGTCAGCCAGCCGATCGGCGCCGACAGCGCCGACTTCCTCGGCCGCTGGCATGAGGTCAACACTGTCGTGTTCGACATCGTGCTGCGGATGGGCGGCTCGATCTCGGCCGAGCACGGCATCGGCGTGCTCAAGCGCGATGAATTGCCCGATGTGAAGGACAAGGTCGCGATCGAACTGATGCGCAGCATCAAGGCGATGCTCGATCCGTTCGGTATCATGAATCCTGGAAAAGTACTGTGAACGTCGCACCGCCACTCCGTATCGCTGCGCTCGCCATCGCGCCGATGTCCGACAGCGACGTCGCTGACGTCGTCGCACTGTGGCAGCGCTGCGGGCTGACACGGCCGTGGAACGATCCGGTCGCCGATATCGCGCTGGCACGACGAGGGCCCAATTCGGACATCCTGGTCGGCCGCGACAATGGGGTGATCGTCGCATCCGCCATGGTCGGCCATGAGGGCCATCGCGGCTGGGTCTATTACGTCGCGGTCGATCCCGAGCGACAGGGCAAGGGATACGGCCGGGTGATCATGCGCGCGGCGGAGGACTGGCTCCAGGCGGCCGGCATTGCAAAACTGCAATTGCTGGTGCGGCGGGAAAACGCCAAGGTTGGCGCGTTCTACCAGTCGATCGGCTATGAGGAGCAGCAGCTTCTCGTATTTTCCAGATGGATCGACGGGCGCACGCCGCCATGAGTATTTCCGACCGCGTTCGCATCAAGGACGAGCGCGTGCTCTCCGATGAGCACTACGTACTGAAGTCGGTGACCTTCGACTACCGCCGCGGCGACGGTGCGTGGCAGACGCTGAACCGCGAGGTGTTCGACCGCGGCAATGCCGCCACGCTGCTGCCCTACAATCTCGCCGCGCGCAGCGTGGTGCTGGTGCGGCAATTCCGCCTGCCGCCCTTCCTCAATGGCCATGACGATTTCATGATCGAGGCGGCCGCGGGCATGCTGGACAATGAGACCCCGGAG
This sequence comes from Bradyrhizobium sp. Leo114, assembly GCF_055229415.2. Lineage (NCBI taxonomy): Bacteria > Pseudomonadati > Pseudomonadota > Alphaproteobacteria > Hyphomicrobiales > Nitrobacteraceae > Bradyrhizobium > Bradyrhizobium sp. Leo114. Next base: position 58,213 of record NZ_JBUYEN020000031.1, on the reverse strand, counting down.
AACCGCATCCGCGCCGAGGCGGAAGAGGAGACCGGCTACCGGCTTCACCACGTCGAAAAAGTGCTCGAAGCTTTCATGAGCCCGGGCTCTGTGACGGAGAAGTTGCATTTCTTCGTCGCCGAATATGATTCCTCGATGCGGGTCGGCGACGGCGGCGGCCTTGCCCATGAGGGCGAAGACATCGAGGTGCTGGAGCTGCCACTCGATGAAGCGCTGGCGATGATCAGAGACGGCCGCATCGTCGATGCCAAGACCATCATGCTCGTGCAATACGCCGCGCTGAATATTTTCCGGTGACTACTTGCGTCATGTCTTTCCCTTCTCCCCTTGTGGGAGAAGGTGGCGCGCATGAAATGCGCGACGGATGAGGGGTTCTCTCCACAAGCGATAGTACGCGTGGAGACAACCCCTCACCCTAGGGAGTCCGTGGCGACCGTCCGAGCAGCCCTCTCCCACAAGGGGAGAGGGCGCAATAAGCCACATCGCGCAAGGATGATGGGCACGTACGCTTTGCCCACCCGTCAGAACAAACTGCCCTGCCCGTCGTCTTCCACCGGCGACGATGGCTTGCGCGGTGTCGCCCGCTTCGGCTTCTGCGGCTCGGCAGCGCGCTCCTCGTCCGTGATCGGCAGCAGCAATTGCGCATCGTCATTGGCGGCGTGGTTGACCCGCGTCGAGACCTCATGCCAGACGAATTCGCCGACCGCCGGGCCCTTCAAGAGCGGCATCGCCAGCGAGACCTCGTCGTTGCGGCAATCGAGCCAGCGCTCGAAGGCGTCGGGCGAAATCGTCACGGGCACGCGGTGATGCAATCTCGCCAGATCCGCGCTGGCCGGCGCGGTGATGATCGCCACCGTATCGACCTCCTCGCCGTTCGGACCCATCCAGGTCTCCGCCAGCGCGGCGAAACCGACCGGCTGCTGGTCGCGGCGATAGATGAAATAGGGCCGCTTGCGGCCGCCCTCGTCGTGCCATTCATAATAGCCGTCGGCCGGGATCAGCGAGCGGCGGCGCCGGATCGCGTTCTTGAAGGCGGGCTTCTGCAGCACCGTCTCCGAGCGGGCGTTGAACAAGAGCCCGACCTGACGGGGATCCTTGACCCAGGCGGGTACCAGCCCCCAGCGCATCAGCCGAAAATGCCGGCCGCCGTTCTCCAGGATCACCACGGGAACGGGTTGGGTCGGCGCAATATTGTGCCGCGGGGGGAAGTTGGGCTGCTCGGCATAGCCGAAGAGCAGCCTGATCGCCTCCGGCGGCGAGGTGATAACGAAGCGTCCGCACATAATCCGGGAAAAATAAGTACTCGTTCAGGACCTTTTAACCGCCCCTGTCAAACACTGGGCATGATGAACGCCACGGGCTCAACAGCAGCACAATCCGATCGCCAGACACCGCGACCGGCGGGCCCGGACGAGGCCCGGGCTGCGGCGTTGCGCGCCGCCAACATCAATCCGCGCACCGGGCTTGCCACCGATTACCTCAATCACTTCAACGAAGCCATCATGCTGCTCGAGATGATTCCGGACATGCCGGAATGTGCCGAGGATTTCCTGAGCTGGCACCCACTGACCTATGCCGAGCATTTCACGGCCTCCAACTTCAGGGCGCGCGACCTCGCAATCGAAGCCTACGAATCGGCTGATCCCACGACCCGCGCCGAATTCGACAACATCACGAACACGATGACCTCGATATTGACGGCGGTAAGCGCCGCGATGGGCAAGGTGCGCCAGGACAAGACCCGTGCCAAGCTAGCCGAGCAGGCCACGATCTGGGTCAAGCCGCTGGTCGCCCTCGCCGGCGGCATCATCAACGGCGGCACTGAAGCCGACATCGAACGGATCATGGCGAGCGAGTAGCTGAACCGGGTACAAATATCACTCTCGCCGTCATGGCCGGGCTTGTCCCGGCCATCCACGTCCTTCCAGCCGCGAAGGAAGGCGTGGATGCCCGGGTCAAGCCCGGGCATGACGAACTCTACGGTTAGACCTCTCGTTCCCAATCGGGCATGATCGGCGCCGGTTTCGCCGGTTTTGGATCGCCTCTTGACTTCCCCCGCCCAGCCTGCCCGTCCACAGCTTGCCGTTTCCGGCGCGATTTTTCGCGACGGCAAGGTGCTTCTGGTCCGCCGCGCCCGCACGCCGGGCAAGGGCTTCTATTCGCTGCCGGGCGGCCGGGTCGAATTCGGCGAATCCCTGCATACGGCGCTGCACCGGGAGGTCGACGAGGAGACAGGGCTCAAGATCGACATCGTGGCGTTGGCCGGCTGGCGCGAGGTGCTGCCCGGGGCGGCCGGCGGCGGGCACTATCTGATCATGTCGTTCGCGGCGCGATGGGTGGCGGGGGAACCCCACCTGAATGACGAACATGATGATTTCAAATGGCTCGAGCCCCATGCGATCGGCGATCTCAAGGTCACCGGCGGCCTGCAGGAGGTGATTCAGGCCGCCCGGCGGCTGATTTGAAGCCCTCTGGCGCGAGATCCAGCGCCTTGCCTGCAGCACAATCCACAGGCATATGACGCTGCCATGTCGAAAGTTCTCCTGGCCGCCCTCATCCTCGTCACGGCGTGCAGTCTCTCGCCCGGCCGGGCGGAGGATGCCGCGGCGCCGTTTGACGGCGACCTGCAGCGGCTCGCCGAGATCCTCGGGACGCTGCATTATCTGCGCGGCATCTGCGGCAGCAACGAAGGCGCCAAATGGCGCAACGAGATGCAGGCGCTGATCGACGCCGAAACCCCCTCCGGCGACCGCCGCGCCCGCATGATCGCGGGCTTCAACCGCGGCTATAACGGTTTCCAGCAGACCTACCGAAGCTGCACGCCGGCAGCGGTCGTGGCGATCCGCCGCTATGTCGAGGAAGGTTCGAAGATCTCGCGCGACCTGACCGCGCGCTATGCTAACTGACTGAGCGAATAGACGTTCGATTGACCTTGGTTGCCGCCATTAACCCTTCCTAAAGAAGTGGCCTAGGCGTGCCCAATCTGCGTGCTACAGCTTTGTGCATGACGTGATTCGCCGTGAATCGCGCCGACATTGCCTGTGAGTTTCATGCGCATTCCAGCGTTCTCGATTGCCCGCGATCCCCTGCCTGACCACGAGCAGAAGCAGGCCGCGCTCTCCTACCTTAACGAGGCTTGGGCCGAAGCGCGTCATGACGGCATCGACGGCGACTGCCTCGCGCAGGCGAGCCTGTTCGCCGCGCTGGCCGAGCTGGTCGGCACCTATGGCGAGGAAGCGGTGGCGAAGTTCGTCGAGGGGCTGCCGGCGCGCGTGCGCAACGGCGAATTCTCGCTGATACTGGCGCGGCAGTAAGTCTCCACGCGCTCAGTCGTCATCACCCGCTTGTTCTGCCGTCATTGCGAGCGAAGCGAAGCAATCCATTGTCACCCCGATTCGCGGCGGCAATGGATTGCTTCGCTTCGCTCGCAATGACGGAGAACTACACCCTCAACGTCTCCAAAAACCGCACTGGCTCGCCCAGCGACGGCGTCACAACCTCGCCCTGCCACATCACCCGCTTGCCACGGATGAACGTGCCGACCGGCCAGCCGGTGACGCGCATCCCGTCATAGGGCGTCCAGCCCGCGCGCGAGGCGATCCACTGGTTGGTGATGGTCTCGCTGCGCTTGAGATCGACGACGGTGAAATCGGCGTCATAGCCGGCCGCGATGCGGCCCTTGCAGGCGATGTTGAACAGCCGCGCCGGTCCCGCGCTGGTGAGGTCGACGAAACGCGCCAGCGACAGCCGGCCGGCGTTGATGTGATCGAGCATCAGGGGCACCAGCGTCTGCACGCCGGTCATGCCGGAGGGCGAGGCCGGATAGGTCTTCGCCTTCTCTTCCAGCGTATGCGGGGCGTGGTCGGAGCCGAGCACGTCGATGATGCCCTGCTCGATGCCGTACCAGATCCGCTCGCGATGGTCGGCCGAACGCACCGGCGGATTCATCTGCGCGTGGGTGCCGAGCCGCTCGTAGCATTCCGGCGCGGCCATGGTGAGGTGATGCGGCGTCGCCTCGCAGGAGGCGACGTCCTTGTGGTCGCGCAGGAAATCGATCTCCTGCTTGGTCGAGATGTGCAGCACGTGGATGCGCTTGCCGGTCTCATGCGCGAGCTTGACCAGCCGCTGCGTTGCCATCAACGCCGCGACCTCGTCGCGCCAGAGCGGATGCGAACGCGGATCGCCCTCGATCCTGAGCGATTTGCGATCGTTGAGGCGATATTCGTCCTCGGCATGGAACGCAGCGCGGCGGCGGATCACCTTGAAGATGCGGCGCAGGCTCTCATCGTCCTCGACCAGCAGCGTGCCGGTGGAGGAGCCGATGAACACCTTGACGCCGGCGCAGCCCGGCGCACGTTCGAGTTCCGGCAAATCCTGCACATTCTCCCGGGTGCCGCCGATGAAGAAGGCGAAATCGCAGTGCATGCGGTGATGGGCGCGCTTCACCTTGTCGGTGAAGGCCGCTTCCGTCACCGTCAGCGGGTCGGTGTTCGGCATCTCGAACACGGCGGTGACGCCGCCCAGCACAGCGCTGCGCGATCCGGTCTCGAGATCTTCCTTGTGGGTCGGCCCGGGCTCGCGGAAATGCACCTGGGTGTCCATCACCCCGGGCAGGACGTGCAGGCCCTTGCAGTCGATCACCTCGTCGGCGGAATCGCAGTTGAGGCCGCCGATCTCGGCAATACGGCCATTCCTGATGCCGATGTCACGGATGCCCTCGCCATCCTGATTGACCACGGTGCCGGATTTTAGAATGGTGTCAAAACGCTGATTCATCGTTCCTCGCGCCCGTGTTCAAGCTGCCTGCCGGGCCTTGTTCGGCACAGTTTAGCGCCTTAACTTCGGTAGGAATATCCGCTAGCTCCGTTTCCCAAAGGAACCTTGGAAAAGGGCCGAACAAGCCGCATGAAAGCAGCATTTCTACCCGATCGGGGCGTGGTCAAGGTGACGGGCGAGGACGCCCGCAACTTCCTCAACGGCCTCGTCACATCAGACCTGACCGACCTTGCGCCGGGTATGGGCCGGTTCGGCGCGCTGCTGACCCCGCAGGGCAAGATCATCGTTGATTTCCTGATCACGGAGGCGCCCGCTGGCCATGGCGGCGGCTTCCTGATCGATGTGCCGCGCGCGCTCGCGCCAGCGCTGACCGACAAGCTGCGCTTCTACAAGCTGCGCGCAAAGGTCGCGGTCGAGAATCTTTCCGACGGGCTCGGCGTACTGGCCGCCTGGGACGGTGAGCCGGCGATGAAGCCCGACCTCTGCTTCGCCGATCCGCGCAGCGGCGCGCTGGGTTTTCGCATCCTGGTGCCCGAAGATTTGAAGGCCAAGGTCGCAGGTCTCATCGGCGCCGACCTCGTCGACAGCGCCGCCTATGAGGCGCATCGCATTGTGAGCGGCATCCCGCGCGGCGGGCTCGACTTCAGCTATGGCGACGCGTTCCCGCACGAGACCAACATGGACCGGCTGAGCGGCGTCGATTTCGACAAGGGCTGCTATGTCGGCCAGGAAGTCGTGTCGCGGATGCAGCATCGCGGCACCGCGCGCACGCGCACCGTCAAGATCATCCTGGACGATCTGGCGCCCGAACCGGGCGCCACCATCGTCGCCGGCGACAAGCAGGTCGGCACCATGGGCTCGGCCGCGGGACAGAACGGCCTGGCGCTGATCCGCACCGACCGCGTCGCTGATGCGCTCGATGCCGGACTTTCGCTTTCCGCCGGCGGCCTTGGTCTGAAGCTTGCCGAGCCTGATGTTGTGCGCGCCGCACCGAAAAAGACCGTCGCATGAGCCGCACTGCGCAACTGCATCCCGACGGCAAGATTCGCTGTCCGTGGCCGGGCGAAGACCCGTTTTACGTCGCCTACCACGACGAGGAATGGGGTGTGCCGGAATATGACGACCGCGCGCTTTACGAAAAGCTGATTCTCGACGGCTTCCAGGCCGGCCTCTCCTGGATCACGATCCTGCGCAAGCGCGAGAATTTCCGTAAAGCCTTCGACGATTTCCAGCCCGAGAAGATCGCGCGCTACAACGACAAGAAGGTTCATGCGCTGATGAACGATGCCGGCATCGTGCGCAACCGCGCCAAGATCGAGGGCACGATCGCAAGCGCGAAGTCCTATCTGAAGATCATGGAGGAAGGGCCGGGCTTCTCGAAATTCCTATGGGATTTCGTCGACGGCCGTCCTAAGGTCAACGAGTTCAAGACCACGGCGAGCGTGCCGGCCTCGACACCGCTGTCGATCAAGGTCTCGAAAGAACTGGCCTCGCGCGGCTTCAAGTTCGTTGGCCCGACCATCGTCTACGCCTTCATGCAGGCGACCGGCATCGTCAACGATCATCTCGTGACCTGCTTCTGCCACGAGGCTTGCGGCGGCAAGCATCGCAGCCCGCGCTTCAAAGTGAAATGACCGGAAGATCACCGGCGCCGAAGCAGGACGCGCGGGCCTGGCAGCGCATGCTGTCCGGGCGGCGGCTCGACCTGCTCGACCCTTCGCCGCTCGACATCGAGATCGCCGACATCGCCCACGGGCTCGCCCGCGTCGCCCGCTGGAACGGGCAGACCAGCGGCGCGCACATCTTCTCGGTTGCCCAGCATACGCTCCTGGTCGAGGCGGTGATGCGCCAGCAGATGCCGCGCGTCGATGTCAGCGTGCGGCGCGCGGCGCTGCTGCATGATGCGCCGGAATATGTCATCGGCGACATGATCTCGCCGTTCAAGGCGGTGCTCGGCGGCGACTACAAGACGGTGGAAAAGCGCCTGCTCTCCGCGATCCACATCCGCTTCGGCCTGCCGCCGGCGCTGGCCGAGGAGATCACCCAGCAGATCAAGGCCGCCGATCGCGGCGCCGCCTATCTCGAAGCAACCCGCCTTGCCGGATTTTCCGAAGCCGAAGCCAAGCGCCTGTTCGGCCGCGATCCCGCACTGCCCGCGGCAACCGAGCGCGACTATCTCACGCCCTGGACCGCAGCAAAAGCCGAGAAACGGTTCCTCGAACGCTTCCAGGCGGTGGCGGCGTGATCTTCTTCCCTTCTCCCCTTGTGGGAGAAGGTGGCGCGAAGCGCCGGATGAGGGGTTGCCTCCACGGGCGATAGTGCGCGTGGAGAGAACCCCTCACCCAAGCGAGTTCGTGGCCATGCCGGAGCTGCCCTCTCCCACAAGGGGCGAGGGCGCAATAACTGGCATCGCGAAGGGTGGCTTTGCCCACCCTAGGGCAGCGGCTATAATCGAGCCCAGTCACGCTGCCGAAGGACCATGATGCTTCACGTCTGCTCGCTTGCCCTGCTTCCCGAAACCGTAAGACTGACCGGCGCCAGCCACGTCCTCACCGTGATGGCCAATATCGCGCAGGTGCAGCGGCCGGCCTCCGTGCTCGAAATCAACCATCTGCGCGTGCAGGTCGACGACATCACCGAAGTGATGGACGGCTTCATCGCACCGTCGGAACGGCACATCGAGCAGGTCCTGAACTTCGTGCGGGGCTGGGATCGTAGCGCGCCGATGGTCGTACACTGCTACGCCGGCATCAGCCGCTCGACCGCGAGCGCGTTCGCTGCCGCCTGCGCGCTCAATCCGCATCGCGACGAGGCCGAGATCGCGCGCCAGATCCGCGCCGCCTCCCCGATCGCCTCGCCCAACCGGCTGATGGTGAGCCTCGCCGACAAGGCGCTCGGGCGGGAGGGGCGGATGGTCCGCGCACTCGACGAGATCGGACCCGGCGCGATGAGCGTCGAAAACCAGCCGTTCCGGGTCGACCTCGAGTGAGTCGCGCGGAAATGCCGCTTTGATGATTGAACTTTTTGCGGGGCAACCTCCACTCAATGGATTGCGACGACCGCGGACGTGATTGGTTACGCCCCTCGCGCGCCGGCCCGGAGGCCTGATGCTGGAGTTCATTGTTTTTGTCATTGCGATCGTCGCATTTGCTTTTGCGCTGAAATCAATGAACGAAGTGGCCGCCTTGCGCGTGCGGCTGGAGGCCCTCGAAGGTGCGAATGCCGCGGCAATACGGCCGGCATCGCCGCCGCTCGTCCCCGAGCACGGGCCTGAGCCGACGCGTGCGACCTCGCCGCCGGCTGCGGCCACGCCTCCGCCATTGCCGCCCGAGGCCATCCAGGCCGCACCTGCCAAGGCCGCGCAAGCTGCAGAACCGGACGCGCCAACCGGCGCGCCGCCTGCGCCACCGCCTCCGCCACCGACACAACCCGGCTTCGAAGAGACCATCGGCACCCGATGGGTGGTGTGGCTCGGCGGCCTGACGCTGGCGCTCGGCGGTTTCTTCATGGTGCGCTATTCGATCGAAGCCGGCCTGCTCGGGCCCGGCGTGCGCACCATGCTCGGCGGCCTGTTCGCGCTGGCGCTGCTCGGCGCCGGCGAATGGACGCGACGCAAGGAAAGCATCTCCACCATCGCGCCGCTGCTATCAGCCAATATCCCGGCGATCCTCACCGCCGCCGGAACGGCTGTGGCATTCGCGACCGTCTACGCAGCTTACGCGCTCTACGACTTCCTCGCGCCGGCCACCGCCTTCGTGCTGCTCGGACTGGTCGCGCTCGGCACGCTCGCTGCGGCGCTGCTGCACGGGCCGGCGCTGGCCGGGCTCGGTGTCGTCGGCGCTTTTGCCACGCCGATCCTCGTGTCATCCGAAAAGCCGGATTTCTGGGCGCTCTACATCTATCTGGCGATCGTCACCGCGGCATCGTTCGGCCTCGCCCGCATCCGGCTGTGGCGCTGGCTTGCCGTTACCACGGTGGTGTTCGCGCTGCTCTGGACCTTCCCCTGCCTGCAATGCGGGCCATCGATGATCGGGCCGCACGCCTTCCATGTCGTCGCGGGATTCATCCTCGCCGCGCTCTTGGTCGTCTGCGGCTTCATGTTCGGACCGGAGGCGGAGGGCGAACAGGTCGAGCCGATCTCGTCGAGCTCGCTGATCGCCTATCTGTTCGGCGCGCTGCTGATCGTGCTGAACAGCTTTCACGCCGACCCCGCGATGATCACCTTCGGCCTCCTGGTCGCCGGCAGCCTGCTCGTTGCCTGGCGGACGCCGGCGGCCAGTGCCGCGATCGGCGCCGCCGCGCTGTTTGTGTTCGTCGTGTTCGCCGAATGGGCGGTGCGCGGCAATCCGGACATGCTGGTGCTGCCCGGCGGCCCCCTGCCCGGCATCGGGCCGAACGCCACCGACGGCTCGGTCTCGCTGCACCTGACCACGGCGGCGATCTTCGCCGGCATGTTCGGCGTGAGCGGTTTCCTCGCGCAGCGCCGCTTTGCAACGACTGCAATCACCGTGCAGTGGGCGGCGGCCGCCACCTTCACACCGCTGGCGCTGTTGATCGCGCTCTACGCCCGGATCGCGCAGCTCGACCGCTCGATTCCGTTCGCAATTCTCGCCGTACTGCTCGCCGCGGCCTTCGCCGCCGCCACCGAATTCCTGACCAGGCGCGAGGACCGGCCCGGACACTCCGCCTCGATCGCGCTGTTTGCGACCGGCACGCTCGCCGCACTCGCGCTCGCGCTCACATTCGCGCTGGAAAAGGGTTGGCTCACGATCGCGCTGGCGCTGATGTCGCTCGGCACCGCCTGGATTTCCCTGCAGCGGCCGATCGCCTTCCTGCGCACGCTTGCTGCGATCCTCGCCGGCATCGTGGTGCTGCGCATCGGCTATGAACCGCGTATCGTCGGCGACGCCGTCGGCAGCACGCCGATCTTCAACTGGCTGCTGTGGGGCTACGGCATTCCCGCCGGCTCGTTCTGGGCAGCCAGCATCTTCCTGCGCCGCCATGGCGACGACGCGCCGCTCCGCGCCATGGAATCGGCCGCGATCCTGTTCACGGTCCTGCTCGCCTTCATGGAGATCCGTCACGCCATCAACGACGGCGACGTCTACCGCAACAGCGCCGGCCTCACCGAGGTCGCGCTGCAGGTCTGCACGGCGCTGGCGATGGCGATCGGGCTCGAGCGTCTGCGCATCCGCACGGTCAGCATCGTGCACAATATCGGTGCGGTGCTGCTGACCGTGTTCGCCGGTCTTGCCGCGGTCTTCGGTCTGATGCTGCTGGAGACGCCGATCCTGTGGCCGATCGATGTCGGCGGCAGCTTCGTCAACCTGCTCCTGCTCGGCTATGCCCTGCCCGCGGTGCTGGCGCTGCTGTTGTCCTATGCGGTTGCGGGACGGCGCCCGGCCGCCTACGGCAACACGCTCGCGGCCGGCGCGCTGATCCTCGCGCTCACCTATGTCAGCTTCGAAATCCGCCGGCTCTACCACGGCCCCGTGCTGTCGCACGGCCCGACCACGGGCGCCGAGCAATACACCTATTCGATTGCCTGGCTGGCGTTCGGCGTCGTGCTGCTCGGGATCGGCATCGTCGTTGGCTCGCAGCGTGCGCGGATGGCCTCTGCCGCCGTCATCGCGCTGACCATCGTCAAGGCGTTCGTAGTCGACATGTCGCAGCTCACGGGCGTCTACCGCGCGCTATCCTTCATGTGCCTCGGCGTGGTGCTGGTCGCGATCGGCTGGCTCTACCAGCGCATCCTGTTCCGGCGACAAACGGCACCACCCCCGGTCGCTGGCGTGGGATGAGCTTGGCGAAGCTCGTGCCAACGCGTAGATAGGCGGCATGGCAAGACCGCGCAGTTTCGATCCCGATGAAGTGCTGGACGTTGCGCGCGACGTGTTCTGGCAGAAGGGTTTTCAGGGCACGTCGCTCGACGACATCACTGCAGCGACGGGCCTCGCCAAGCCGAGCCTCTATGCCGCCTTCGGCGACAAGAACGCGCTGTTCCTGACCGTGCTCGATCGCTACCACACGCGTATCGTTGCGCATGCCGAAAAGGTGATCAACGAGGGATCATCTGCACGCGAGGCGATCGAGCGCTGGCTCGCAGCCTTTATTCCACGCTGTTCGGGCGCCAAGGGCAGCCGCGGCTGCCTGTCGATCAACGCGTCGGCCGACGGCATTGCCGAACAGAAGGACGTGCGCACCAGGATCGAAGCTTTCAACCGGAAACTCGAGCATTTGCTGCGAGACAGGCTTCGCGCCGATCGCGCGCAGTTTGGCGCCGGTTTCGATCCCGATGCCGCAGCGCACACGATCATGGCGGTCTATATCGGGTTGATGGTTCTGGCCAAGGACAAGCCGAGCGCGGCCAGCGTTCGCGCCACACTCGATCAGATCATGCGCCTCCTTGTTTGACTTTGGCCGCTCATTATGTACTCATAAGTACATAACAGCGGAGACCATTGCCATGAAGGCGATCCAGATCGAAGCATTCGGCAATCCCGCCGATGTTATGAGGCTCGTCGACGTCCCCGATGTCGGCGCTCCCGGCGACGGCGAAGTCGTGATCGCGCTGGAGGCTTCGCCCATCAACATGAGCGACCTCCTGATGATCTCGGGCCGCTACGGCTACCGCCCGAAGCTGCCGAGCATCGTCGGAACGGAGGGTGTCGGCCGCGTCGTGGCGGTCGGTCGTGGCGTCAAGCATCTCAAGCAGGGCGACCGCACTCTCATCCCCTATCCCTCGCCGGCCTGGGCAGAGCGCATCAAGGCTGACGCCAGCAGGCTGCGGGCGCTTCCCGACGGCGATCCGCTGCAACTGGCGATGCTCGGCATCAATCCCGCAACGGCTTACCTGCTGCTCACCGAGTTCGCCACATTGGCTCCCGGCGCGTGGGTGATCCAGAACGCAGCCAATTCCGGCGTCGGCCGCGCGGTGACCGGGATCGCGAAATCGCTTGGATTGAAGACGGTCAATATCGTCAGACGCGAGGAAGTCGTGGCTGATCTCAAGGCGAGCGGCAGCGACGTCGTGCTGGTCGACGGACCCGACCTCAACAAGCGCGTCGCCGCCGAGACCGCCGGTGCGCCGATCGCGCTCGCCATCGATGGCGTCGCCGATACCGCGACGATGAATCTGATTACGTGCCTGGCGCCGAAGGGCGTGCTGGTGTTCTACAGCGCAATCAGCGGCAAGCCCTTCGTCGGTCCGGCACAGCCCTTCATCTTCCGCGACATCGCGATGCGCGGCTTCTGGCTCGCCAACTGGTTCAACAGCGCCACCGCCGCGCACGTCAGCGCGATGTACGAACACCTGGCGCCGCTGGTGGCCTCGGGCGCGATCAGCGCGCCGGTCGAAGGTACCTACCGTTTTTCGCAAATCCCCGAAGCCGTGTCGGCGGCGCAGAGGAATCGCGGCAAGGCGCTGTTCACGCCGGACTGACCGAGGGCAGACGGGATAAATCGGCAGGTTCTTTATCACGCCCGCGCGCCTGCCTCGGGGCGTGCCTGACATCACGCCCCTGTGACGCGACTTTGTGCATGACTTTGTGCATGACGAGTTGTCGCGTCGGCTCGCGCCATTGCACTGCACCCGGGCAGACATTTTCTAGACATAGTGTGCGCTTCAAAGAGCTATATTGCAGCGATTGACCATTTTAACGAGGGGAGCGTTTTGCACCGAGACATTGCGGGAGCGCTCGCGCGGCTGGCGAGCTTGGCGATCATCTGCGCAACACTTGCGATCCAGCCTGCGGCAGCGCAGACGATGGCCGCGACTTGTCCATCGCAGGCGGGCGCGCGAGGAACGCAGATCCTGGTCTGCCACGACGGCCTCATCATCGTCGCCGAGGACGGCGCGAGGTTTACGCTGCAAGGCCACGATGGCAGCGCCATGGCAGTCGATCTGCAGAGCAAGGCACTGCTGCTCGACGATGCCAAAATGCGCGGCAAGAATCGCTTTCGCGTCAACACGCCACAAGCGATTGCCGCCGTGCGCGGGACCAAATGGGCGGTCGATGTGCAGGAGGCGAGGACATCAGTGCTCGTGCTGCAGGGCCGGGTCGCGGTGCGCCGGCCACGGGGCGGAAACCAGGTGGTGCTTGGTCCGGGCGAAGGCGTCGACGTCGATCCGGGAAACGAGCCGCTGACGGTCAAGCGCTGGGGGCAGCCGCGCGTCGATGCGCTGCTCGCGCGCCTCGGGCAATGATCCTTGGTGAGCGGCCGGATCCCTCAAACATCGATCGCGCTTCTGCTCTCACTCGTCTGGGCGGCCGCGCTGGGAATAGGCTACTGGAACGGTGACGTTCAATTCCTCGATCGCGCCGAAGGCGCGCTGACCGACCTGCGCCTATCGGCACGCGGTGAGCGCGCGGCGCCCGATCTCGTCACGATCGTTGCCATCGACGATGAGACAGTCGCCAAGCGAGGCGGCTATCCGCTGCCGCGCGCCGACCTCGCCGCGATCATCGAGAAGGTTGGGAGCTACGCACCGCGCGCGATCGCAGTCGATCTCTTGCTCCTTGACCAGGGCAAGGACGGCGGCGATGCGGCGCTGGCGCAAGCGCTCGCAAAGCGCCCTTCCGCCATTGCCGCTGCCGCCGTGTTTCCCGATGCGATCCAGATGCTGGAGGCGGATGACAAGAGCCCGCTCGCGCGGCTGCCGCGGGCGGAGAGATTCCTGCGCCCACTGCCAGCGTTCGCGGAACATGCTGTTGTCGGCGTCGTCAACCTGACCACCGACAAATCGGGCACGCCGCGCGGCATTCCCTTGCTGGTCCGCACCAGCGACAAAGTCGAGCTGGCGTTTCCGCTGCGCGTCGTAGCGCTGGCCGCAGGCCACGATCCGGTGATCGAGCCGGACAGCGTTCGCCTCGCGGGTCAGAGCATTCCGACTGACATCGATCATGTGCTGCCGCTCGCCTATTACGGCCCTCGCGGCACGGTACCGACGGTGAGTGCCGCATCGGTGCTCGACGGCGAGGTCGCGCAACCGGCTATCCGCGACCGCGTCGTCGTCATTGGTGCGACCGTGACGGGCGGCGGCGACGTGTTTCCGACGCCGTTCGATCCCGTGATGCCTGGTGTCGAGATCGTCGCGACCGCGATCGATCACCTGATGACCGGCGGCGGCATCCTGCGCAATCGGTCGATACGCCTGGCCGACGCAATCCTGGCGGCGGCGCTCACGCTTGCGATCGTTGGCTTGCTGGCGTGGCGGCGCAGCGCAGCCGGCCTGCTCTCGATCGCGGCGCTCGTGGCGATCTGGGCTGTCATGAACTACGTCGCATTTTCGCACGGCATCTGGCTCAGCGCGGCATTGCCAGTTGCCGCCGCCGCGCCGCCGGCGATCCTGTTCGGCTCGATCCAGCTTTGGCTGAACCGCAGGCAGGCGCAATATTTTGCGATGAAGAATGACCTGTTGCAGCAATTCCAGGCGCCGGCGCTCAACAAATGGCTGACCGGCAATCCGGCGTTCCTGCTGGAGCCGCGGCACCAGGATGCGGCGGTGATCTTCATCGACCTCTCGGGCTTCACGGCATTGAGCGAGACGCTCGATATCGACGCGGGGCTTGCGCTGCTGAAAGATTTTCACACCCTCGTCGACGAGGAGGTCGAGTCGCACAGCGGGATCATCACGAGCTTCCTCGGCGACGGCGCCATGATCCTGTTCGGCCTGCCGGAAGCGACCGAAGACGATGCGCGCAAGGCCGCGCACTGTGCAGTCACGCTCTGCAACCGCGTCGCGCAATGGATCAATTCGTTGCCGGGAACGATGGCGCCCCGGATCGGCTTCAAGGTGGGCGCGCATTACGGGCCGATCGTCGCCTCGCGGCTCGGCGGCAGCTATCAGCACATCACCGCGACCGGCGATACCGTGAACGTGGCGAGCCGTCTGATGGAGGTTGCGGCCAAGGAAGGCGCGCCACTCGCGCTCAGCGACGACCTCTTGCAACGGACCGGCCCCGCCTCCGCCTTGTTCGAGAGCGGCACGCTCACCGGCCCACGCGAGACGCTCATCCGCGGACGCACCCGCCCGCTCTCAGTCTGGCTATGGCGCAACGATTCGCGCGGCCAAGCTAAAGTGCGATGAGATCAGATCGGAAGTACCTTACCTCTCCCCATCGGGGAGAGGTCGGATCGCATGCAGCGCAGCGGAATGCGATCCGGGTGAGGGGGAAGAGCTCCGTCGAGAGACTATAACCCCTCACCCGGCGCTGCGCCGTAGCCGAAGCTACGCTTCGGCGTGTCTTAGTAACGGCCGCCGAAGGCGGCCTATGCCTCTCCCTATGGGAGAGGTGAACACCGCGGCCGCACCGAATCAAGCAAAAGTCAGTTCTAACCAATCGACTCCGCGATCAGGCGGATTCTGAACACGGGCTTCTTGCTCTCGTCGATCAGCTCCATCTGCCACTCGGCGTCCTGCTTGAGGCTGCGTGCGATGCTGCCGAGAAGATTGCCGCTGACCTTGGTCATCTCGGCCCATGCGGCCTCACGGCTTTCGAATTCCGACCCCTGATCGGACGCGCCCGCGAAGCGACCATGGCTGATCCTGAAGAAATATTGCGGCATGTGGAACTCGGTTGTTGCGCCCACCCCCGGCCGTCCTGGTGGAGATTAGGAGATTAGACGCTACCAAGCCATGAATTCGCGAGCCCGTATCATTACGGGTCTTCGCCGCCACGTTGTCGCCTCGATCAAACCAAGTCGGCGGGACGGTGATTCCAGCTAATCGGTCGAACGGCGCAATTCCGCCGCGCCTTCCGGTTGCGCCGGTTCTGGCTTCACCGGCTCGAGCCTGGTGCGCTCGACAGGCGGCGTCTCGACGCGCGCGGACACTTCGGCGCGGGAGGCGTCGGCCGAGCGGGTCGCACGCAGCGAGCGCGGGCGCGCCACCGCGCGCGCCAGCAGCATCTGCTTGCCGCCCTGGTGATGGAAGTCGCAATAGGCAAAGCCCATGCCCGACACCGAGCCGCGGAACGAGCGATCGTCGCGCTTGTCGAGGTTGAAGCAGGGCTCGAACGGAAGGCCTTTCAGCGAGGCGCAGACGGCCTGACCGCGAACCTGCAGCGTGTTGCCCGGCAACCTGACATGGCGAATCGGGCCGGAGCCGGAGAACTGGATCGAGCCGGCGGCGCCCATGTCGTCGAGGATACGCCCCGCGCCGCGGGTGCCGTCAAAGCAGGTGAAGGCGAATACCTTGCCGGCGACAAATCGCCTGGCCTCTTCGGCGCTCATCGATCCCGCCAACGCAGGCGCGGCCATCGCGCCGGCCACGACCGTCCCCAATACCAGACGCGCAAGCATGAGCCACTCCACTTACCCAGCGCGGGCACACCGCCTTTACCCGCTGCTTACCATACCAACCAAGGCAACATTGGAGCAGCTTGGTTGGTAAATTCTGAACGCCGTCAGACTATTTTTACCACGATCCGGCCGCGGACTTCGCCCGCGAGGATTTTCGGGCCATAGGAGATCGCTTCGTCCAGGCCGATTTCATGAGTTATATCAGCGAGTTTTGCTTTGTCCAAATCGCTGGCGAGGCGGCTCCAGGCGCGCTTGCGCCGTTCGATCGGGCACATCACCGAATCGATGCCGATAAGGCACACTCCCCGCAAAATGAACGGAGCGACCGAGGAAGGTAGGTCCATGCCTGCCGCAAGCCCGCACGCGGCGACAGCGCCGCCGTACTTGGTCATCGAGAGCATGTTGGCGAGCGTGGTTGAACCGACGCTGTCGACGCCGCCGGCCCAGCGCTCTTTCGCCAGCGGCTTGACCGGGACGGTCAATTCGCTGCGGTCGATCACCTCGGCGGCGCCGAGGCCCTTGAGGTAGGCCGCCTCCGCTTGCCGCCCGGTGGAGGCGATCACGTGATAGCCGAGCTTGGACAGCACGGCTGTCGCGACCGAGCCGACCCCGCCGGCGGCCCCCGTCACCACGATCGGGCCGCTCTTGGGTGTCACCCAGTGGTCCTCCAGCGCCAGAACCGAGAGCATTGCGGTATAGCCTGCGGTGCCGATCGCCATGGCGTCGCGCGCCGAGATCCCGTCAGGCAGCCGCACCAGCCAGTCGCCCTTGACGCGCGCCTTTTCGGCATAGGCGCCGAGATGGGTCTCGCCCATGCCCCAGCCGTTGCAGACGACCTTGTCGCCGGCCTTCCAGTCGGGATGCGAGGACTGCTCGACAGTGCCGGCGAGATCGATGCCGGCGATCATCGGGAAGCGCCGCACCACCGGCGCCTTGCCGGTCAGCGCCAGGCCGTCCTTGTAGTTCAGCGTCGACCATTCGACGCGGACGGTGACGTCGCCATCCATCAATTCCGCGTCGTCGAATTGCGTGAGCGCGGCGGTCGTTCCCTTGTCCGCCTTGTCGATCCTGATCGCCTTGAACGTCGCCATGATGGACCCTCCCGTACTTGCGTTGATCATGTCTCCCGTCATGGCCGGGCTTGACCCGGCCATCCACGCGCTTGGCTCTCGCTCGACCTTAAAGACGTGGATGCCCGGGACAAGCCCGGGCACGACGACGAATTTTTGCGGGATTCTGTTTATCGCATCAGGCCGGCTGCGCAACCGGGCGCGATACTGGGGCCTCCACGATCGGCAGGTTGATCAGCGCCGACAGCACACCGAACAGGATCGAGAGCCACCAGATCGGCGTGTAGGAACCATACTGCTCGAACACGATGCCGCCGAGCCAGACGCCCAGGAACCCGCCGACCTGATGGCTGACGAAGGCGAAGCCATAGAGCGTGGCGAACCAGCGCGTGCCGAACATCAGCGCCACCAGCGCCGAGGTCGGCGGCACCGTCGACAGCCAGGTCAGGCCAGAGACCGCGCCGAAGGCGACTGCGGAGAACGTCGTGATCGGGAACGAGATGAAGGCGACGGTTGCCAGCGCGCGGGTGAAGTAGATCACTGAGAGGATGTAGCGCTTGGGGAAGAAGTTCTGCAACCAGCCGACGCCGAGCGAGCCCATGATGTTGAACAGGCCGATCGCCGCGATCACCCAGCCGCCGGTCGAGGTCGGAATGCCGCGGTCGACGAGATAGGCCGGCAGGTGCACGGTGATGAAGGCGAGTTGGAAACCGCAGGTGAAGAAGCCGAGCACCAGCAGCACATAGGAGCGATGGCCGAATGCTTCCGCCAGCGCCGTCTTGAACGACTGCTGGTCTGCGGCCGGCGCGTTGGTCGTCTCCGCTGGCGGCGTTGCGATCGCAAGCGACAGCGGCAGGATCAAAAGCATCAGCGCGGCGAACACAGTCAGCGCAGTCTGCCAGCCGAAATTGTCGATCATCGCCACGCCGAAGGGCGCGAACAGGAACTGACCGAACGAGCCCGCCGCGGTGCCGGCGCCGAGCGCGAGGCCGCGCTTTTCCGGCGGCAGCAATTTGCTGAACGCCGACAGCACCAGGTTGAACGAGGAGCCGGACAGGCCGAAGCCGATCAGGACGCCGGCGCCGATGTCGAGCGACAGCGACGTTGTCGAATAACGCATCATGTAGAGGCCGGCGGCATAGAGCAGCGCGCCCACGATCATCACGCGCATGATGCCGAAGCGATCCGCGATCGCGCCTGCGATCGGCTGGCCCAGTCCCCAGAGCAGGTTCTGCAGCGCCAGCGCGAGGCCGAAGACGTCGCGGCCCCAGGAGAATTCACGGCTCATCGGCTGCACGAAAAACCCGAGCGCCGAGCGCGGCCCAAAGCTGAGCAGCGCGATGGCGCAGCCGCAGATGATGATGATCAGCGGCGTGCGCCAACTATCGGCGCCGGAGGAAGGCCGAAGGTCGCCGGTGGTCACAGCCATCAATTCCCCCTGCATGCTGCGTTACTGGCGGCCCGACCCGCCGGACGAAAGGTTACGGGGAGTTAATGCATCTGCATGAAAAGCCCAAGGGGGCCGGAGAAAAAAATTTCAACGCAGGGCAGCCCTGCAAAATGATGCGAACTCTCTCCCCCGTCATTGCGAGCGAAGCGAAGCAATCCATAGTGCCGCGCGGGAGGCATGGATTGCTTCGCTCCGCTCGCAATGACGACTTCGTCGTCTCGGCGCAGGACCTATCGCTCGGGAAGCTAGCGTTTCGCGCTGGCCTGCTCGGCGGAGCTTCGCGCGGCCTCGGCGAGTTCTGCCGAGATCTCCGCGGTCTCGGCCGGGTTTCCCCAGCTCGGCGCGTCGCTGCCATCGCCCCAGGCGCGCGGGCGATAGAAGGTGTGGACGCCGAACTTGTACGTCTTCTTCATCTCGCTGACCCAGGACGGGCGCACCCAATAGGCGTGATAGTGCGTCGACTTGTCGACCTCGGGCAGCCAGAGCCGGCCATCGAGCATCGCCTTGGCGATCTTTTTCGCGCGATCCCACATGTCAGGTTCGCGGATCACGTCGCGGACGTTGTCGCAGGCGAAGGTGAACTGGCAGGCGAAGTGGCGATACTTGTTCTGGTAGACCACGCCACAGACCGTAGTCGGATATTTGCCGGAGAAGGCGCGGTTCAACACCACCTGCGCCACCGCGATCTGGCCACGCACCGCCTCGCCTCTCGCTTCGAAATAGACGGCTTCGGCGAGACACTTTTCGGATTTGGCGCGCGATTTCTCGTCGAACAGGCCGAGCCGCTCGGCCGGCGTCTTGGCGTGCTGGTCATCGGCATTGACCTCGCCCTTCGGCGCGATGCTCTCGCCCATGTCGCCGGCGCGCACCGGGCCGTCGGCATCGACCGGAAGCGAGGCCATCGCCTTCATGTCCGGATCCAGCGCCGCATCGGGCACGACGATCGTCGGCTCCTCACCCGGCTGCCAGCGCTCCATTGTCTCGGGTGCTCCGAGCGACGAGCCGAAGAACAGGCTCGAAGTCTGGAGCGAGAACGCATCGCGCGCCGGAGGCGCCGTCTCGGGAGCGGCCGTCGCTGCCGACGGCTGCGACGGCGCATATTGCGGCAATGGCGGCGCGTTCAGCGCGTCCTGCAATTCCGGATCGAGCTCGGCGGGCGCGCGCGCAGCGGTCTTCATGCCCCGGACGGAGAAGTTCGAGGTCGATGGATCTTCGCTCGCCGGCACCGACTCGCTGGGCGCAGCTTCAGCCGGGGGCGCGACGGCGAGGCGATCGCCCTTCAGCGTGCGATCAACCTTGGGGAAATCGGAGGCGACATAGCGCGGCGGCTGCGCGACGATCGGATTGCGGGTGATGGAACCGGTGAGATCGCCGCCCTGGCTGTCGAGCCGCGCCAGCCGGTAGGTCGCAACTTGCGGCGAGGACGTTCCGATCGGTCGGCCGAAACTGTAGGCGGCGACCTGGATCGTGCCCATGGCGGAGAACATGCGCGTCTGCCAGCGCTCGGCGACCCCGGGCTGACGGGCAAGCAGTGACGCGATGTCCTGATATCCGATCTCGGTCGGCATCAATGCGAAGATGCTAAGACCGAGTCCGAAGAGCGCGAACCGTGCGCCCTTCGGATGGTTACGCAACACTAACATCGATACGCTCACGCAACGCTTACAACGACCGAACGCAGTGCTTCCGTGCAATTCGACCAAATTTGTTGGTATCGAATTTAGGTTGCCGCCAAGTTAATCGACGTGGCTTGTCCGCTACACACAAGAGATCGCAGAGATTTTGCGCGACGCACGCATGCATTGGTAAATGCCTTGCGGACGAAAGTGGTAAATATACGGTCAACGAACATGGTGAAGAATTTCTTGCGACCGCGAACGCGAGGTTAGAGCGTTTTCGAGCGAAGTGGGCACCGGTTCGCGTAAAGAAAACGCGTCAAAACTAGAATCTAGAGCTTCGGTTCTGATTCCATCAGAACCGAAAGTGCTCTAGTCTTCGTGCAGGAGTGTCTGCAGGCGCCGGGCAAGGTCCGCGACATGGAAGGGTTTCTCGATGATCGGAAACTCGTCCACGGCGTGATGCCGTTCCAATGCATCGCCGGCATAACCGGAGGTGAGCAGGATCTTGATGTCCTTGCACAGCCGCTTCGCTTCGCGCGCCAGCTCGATGCCATTCATGCCGCTCGGCATCACGATGTCGCTGAACAGGAGCGCGAAGTGCCCGTCGCTCCTCAACGTGTTCAGGGCCTCAAGCCCGTTGCGGGCGCAGACAACTTCGTAGCCGAACGAGTTCAACATCGCCGCGGTGACCTCGAGCAGATCCTCATTGTCGTCGACGACGAGGATCCGCTCCGAACCTCCTGGTATGGCTCGCGGCTTCCGTTCCTGCACCGGCGCCTCCGGCGCCTTGTCGGCCTTGGGCAGGTACAGCGCGACCGTAGTCCCTGCTCCCGGCGTGCTTTCGACAGTGACGTGCCCGCCGGACTGTCGAACGAAGCCGTAGACCATGCTGAGGCCGAGCCCGGTCCCCTTGCCGACTTCCTTGGTCGTGAAGAAAGGCTCGAAGATCCTTTCGCGCACTTCGGGCGGCATCCCGCAGCCGGAATCCGTGACCGCCAGCCTGACATACTGTCCGGCCCGACACTCGTCCACGGCCCCCTGCTCCAGTTCGACATTCCGCGTCTCGATCTCGAGCACGCCGCCGTCCGGCATCGCGTCGCGCCCATTCAGTGCAAGATTGAGGAGAGCGGTTTCCAGCGATGAAGGATCGACATGGCACAGCCACAATTGCTCGTCGGTCCGCAGCCTGACCTCGCATCCTCCTCCGACCGCTTGCTGGATCAGCCCCTGGAATTCGGCGATGAGCTGATTCGCGTTGACCAGTTTTGGATTCAGTATCTGGCGCCGCGAGAAGGCCAGAAGCTGCGACGTCAGCTTCTCGCCTCGCTGGGTGGCGCGACGCGCCGCCGCGGCATACTGCCGGACCTTGCCGATGTCGGCGGCATCCTCGATGAGGTCGAGGCTGTTCGCGACCACCGTGAGCAGATTGTTGAAGTCGTGCGCGATACCGCCGGTGAGCTGACCGACCGACTCCATCTTCTGGCTCTGGTGGAATTGCTCCTCGATCAGCCGGCGCGCCTCCACCGCATGCTTGTGATCGGTGATGTCGCGGAGAAAGATCGCAAGACCCTGGCTGGAGGGAAACGCATTGACTGCGTACCAGACCTGTCGACGCGTGCAGAACACTTCGAGGAATGCCGGTCGCTGCGTCGACGTCACCTCCAGGATCTGGTTGGTGATATCGAGGTCGTCGGCGTCCGGAAATGCTTCCGACAACGTCAGACCCCTGACATCCTGTCCTTCCGCAAGGTCTGTCCAGGCGGGTCCGTTGAGATAGGTGAGGCGCCAGTCCTGATCGATGATCAGCACGCTGTCGGTGGTGCTCTCGAAGATCATCGTGATCCGGGCCGCGGCTTCCTCCGCTTTCTTCCTCGCGTCGGACAATTCCTGCTCGCGGTGTTCCAGCGCATCGGCCATGGTGTTGAATGCATCGGCGACCCGCGCGATTTCGGAAGTGCCATGGATATCGACCCGCCGGGTAAAATCGCCGAGCCGCCATCGGTTGGCAGCGTCGACCAATTGCCCAAGCGGGCGACGGATGAACCGACGGGCGCCCAAGGATGTCAGGATCAGCACCAGCGCGGTACTCAGGATGATCAGGAAGACGCCGCGCTGCGTGCCGTGCTGGATTGCGGTGAATGCCCGGTCCTTGTCCAGGCCGAAGCTGATGAGAAGGCCTCCGGAACTATCCGGCAGGGCTGCATAGCCGACGATCCGCTCCACGCCGTCCAGCTCAGTGATGTCGGCCGCACCCGATTTCTCAAGGTGCGGTTCATGCCCTTCGCTCAGGGTCCGCCCGACAAAGTGCGCGTTGTCGGGATAGCGGGCAAGATACCTCCCATTGCGGTCCATGATTCCGAGCGCAGCTCCCGCCGGAGCGCCCTTTCGCGCAATGTAGTCGGCGAGCCAATCCAGGCTGAGGGTTGCGATGATGGCACCCCCCATCTGCCCGTCCTGTTCGTAGAAGGGCAACGCAAACTGGATGGCCTTTCGACCCGATGACAGGCCCAGCGAGAACTCGCCGACGGAGAATGCGCCGGTTTTCCGCAAGTTTGCGAAATAGGCCCTGCCCGAGACATCGACCGGCTTGCGATTATTGTCGGGAGTGCAGAACGTGACGCCGTTCAAATCGGTGACGACAAGGGTGAGAAAAGCCGGGAATCGCTGCTTGATAGCGCCCATATAGGCATTGCAGGACTCGCTGTCCTTCGCCCTGATCGACGGAAGCTCCGACAGCGTGATCAGGACCTGATGAATTCCCTGAACGATCTGCCGTTGCTCCGCGGCGGCAAGTTCAGCCAGATTGAGCGCCTGGTTCTGCACCTCGATTTGGCGCGCGCGACGCAGGTCGAATTCATTATACGCTTGGATCGCTATTGCCGGCAGCAGAGCGACAGCCACCAGCACAAGCAGCCGGGATAGAAGGGTCACTTCCCATCAGGCCCCAATCCTGACGCTCGCCCGCCATCGCGCCGTCGCTGCGCTGATCTCAATTGAATACGCACAAACAATCTGAAGCATCCCATACCAACCTCACTCTACTGGCACAGGATTGTGAGCGCGGGTTACAGTTCGATTTCAGCACGCGGAAAGTTGGGTTACGCCTGTAATGCGTTTTCCCTTGGCAGCGCGCGTTGCCGCGCTCCATTCCCGCGACCGTCGTCATGGCCGGGCCTGTCCCGGCCATCCAGGTCCTTCTGCGCGTCCAAAACGTGGATGCCCGGGACAGGCCCGGGCATGACGAGATGCTCTTAGTTGTCAGCCGGCGCTAAGCGTCACGCCTGGCTCGCGATCGCCTTGCCGAGCGCCGCTTGCGCTGCGGCCAGACGCGCGATCGGCACGCGATAGGGCGAGCACGAGACATAGTCGAGCCCGACCTCGTGGCAGAACGCGACGGAAGCGGGATCGCCGCCGTGCTCGCCGCAGATGCCGACCTTGAGGTTGGGACGCGTCTTGCGGCCGCGCTCCACGCCGATCCTGACCAGCTCGCCGACGCCGTCGCGATCGACCGAGATGAAGGGATCGATCTCGAGGATACCCTTGGCGATGTAGGTGCCGAGGAAGCTCGCGGCGTCATCGCGACTGATGCCGTAAGTGGTCTGGGTCAGGTCGTTGGTGCCGAAGGAGAAGAACTCGGCGGTCTCGGCGACCTTGCCGGCCATCAGGCAGGCGCGCGGCAGCTCGATCATGGTGCCGACCTGGTAGGTCAGCTTGGCGCCGGTCTCCTTCGTCACCGCATGCGCGGTGGCGTCGATCCGCGCCTTCACCAGGTCGAACTCGGCCTTGGTGGCGATCAGCGGCACCATCACCTCGAGGCCGACGGCCTTGCCGGTGCGCTTGCCTGCTTCGACCGCGGCCTCGAAGATCGCGCGCGCCTGCATCTCGGCGATTTCAGGATAGGCGATCGCAAGACGGCAGCCGCGGAAGCCGAGCATCGGGTTGAACTCGGCGAGTTCGCGGGCGCGATCGGCGAGCCGGCGCGGATCGGTGTTCATCGCGCGCGCGACTTCCTCGATCTCGGCCTGGGTGTGCGGCAGGAACTCGTGCAGCGGCGGATCGAGCAGGCGGATCGTGACGGGGAGGCCCTTCATGATCTCGAACAGCTCGACGAAGTCGGCGCGCTGCATCGGCAACAGCTTCGACAGCGCGGCGCGGCGCGATTGCTCGTCTTCCGACAAGATCATCTCGCGCACCGTGCGGATGCGCGTCTCCTCGAAGAACATGTGCTCGGTGCGGCAGAGCCCGATGCCCTCGGCGCCGAACTTCACCGCGGTGCGCGCATCATCAGGGGTGTCGCCGTTGACGCGAACGCCGAGCTTGCGGACGGCATCGGCCCAGCCCATCAGCGTGCCGAACTCGCCCGACAGCTCCGGCTCGATCATCGGCATGCGCCCGGCCAGCACCTGGCCGATGCCGCCATCGATGGTGATGACGTCACCCGCCTTGAAGGTGCGCGAGCCCACGCTCATCGTGCCGCGGCCATAGTCGACGCGGATGGCGCCGCAGCCGGAGACGCAGGGCTTGCCCATGCCGCGCGCCACCACCGCGGCATGTGAGGTCATGCCGCCGCGGGTGGTCAGGATGCCCTCGGCCGCGTGCATGCCGTGGATGTCTTCTGGGCTGGTCTCGACACGGACGAGAATGACCTTGCGGCCGTCAGCCTGCAGCTTGGCAGCTTCGTCGGAGGAGAACACGATCTCGCCGGACGCCGCACCCGGCGAAGCCGGCAGGCCGGTGCAGATGATATCGCGCGTCGCCGCCGGATCGATGGTCGGGTGCAGCAATTGATCGAGCGAGGCCGGATCGATCCGCGTCACCGCATCTTCTTTCGAGATCAGGCCCTCATTGGCGAGCTCGACGGCGATGCGCAGCGCCGCCTTCGCGGTGCGCTTGCCGCCGCGGGTCTGCAGCATCCACAGCTTGCCCTCTTCGACCGTGAACTCCATGTCCTGCATGTCGCGGTAGTGCTTTTCGAGCAGCGTGTAGATCCGCGTCAGCTCCTTGAAAGCGTCGGGCATCGCGGTTTCCATCGAGGGCTTGTCGGAGCCGCTCTCCTGACGCGCGTACTCGGTGATGTCCTGCGGCGTGCGGATGCCAGCCACGACGTCCTCGCCCTGCGCGTTGATCAGGAATTCGCCGTAGAGCTTGCTCTCGCCGGTCGAGGGATTGCGGGTGAAGGCGACACCGGTCGCCGACGTCTCGCCCATATTGCCAAACACCATCGCCTGCACATTGACGGCAGTGCCCCAGGACTCCGGAATGTCGTGCAGCTTGCGGTAGGTGACCGCGCGCGCGTTCATCCACGAGGAGAACACCGCGCCGATCGCGCCCCATAGCTGGTCGTGCGGATCCTGCGGGAACGGATGGCCGGTCTCGCGCTCCACCGCTTCCTTGTACTTGCCGACCAGCTCGACCCAGTCGTCGCCGGTAAGGTCGGTGTCCAGCGAATAGCCCTGGCTGTCCTTGAAGGTGTCGAGGATGTCTTCGAAGTGATGGTGCTCGAAGCCGAGCACCACGTCCGAATACATCGTGATGAAGCGGCGGTAGCTGTCATAGGCAAAGCGGCGGTCGCCGGAGAGATCGGCCAGCGCCTCCACGGTCTGGTCGTTCAACCCGAGATTGAGCACGGTGTCCATCATGCCCGGCATCGAGGCCCGCGCGCCGGAACGGACCGAGACCAAAAGCGGGTTCTTGGCGTCGCCGAAGATCTTGCCAGTCAGCTTGCCGACATAATCGAGCGCCTTCTCGACCTGCGTCTTCAGCTCCTTCGGATAGGTCTTCTCGTGTTCGTAGAAATAGGTGCAGACCGAGGTCGGGATCGTGAAGCCGGGCGGCACCGGCAGGCCCAGATTGGCCATCTCGGCGAGGTTGGCGCCCTTGCCGCCGAGCAGATTACGCATCTCGGCTTTGCCCTCGGCCTTGCCGTCGCCGAAGGTGAAGACCCACTTGTTGGGCTTGATCGCCGCCGCGGCCGGCTTTGACGCCGGCGCTTTCGTCACGGATTTTGCCACCGGCTTGGCGGGGGCCTTAGCAGCAGCCTTAACAGGAGCCTTGGCAACAGGAGCCTTGGCGGGAGCTTTTGCCGCCACCTTTGGCGCGCTCTTCTTCAGCGCCTTTCGCGCCGCCGGGGCGGCCTTGCGGGCCGGGGCGGATGGCTTTGATTTCGCTGCGCTTTTCTCTGCTGCTTTCTTGGACTTGGCGACGGCTTTGGCCATGGCTTTCAACAATCCGGAGTGAGGGGCAAGAAGATGGGCGCCTTACACCACTTTGGTGTGTCGGGCGCAAGCTGCGAACGGCGTTTCGATCCTACAAATGCAGCCAGCGTAAAAGCCCCATGCCGACCAGGCCCACGAAGATCAGGTAGATCGCGACGATGAAGTTCAGCAGCCGCGGCATGACCAGGATCAGAATGCCTGCGATCAGGGCCACGATGGCAGGGACATGCGCAGCGGTGATGACCATTTGAGGAAGCTCCAGCGGATTTGTTCGGAAAGGAAATCGAATCGAGGCGGGTATTGTACTGGCATCGCGTTTTCGAGCGAAGTGTTACCGGTTTCGCATGAAGGAAACGCGTCAAACCTAGGATCCGCCCCACCCGCCAGCACGGCCAGCTATTTGAGACGTTTGACGCTTCAATCGGTTCCGCTATCCACGAAAATTGCTCAAAATTGCCGCGGATATGGCCGCGCTTTTTGCGGAACATCGACGCTCGCGATGCATTGGCCTCACATTGTGCATCGGCAAAAAGCCAGCACTCGCGGCGTCTCGAAAGGAGACCCGCCTTAACGCAAAATCGTCGCGAAGGAGTGAGCCATGCGAAACCGATTCCTTGCCGTTGCAGCGATGGCGTGCGCGATCAGTGCACCGGTCGCGGCGCAGGCGCAGAGCAGGACCACCACCGGCGTCGTCGGCGGCAACACCGTCGTAGTCGAAGAAGGTGGCGGGATCACGGTCGACCAGCGGCCGGCATTCCGTGAATATGTCGTCCGCGAACGCGTGCCGGACTATACGATTTCCGATCGCGTGGCAGTCGGCACCGTGCTGCCGGAAACCGGCGTGACAGTCTACGACGTACCGCAGCGCTTCGGCTCAACGCCGTTCCGCTACACCGTCGTGAACGGCGAGACCGTGCTGGTCGAGCCGCGCTCGCGCCGTATCGTTCAGGTGATCGACTAGCGATCAACCAGCTTTCGCCTTGAGCGAGTAGTCCGGGCGCCGTGCAAGCGGATGTGCGCGACAGCGACCGGACCCAAGAGCCCCGCCTGGCCCTCCCCTCCAGGCGGGGCTTTGCTTTGTCAAATTACGATCGCAGCATCGAGAGCAGCGTCGATGTCGACTTGTAGTTCTTGATCGCGGCATCCTGGAATTCGGGCGTCCAATTCGCGGCCTGCCGCTCTTCGGTGCTCATCGAGGAATAGGCTTTCAGGATGCCTAGGCTGAGCTGGCGCGGATCGCCGGTCGATTGGCTCTGCTTCAGCGCGTCGAGGATCGAGGCGCGGGTCCGCGCATTCAATTCCTGCTTGGCCGCATAGACCTCCTCGCCGGAAAAGCGATTGCCCTGATTCAGGGTGATTGCCGACAGCGAGCGGTTGTCGAGTGGGGACAGATCGGCCAATTGCCCGGTCTTGCGCCCGGGATCATAGACCAGCTCCTTGCCATTGCTGGCCGCCTCGCTCTTCTGACGATCGAGAAACCCGCGCACGTCGCCGGCGATATCGCTGAAGTCACGGCTCTTGTTCGGCGTAGGCGTGACCGTGCCGGCAAGCGCCGCCGCGATCGGATCGCCGGCAATTCCCGTTGGCGCCACCGTCGGGTCCGTCTGCGTCGCCTGATAGCCCTTGAACACCGCGGCGCGCTGGGCGGCCCAGGTCGCCGTCGCCTTCTCTTCGGGGCTCGCGCCATCGAGATAATCCAGCGCTGCCTTGTAGCTGACATTGTAGTCGCCGGTCAGACGCGTGGTCGCCAGCGACGGCGCAAGCGCGGCATCGAAGCGCTGCTTCAACGCGCCGGCTGCCACCGCCTGCTCATCGGGGCTGAACTTGCCGCCATTGTTGGTCGAGATCGCAAACAGCGAGCGCCGATCCAGGCTCGAGAGATCGATCGTGGTCTTGCCGTCGACCAGCGGCCCCTTCACGCCGGCTGCCGCATAGAGCCGGTCGAGCGTCGCGCGTGCGTCGTTCGTGACTATCGTGAAGTCGAGCGGCGCCCCTTTTGCGAGCTGTGCGCGGGCCGCTTCCGACAAGGTCAGGTTGGTCGCGCTGTTGGACGCGAGCGGATCGTTGGTCGCGCTGTCATTGGACAGCGTCGATGCCAGCGACGGCGTCGCCGCCGCCCGCGCATAGGCCGAACCATATTGGGCGTAAGGATTGAGCGCCGTGCCGATGGAGGTCATCGGGAAATTCCTGCATTTGCGCGCGGGCGATTTCCTTAAGAAACCGTTCACACGTCGCGACCTTGGCAGGACGTGGTTAACAGGGCGTAAATGTTGCGGGATATTTCCGCCGCCCCTGTCGCCGTCATTCCAGGGGGGTCCGAAGGACGAACCCGGAATCCATCGGGCGGCAGAGTACGCGGCGAAATGGATTCCGGGCTCGCGCTTCGCGCGCCCCGGAATGACAGCGTCAGGATCAATCCTGGATCTTCGAGAAATCCGCCACCGCGCGCGTCGCGGCACGGATCTCATTCAGCAGCTTCAGCCGGTTCTCGCGCACCTGCGGGTCGTCGTCATTGACCTTGACCTTGTCGAAGAACGCATCGACCGCCGGCCGCAGCGTCGCCATCACGCTCATCGCACCGGCAAAGTCCTCACGAGCTACCGCGCTACTTGCCTCACGCTTGACTTGATCGATCGCCTGCGCCAGCGCCTTCTCCTCGTCCTGCCGATAGAGCGACGGATCGGGCGCGCCGTCGAACGTCCGCTTGTCCCGCTTCTCCTCGATCGCAAGGATGTTGCCCGCACGCTTGGTGCCCGCGAGCAGGTTCTTGCCGTCATCAGTGTCGAGGAATTTGCCGAGCGCCTCGACACGACGGACCACGAGCAGGAGATCATCCTGTCCGCCGAGCGAGAACACGGCGTCGACGAGATCGTGCCGCGCGCCCTGGTCGCGAAGCTGGACCTTCAGGCGATCGGCGAAGAAGACCAACAGCGACGGCGCGATAGCAATCGGACTCTCAGAGGCCTTTACAGCATCACTCTCAAGCAACGTGCTGACAAAGGTCGTGATCGTCTTGATGAGGCTGGTACGAATATTGTTCTCGAGGATAAGCCTGATCACCCCGAGCGCCGCGCGCCTTAGCGCATACGGGTCCTTGCTCCCCGTCGGCTTCTCATCGATCGCCCAGAAGCCAACCAGCGTATCGATCTTGTCCGCCAGCGCGACCGCGACGCTCACGGGATCAGTCGGCACACGATCTGCCGGCCCCTGCGGCTTGTAATGCTCCTCGCTCGCTGCAGCGACCGACGCATCTTCGCCTTGCGCCAGTGCGTAGTACTTGCCCATCAGCCCCTGCAGCTCGGGGAATTCGCCGACGACTTCCGTCAGCAAATCCGCCTTCGCGAGATGCGCGGCGCGCTTGGTCTTCTCGACATCGGCGCCGACCAGCGGCGCGATCTCCGCGGCCAATCGCTCGATCCGCTTGATGCGCGCGCCCTGCGTGCCCAGCTTCTCGTGGAACACGATCTGGTCGAACTTCGGCAGCCGGTCCTCGAGCTTTGTCCTCAGATCCGTCTCGTAGAAGAACTTCGCATCGCTCAGCCGCGCGCGGATCACGCGTTCGTTGCCGGCGACGATGGCCTTGCCGCCGTCGGTGGCCTCGATGTTGGCGGTGAGGATGAACTTGTTGGTCAGCTTGCCCGTATTGGGATCGCTGACCACGAAGCATTTCTGGTTGTTGCGGATGGTGGCGCGGATCACCTCGTCCGGGATCGACAGGAATTCCTTGTCGAACGCGCCCATCAGCGCGACCGGCCATTCGACGAGGCCGGCGACCTCATCCAGCAGCCCCTGGTCCTCGACCAATTCAAAGTTCTGTGCCTGCGCCAGCGTCTTTGCATCCGCCAGGATCACGTCCTTGCGCGCCTGCGGATCGAGCACGACCTTGGCCGCCTGCAGCTTGGCTTCGTAGTCATGAAAATGGCGCACGGAGATCGCAGCCGGGGCCATGAAGCGGTGGCCAAACGTCGTCTGCCCCGCCTCGATGCCATCGACCGAGAAATTCACCACATCCGGCTCCTCGGTCTCCGGACCGAAGGTGGCGGTGATCGCGTGCAGCGGACGCACCCAGGTCAGCGCGCCGGGCCTCGCCGAACGCGCGCCCCAGCGCATCGATTTCGGCCAGGGGAAGGTTCTGACGATGACCGGCAGGATCTCGGCGAGCACGTCGAGCGCGGGCCGGCCCGGCTTCTCGATCAGCGCGATGTAGAAATCGCCCTTCTTGTCGCTCTGGATTTTTGCATCGTCGATCGAGGCAAGACCCGTGGCCTTCAAGAATCCCTGGATCGCGGGCTCAGGCCCGCCGACGCGGGGGCCGCGGCGCTCTTCCTTCAAGTCCGGCTGCCGCGCCGGAATGCCGTGCACGGTCAGCGCCAGCCGCCGCGGCGTCGCGAACGCGCGGGCACCTTCGTAGACCAATCCCTCGGCGACGAGCTTGTCGGTCACCATGCGGCGCAGATCGTCCGCCGCCTTCGCCTGCATGCGCGCGGGGATTTCCTCGGAAAACAGTTCGAGCAGAAGATCAGGCATCAGGCGGCCCTGCCGGCTTCGGTGTGGATCCAGGCTTCGCCGCAGGCCTTCGCCAGTTCGCGCACCCGCAGGATGTAGCTCTGCCGCTCCGTCACCGAGATCACGCCGCGCGCGTCGAGCAGGTTGAACACGTGGCTTGCCTTGATGCACTGGTCATAGGCCGGCAGCGCCATCAGGTGCTCCCGCTGGTTGCCGCCCTCACGCCAGCCGGCCGCGAGATATTTCTTGCAGGCTTCCTCGGCCATCCTGAACTGCTCGAACAGCATCGCGGTATCGGCAATCTCGAAATTGTGCCGCGAATATTCCTGCTCGGCCTGCAGGAACACGTCGCCATAGCTCACCTTCTCGGCGCCCTCGCGGCCGTTGAAGTTCAGGTCGTAGACGCGGTCGACGCCCTGTACATACATCGCCAGCCGCTCGAGCCCGTAGGTGAGCTCACCCGCGACAGGCGCGCATTCGACGCCCGCAACCTGCTGAAAATAGGTGAACTGCGACACTTCCATGCCGTCGCACCAGCATTCCCAGCCCAGCCCCCAGGCCCCGAGCGTCGGGCTCTCCCAATCGTCCTCGACAAAGCGGATGTCGTGCAACGCCGAATCGACGCCGATCGCAGCCAGCGATTTCAGATAAAGCTCCTGGATGTCAGGCGGCGACGGCTTCAGGATCACCTGGAACTGGTAATAGTGCTGGAGCCGGTTGGGGTTCTCGCCATACCGGCCGTCCTTCGGCCGGCGCGAGGGCTGCACATAGGCCGCGTTCCAGCGCTTGGGGCCGAGCGCGCGCAGCGTCGTGGCGGGATGGAACGTGCCGGCGCCGACCTCCATGTCGTAGGGCTGCAGGATCACGCAGCCGTAATCCGCCCAGTAGCGCTGCAGCGTCAGGATCAGTCCCTGGAACGAGCGTTCCGGGCGCATATGGGCAGGCAGAGAATCCATCGTCGGCATCGGTCTCGCGATGAGGGGTTTGAAAGCGCGCGGACCGTATCGGCGCGAAGACGGGGAATCAAGGCGAACGCACCTGCCGACTGCGCGAAAGACGCGTCCCACGTGCGCCGTCATGGCCGGGCTTGTCCCGGCCATCCACGTCTTTGGCATCCGCAGGAAGGGCGTGGATGCCCGGGTCAAGCCCGGGCATGACGAGTATGCGAGGCCTAGCCCGGCCGGTAGGCGCCGGTGACGGGGTCGCGGCGCAGGGTCGGAATCTCGTTGCGGCTGACGGCCTCGGCCATGTGGGCGCGACGCGCCTCTTCCAGTTCCTCGTTGATCCGCACGGCCGTGCGATAGGCCCAGCGGACCACGGCGAGCCCTCCCAAAACGCCCGCAAATGCGATCATGGCTGGCATCGGTCGATCCTTGTCGTTCACCTCTCAGGCCCCCAATACCTAGTATTTTCGCTTAAGCTGGGGCGGCCCGCAATCAACCTTTTGGTATCGGGTGCGGCAAACGGCAGCAGCTTCAAAGCGTTTTCGAGCGAAGTGGACACCGGTTCGCGTGAAGAAAACGCGTCAAAATAAAGAATCTGGACCTTCGGTTCTGATTCCAATCAGAACCGAAGGTCTAGAACCCGAATTTTGCCCAGATCGCCCGCGTTTCCAGCGCCGAGATCAAATCGTCCGGCAGTCCTCCGAGCGGGTCCAGCGCCGCCAGCGAACCCGCGCCCGGCGCCCGCCTGCCCAGGAGCCCCGACAACAGCCCGCTCGCGGGCGCGATCACCGGCGTCAGCACCTTTTCGCCGTAGCGGGCGCGGAGCGTCGAGCGGAGGTCTCCGATCCCGTCCGCTAGGCCGAGGGTGATAGAGGATTCGCCCGCCCAATATTCGCCGGTGAAGAGCACATCGTCGGCGCCTTTCAGCCGCGCGCCGCGGCTCTGCTTGACCAGCGCGATGAAAATCTCGTGGATCTCGCGCTGGATCGACTTCAGCCGCGCCACCTCCTCGGGCTTCTCGGGCAGGAACGGATCGAGCATCGCCTTGTGTTCGCCGGCGGTATAGAGCCGCCGCTCGACGCCGATCTTCCGGATCAGTTCCTGGAAGCCGAAGCTGCCGCCGACCACGCCGATCGAACCGAGGATGGAGGACGGATCGCAGAAGATCTCGTCGCCGGCACAGGCGATCATGTAGCCGCCGGAGGCCGCGACGTCCTCGACGAACACCAGGACCGGCAGCTTCTTCTCAGTGGCGAGCTGCCGGATCCGCAAATAGATCTGGCGTGACTGCACCGGCGAGCCGCCGGGCGAATTGATCACCAGCGCCACCGCCTTGGCGTTGCGGATCGCGAACGCGCGTTCGAGCGTCTTGGCGACGCCGGCGAGCGTCATGCCAGGCCGCAGCGGCGTCACCGCGCCGATCACGCCCGACAGTCGCACCACCGGCACCACAGCCATGCCACGCCGCAGCCGCGCCGGCAGCCAGCCCTCGAGCCTCTCGAGGAAGCCCGGCAGCCCGGGGCGATCAATTCTTTGTTCACTCATTCCCGTTACCTCGAATTAACCGTTTTTTATCGCACCACTGTCATCCAGTGATGGAACGCCCCTTGCATCGCGGTGTTCTAGCTGCAATCGCGCAGCGGAGAGCAAGATGAAAATCTATCTGCTGATTTTGCTGATCGGTACCCTGCTCGCGGCGGTTCACTTTACCGCAGCACCCGAACGGCAATCGGACAGGCTCCCGCAGCAGTAACACGACACGTCCGCGGTCCGGCATCTTCATCCGGCGAGCGGCAATATCCCCTTCCCCATCAAGCTCTCCTGTACCTCTTTATTAGGCACGCCCGACTCGTCATTGAGCACGAGAGCGGCGTGGAGGCGCGTCGGCGCGCGGCCACCTTTGACCGCGCGAAGCAGGATGCGGCCCGCCGCCGCGGTCACATCGGCGTGAACGGGCAGGATTTCAAGGCTGCCGAATCCGCGATCGAGCGCGGCCAATACCTCGGCAATGCCATCGGCGCGCCAGATCAGCGTCAATTCTCCCCCGGATTTCAGGATGCGCCGCGCGGCATGGATCCAGCCCGGCAGGGTTTTCGCCGACGCGATGTGCGCGACCTCGCGGGCCCGGTCCGGCGAAGCGCGGTGGCGCCTGGAATCATTGAAAGGCGGATTCATCAGCACGACATCGACGCTATCGGGCGGCAGGCCGGCGGCGGCAAAGGCCTCCGCTGACGATTCGACGTCGAGCACGATCACCTCAGCGGCAATCGCATTGGCGGCGGCGTTCGCGCGCGCCAGTGCCGCAAGCTGCGCGTCGATCTCGACCAGCACCAGACCGATGCCGGCAACGCGTTTGGCCAGCGCAAGGCCGGCGGCGCCGACGCCCGCGCCGAGATCGGCCACGCAATCGCCGTGACGCGCGCGCGTCGCGGCGGCGAGCAGCATGGCGTCATGCCCGGCGCGGTGACCCGACTTGAGCTGTCGCAGCAGCAATCGTCCGCCGAGAAAGGCGTCCTCGCTGACGTCGTCACCGTGCTCGGTGACGTCTTCACTCATCGGCGCGCAATTCATGCGCGAAACCCGCATCGGCCAACAACTCGCGCGCGGCGCGGTTGTCGTCCTCATGGACCAGGATCCGCCGCGGCA
Organism: Bradyrhizobium sp. Leo114; assembly: GCF_055229415.2. NCBI lineage: Bacteria > Pseudomonadati > Pseudomonadota > Alphaproteobacteria > Hyphomicrobiales > Nitrobacteraceae > Bradyrhizobium > Bradyrhizobium sp. Leo114. The sequence continues at coordinate 23,683 of NZ_JBUYEN020000031.1, read as the reverse complement.
GGATGCCGAGCGATCCCTCGATGACGCTCATGTTCTGGTCCAGCACCAGATGATGGATATTGGCGCTGTCGAGCAATGCTGTGATCGCAGACACCAGCACCATGTCATTGGTTCGGACCAATTCCCGCAAGTGTTCGTTCTCCATGTTTCATGCCCAGCGCAGACCATGCGACAGATGTCAACAGCTTCGTACTATTGCCGCCCCAGCGCGCAGTTTCTATTGTAGCCTTCAGGCGCGGTGATCGAGTTGCCGGATCACGCCCTAGGATAGTGTGAATTCGGCAAATTTGGAGACCAGCGTGGCGGTTATTGTCCCCTTTGAAAACCCGTCGAACGCTTCGATAGACCCGCTGGTCACCCTGGTCGCCGCCGACATGGAACGCGTCAATGCGACCATCCTGACGCGGACCGGCTCCGAGGTCACCATGATCCCGGAGGTCGCCAACCACCTGATCTCCTCCGGGGGAAAACGCCTGCGGCCGATGCTGACATTGGCGATGGCCCAGCTCTCCGGCTATTCCAGGGACGGCCATATCAAGCTCGCCGCCGCCGTCGAGTTCATGCATACCGCAACCCTGCTGCATGACGACGTGGTCGACGAAAGCGAGCTCCGGCGCGGCAAATTGTCGGCACGGATGCTCTGGGGCAACGAGGCCAGCGTGCTGGTCGGCGACTTCCTGCTCGGCCAGGCCTTCCGCATGATGGTCGAGGTCGGCTCGTTGCGCGCGCTCGACATCCTCTCCTCCGCCGCCGCCACCATCGCCGAGGGCGAGGTGATGCAGCTTGCCGCCGCCAAGAACACCGCGACCACCGAGGATGAATATCTCGCCGTGATCCGCGGCAAGACCGCGGAATTGTTCGCCGCCGCCTGCGAGGTCGGCCCCGTCATCGCCAACCGGCCGAAGGCGGAGCAGACCGCCTGCCGCTCGGTCGGCATGAATCTCGGCATCGCCTTCCAGCTCGTCGACGACGTGCTCGACTATGGCGGCAAGTCCGCCAAACTCGGCAAGAATGTCGGCGACGATTTTCGCGAGGGCAAGATCACGCTGCCGGTGGTGCTGGCCTTTCGCCGCGGCAATGATAGCGAACGCGAGTTCTGGGTCCGGGCGCTGGAGCAAGGCGAAATCCGCGGCGGCGATCTCGACCACGCCATCGGCTTGATGACCAAGCACCGCGCGCTCGAGGACACGCTGACCCGCGCCCACCACTACGGCGCCATGGCCGTCGACGCGCTGGCGCTGTTTCCGCCCTCACCGATGAAGACCGCCTTGGAGCAGGTCGTAGCCTTCTGCCTGGCGCGCTCGCATTGAGCGACGCGTAGGATGGGTAGAGCGCAGCGAAACCCATCGGTACTTGCGGTACGATGATGGGTTTCGCTTCGCTCTACCCATCCTACGAAGCTGGAATCGTAGGGTGGGCAAAGCGCAGCGTGCCCACCATCCGCACTCCGCTCGTGATGGTGGGCACGCTTCGCCTTGCCCACCCTACAAGATCTACAAATCAGTCTCAGCTCAGCACGCCCGAATGCACCCACCAGATGGGGTGCTGGCGGCGCAGCTTCTCGGCGGCGCGCTGGGCGTCGGCGGTGTTCTCGTAGATCGCAAAGCATGTGGCGCCGGAGCCGGACATCCGCGCGAGCCAGGCGCCATCGGTGGCGTTGAGCGCGGCGATCACCTCGCCGATCACCGGCTGGATGCGCGCCGCCGGCGCTTCCAGGTCGTTCGAGCTGCCGGCAAGGGCCTCGACCCATTCTTCGAGCGAGCCGCCCTGCTCCGGCCAGGACGGCGCCTGCAGCATCACGTCGGTGGCGCCGACCAGGAGGTCGCCGGGGCGCAAGCCAAGCTCCGCGAACACGTCCTTGGTGGCCACCGGGATCCGCGGATTGACCATGACGCACGGCAGCTTCGGCAGGTTGAGCGGCATCAGCGTCTCGCCGACCCCGGTCATGTCGCAGGCATGCGAGGCGACGCAGACCGGCACGTCGGCACCGGTTTTCAGCGCAACGTCACGCAGACGCTCGTCGTCGAGGGCGAGATCGTTCAGTCGCGCGAGCAGCCGCAGCGCCGCCGCGGCATCGGCCGAACCGCCGCCGATCCCGGCGGCCACCGGCAACACTTTCTCCAGCACAAAGCTGCCGGCCTTCAGGCCGGGAACGCGCTCGCCGAGCAGGCGCGCGGCCTTCAGCACGAGATTATCAGCGGTCTCGCCGCAGGCCTCCGCCATCGGCCCTGACGTCGTGAGCGTGAGTTCTTCGCCCGGCGTCAGCGTCAGGCGATCGGCACAATCGGCGAACGCCACCACGCTTTCAAGGTCGTGATAGCCGTCGACGCGCCGCCCGATCACCCGCAGGGTCAGGTTGACCTTGGCACGTGCGTCCTCAATCAGCGCCGGCATCGACAAACCGCCCCCATAATAGCTTTGGATCAGCCGCCCTTGCCGTCTTCTTTCTTCTTCTCGACGGCGGCGGCGTTGTTAGAGGCGTCCTCCGGCAGGCCGTTCTCGATCTTGGCTTCGATCTTCGGCAGTTCGTCGGCCTCCGGCTTGAGGTCGCGCGCATGCGCCCACTGGAACTTGGCTTCGAGCGTGCGGCCGACCCGCCAATAGGCATCGCCGAGATGGTCGTTGATGGTCGGATCTTCCGGCTTGAGGTCGATGGCGCGCTCGAGCTGCTTCACTGCCTCATCGTAATTGCCGATGCGGTAATAGGCCCAGCCGAGCGAATCCACGATGTAGCCGTCGTCGGGGCGCTGCTCGACGGCACGCTTGATCATCTTCATGCCTTCGTCGAGATTGATGCCCTGATCGATCCAGGAATAGCCGAGATAATTCAGCACGTGCGGCTGCTCGGGCTGCATCTCCAGCGCCTTGCGCATGTCAGCTTCGGCCTTGGTCCACTGCTTGGAGCGCTCCTCGCAGATGCCGCGGTAGTAGTAGGTAACCCAGGCGTTCTTGTCGCCAGCCGTCGGCATGGCATCGATCGCCTGCGTGTAGGTGCCGGCGCAATCGGCGAACTTCTTGCGGCCACGCTCGATATTGCCGAGCGCCATGATGGCCTCGATGTCCTTCGGCGATTCGGCGGTGAGCTCCTTCAGGATCTTGATAGCCTCGTCGCTGCGGTCGGCGGCGTCGAGATCGGTCGCAAGCTGGATCTGCGCGTTGCGCTTCAGCGGCGATGAGGCCGGCATCCGCTCATAGATCTTGATCGCCATCTGCGGTTTCTTGACGCTCTCATAGAGGTCAGCGAGCGAAAGCAGCGCCAGCGGATGATTGGGCTGCAGGTACAGCGCAAGCTGCAGATAGACCAGCGCCAGATCCTCGCCGCCGCGGCGCGTCAGCGTCGCGCCGATGCCATAGAGCGCTTCGGCCGCACCGGACTGCGCCGAATCGACCAGCGGCGATAGCTTCTTGCCGGCCTTGGCCTCGCGGATGCCCTCCTGCACCAGCGGATGGCGCGGCAACTTCTTGTCGAAGGCCTCATAGAGGGACGTAGCGGCAGCCGCATCCTTGTTCCGCGACGACCAGCGCGCATATTCGTCCACGATCCGCAACATGGAATCATCGAGCTTGTAGGCGCGCTCGAAGCGGGTGCCCGCGTCCTTCTCCTTGCCGGAAAGCTCCAGGATCATGCCGGCGTGGAGATCCTTGAACAGCGGATACCATTCCGGACCGGTGAGCTTGTCGATGTTGGCGACCGCCACCTTGGCATCGCCCGCGCCATAGCTCGCCCAGGCTGCCAGCAGCGTCGCGACCAGGTCGGTGATCGGTCCGCGGATCGACTGGTTGACGTTGACCTGCGCGGCCGCGTACTTCTTCAGCTTCAGGTCGCGCACACCGACGACGAGCCGCGCGACGCGGTTCGACTTGTCCTGCGCGAGGATGCGGTCGGCAAGCTTGACGGCCTCGTCGATGTCGCCTTCGGCCAGCGAGGAGATGAAGGCGCGGTCGAGCAGTTCGTTGTTCTTCGGATCGGTGCGGAGTGCCGAGCGGTAAAATGCCGCAGCGGAGGCCGCATCGCGCTCGACGCTGGCGTGGCGGGCGGCGAGATAGCTGCCGGCCGTGGTCAGCGATTTCAGGTCGTTCTTGGTCGGAAACTGCGCCGCGTTGTCGGCAGGATGATCCGGCGTCTGCGCATAGAGCGCGCCAGGTGCGGCGAGCATGGCCAGGCTGAGAGCAGCAATCGTCCAGCGGTTAAAGCGTGTAGAAAGCATCACGGTTCGCCTTGCTCCAAGGGATTTACGGCGGGATTAACGGCGGCGATCTCTCGGGATCAGTGTCGAATGCAAACCCAAGCGGCGGCATCCCGGCCAGCGACAATGCCGTTTTTGGCCTTCAACCGCAAGGACACGGGTGGCGAATCGATTGGCAGATTGGCCTTCGAAGCCGCCGATTTAGCCAACAATACCGGAAAACGCTTCCAGTGTGGCGGTATCGTGGCCGGTGCGGCCCGATTATCGGAGCATCCACTCACGCAATTGTGGTCACCCCCGGCTTTATATCGCTGCTTGCACCACCAAGGTCACATCGCCTCATAGTTCGGCCCGCCGCCGCCCTCGGGCGGAACCCAGGTGATGTTACCGTTCGGGTCCTTCACGTCGCAAGTTTTGCAGTGAACGCAGTTTTGCGCGTTGATCTGGAAACGCGGCCCTGAGGCTTCCTCGACCCATTCATAAACGCCGGCCGGGCAATAGCGGTTGGACGGGCCGGCATAGACGTCGTGCTCCGACATCTTCTGCAGGTTCATGTCGGGGACCTTGAGATGGACCGGCTGGTCCTCCTCATGGTTGGTGTTGGAGAGGAACACCGAGGACAATTTGTCGAACGAGATCTTGCCGTCCGGTTTCGGATAGGCGATCGGCGCGTGCTGTTTCGCCGGGTCCAGCGTCTTGCGGTCGGGCTTGGCGTGCGACTGGGTTCCGAACAGCGAGAAGCCCAGCGTGTTGCACCACATGTCGAAGCCGCCGAGTGCCACGCCGAGGATGGTGCCGAACTTCGACCACAGCGGCTTGACGTTCCTGACACGATGGAGGTCCTTGCCGATGGCGGACTCGCGCCAGGCGTTTTCATACTCCACGAGCTCGTCATTGGCGCGGCCGGCGCCGATCGCCGCCACCACATGCTCGGCGGCGAGCATGCCGCTGCCCATTGCGTTGTGGACGCCCTTGATGCGCGGCACGTTGACGAAGCCGGCCGCGCAGCCGATCAGCGCGCCGCCCGGGAAGGTCAGCCGCGGCACCGACTGGTAGCCGCCTTCGGTGATGGCTCGCGCGCCATAACCGAGCCGCTTGCCGCCTTCGAGCACGGCGCGGATCGAGGGATGCGTTTTGAAGCGCTGGAATTCGTCGAACGGCGACAGATACGGATCGTCGTAGTTGAGATGCACGACGAAGCCGACCGCAACGCGGTTGTCGTCGTAGTGATAGAGGAACGAGCCGCCGCCGGTGGAATTGTTGAGCGGCCAGCCGAAGGAATGCTGAATCAGGCCCTTCTGGTGCTTGGCGGGATCGATCTGCCACACCTCTTTCAAGCCGATGCCGAATTTCGGCGGCTCGCTCTTGGCATCGAGCTGATACTTCGCGATGAGCTGCTTCGACAGGCTGCCGCGCGCGCCTTCCGCGAACAGCGTGTATTTGCCGACGAGCTCCATGCCGCGAGTGTAGGAGTCCTTGTGCGAGCCGTCCTTGGCGATGCCCATGTCGCCGGTGGCGATGCCGCGCACATTGCCAATGTCGTCATAGAGCACTTCGGCGGCAGCAAAGCCCGGATAGATTTCGACGCCCAGCGCTTCCGCCTTCGGCGCCAGCCAGCGGCAGACATTGCCGAGCGAGCCGATGTAGCAGTGATGATTGTTCATCAGGGGCGGCATCATGAAGTTCGGCAGCCGGATCGCGCCGGCGGCCGTCATCCAGTAGAAGCGGTCGTCCTTCACCTGGGTCTTCAGCGGACAGTCGGCATCCTCGCGCCAGTCCGGAATCAATTTGTCGAGCGCCGCCGGATCGATCACCGCGCCGGAGAGGATATGCGCGCCGACCTCGGAACCCTTCTCCACCACGACGATGCTGAGATCGGGATTGAGCTGTTTCAGCCGGATCGCAGCCGAGAGGCCCGACGGTCCGGCGCCGACGATCACGACGTCGAATTCCATGGATTCGCGGGGCGGTAATTCTTCGGTGCTCATGGTCTCTTCTCAGCCCGGTTGAGAACGCTTCTAATTCGTTAGGCTGCGTTGTTTCCGATTTTTGTCGCGAGGACAACCATTGAAATGCATTTCGCGACGGCGCGATGCATCCTAAATTGCGGGCGGAGGACTTGTATCCCACCATGACGCCCGAGCCTGCCCCTACCTTAAAGCAATTGCTGGCCTTTTACCTGGAGGCCGGGGTCGATTGCGCGCTTGTTGACGAGCCGATCAACCGGCTTGCGGAGGCCGAGCCTGTTCCCGCCGCACCGCCGCGCGAGGGGGCGTCGCCGCGTCCTCAGCGCGAGATGCCGCCTGCGGCTCCGACAGTTCCGCGCAGCGAAATCACCATCGCGCCGGATGCGGCGGTTGCGTCTGCACGCGAGGCGGCACGGACCGCGCCGACGCTGGACGCGCTGCGGACGCTACTGGCGAATTTCGACGGCTGCGCGCTGAAGCATACCGCGACCAAGCTTGTGTTCGCCGACGGCAATCCGGCGGCGCGGGTGATGTTCGTGGGCGAAGCGCCTGGGCGTGACGAGGACATCGAAGGCCTGCCCTTTGTCGGGCGCTCCGGCAAGCTCCTGGACCGGATGATCGCGGCGATCGGGCTCGACCGCAGCAAGGCCTATATCGCCAACGTGATCCCGTGGCGGCCGCCGGGCAACCGCACGCCGACGCCGCAGGAGACGCAGGTGTGCCTGCCCTTCATCCAGCGCCAGATCGAATTGGTGAATCCCGACGTGCTGGTCACGCTCGGCAATCCCTCGACACAGGCGCTGATCGGCACGCGCGAGGGCATCATGCGCACCCGCGGCAAATGGTTCGACTACGACACCGGTACCCGGACGATCCGCGCCATCGCCACCTTCCACCCCGCCTATCTGTTGCGCTCGCCCTCCTACAAGCGGATGTCATGGCAAGACCTCCGCGCCATCGCGAAGGCGCTGGGGCAGCAGAGTTCGTCCTCATCCTGAGAGACCGTAGGATAGGCACGCTGCGCTTTGCCCACCCCACGCTTTCCCCTCATCCTGAGAAGCCTGCGCAGCAGGCGTCTCGAAGGATGGCCACGGGCGAGACTGGGGCCTCATGGTTCGAGACGCGCGAAGACGCGCTCCTCACCATGAGGGGCTGACGGCGAGAAACAGGCCTACGGCCCCTTCGGCCGCACGATGGCCCAGCCGATCCTGAGCAGCGGCTGCCGGCCGTTGACCAGCCATTCGAACGATCGCGGCACTTCCGGCACCAGGTCCGGGAAGCGTTGCGCGATCTCGGGCGGCGGCGCGCCCGACGTATCGGACGCGCGCCAGACGATCAGTCCGCCCGTCTCATTAAGCTTCGCCGGCGAGAGCCAGGGCGTCCGCGGCCTTCCGTCGAGCAACAGATGCGGGCGCCGTGGGTCCATCGCGATCAGACGCGCCAACTCGGGATCGCCGGCCACCGCGCGCAACCGCTGGTTGGTGCGCCGCTCAAAACTGTCGGCGAAGAAATGCCCGATCGAGGCCGCCGGCATGGAAGTCCTCACTTCGGCTGTGCCGGTCCAGGGCACGAACAGCGTCGCAGCGACGACGGCCAAGGCCGGCGCGGCAATCGCCGCCGCCCAGGCCGAGCGCAACAACCGCTGGCGGTAGAGATGGATGAGATCGCCGGCATTGACGATCACGGCCAATCCCGACAGCAGCAGCGCGACGCCGGCGCCGCCGACCACGTGGTCGAGATGGAACAGGCCGGCGAGCAGGCTGCCAATCAGCGCCGGCGCGAAGGCGAAGAAATAGACGAACTGCCGTCCCAGAGGATCGAGCGGCGGCCGGCCGATGATCGGCGCCTCCTCCGGCTTGCGGGCGAACCAGGCAGAATTGAGGGCGAGGAGCAGCGCGATGCCGGCCATCGACACCACCAAGCCGCCGAGCAGCACGCCAGAGCGCGTCACCCGCGCGCGCAAATCCGCGACATCAGGCAGCGGCGGCAGCGTCACAACATCCGAGCGCATCAGCCAGATCAAGTAAGGCAGCGCCAGCACGATCACCACGAGCAGCGCAAACAGCGGATCAAGCGAGGCCAGCGTGCGGCGTCCGCGTGCAGTCGCCAGCGCAAAGGCCAGGACCAGCAGGATCATCCCGATCGCCACCGGTGTCGTCAGCAACAACAGGCCGCAATCGATCGACCACGCGAACCAGGCGCTGCGCCGGTTCTGGCCGAACAATTGCCAGGAATGCAGCAGCAACAGCGCCCAGAGCGGGCGCGCCAGCACCAGCGGGCCGAACTCGAGGCCGGGCGAAGAGAAGGCGGTGACCGTCATCGTGAGCAGCACCGCGAGCACCGCCTGCTGTCCGCCAATGATGGCGCGGCCAAGGTGATAGAGGCTCACGAAGGTCGCGATCGCGCAGATCTGCGCCAACAGATAGATGCCGAAGACGTGATTGCCGGCGGCGCGGAACGCGATGTCGGCGAGCCAGAAGGCGAGCGGCGGGCCGAGATCGGTGCCGACCTGGTATTCGCGGCCGAAGGCGAGCACGGTCGCGACATCGCCGGGCGGGCTGCGATAGATCAACAGCGGCACCAGCAGCCACAGCGCGGCCTGCGCCAGCACCACGATCCAGACCACGAGCCGCGGCCGGGCGCGGATCAGTTCGACGACCAGGGAGGTGAAACGCATGCGCCCAAAATGCCCGGAACCAGCCCTGTGTGCGGCCTCAATCGATCCCGAGATTGATAAAGGGCCGACGCGATGGAGGCAACGGGGCTAGGCAGCCGTCGCCTCGGCCTCGATGGTCGGGTCCACCGTGAAGAGATCGGGCTCGATCGTTTCCGGAAAATGCTTCTGCCGCGCGGCGATCACGGGCGCGAAGAAGCTGCGGTGATGCGCGCTCGGGCCGAGGCGATCCAACGCCTCCAGATGTTCCGGCACCGCATAGCCCTTGTGCTGTTCGAAGCCATAGCCGGGACAATCCAGCGCCAGCGCGCACATCAGCCGATCCCGCGTCACCTTGGCGATGATGGAAGCGGCTGCGATCGACATCACGATGCCGTCACCGCCGATCACGGCCTCACAGTCGCAAGTCACGGCGACCTTGTCGCGGCCGTCGACGAAGACATGCTTGGGTGCCTCCGGCAGCGCCTGCACGGCGCGCGCCAACGCCCAGAGCGAGGCGCGCAGGATATTGTCGCGATCGATTCGCGCCGGCGAAGCGAAAGCCACCGCAAACGCCGACGTCGCGCAGATCTGCTCAAACAGCTCTTCGCGCCGTTCTGCCGTCAGCCGCTTCGAATCGTCGATGCCTTTCGGGATCCGCTTCGGGTCGAGCACCACGGCCGCGGCCACCACGGGACCTGCCAGCGGGCCACGTCCGGCCTCGTCGCAGCCGGCAATCGGCCACACCCCGCGCTTGATCAGCGCGCGCTCGCGCCGAAAGCTCGGTGGCGTCACCGCGATCACGCCTTTTGCCGGTTTGACCGGCTTTTTCTTCTCAGACTTGTCCCGACTCATGGGCGCGACTGTGCTGAAGCAGCCGCCGCCGCGCAACCGGGAACCCGGCGCTCGTCCCCATTATTCAGCTTTTTGAGGCAGACATTCCGATCTTTCCTCCGTCATTGCGAGCGCAGCGAAGCAATCCACCTCTCCGCTTGCGGAGATATGGATTGCTTCGTCGCTACGCTCCTCGCAATGACGGAGAGGGACGCAATGACGGTCCTAAAACAAGCTCAACTGCTCGCCGCTCTGCTTCGGCTTGACGAAATGGTCGGTCGTCAGCTTCGAGCGGCGCTTGTTCAGGCCGAGCTTCTCGCAGGCGATCTCGAACCTGCGGCCGATCATCCAGGCCATCGGCCCGGTGCCCTTCATCCGCGTCCCCCACTGCGAGTCGTAGTCGCGCCCGCCGCGCATATCGCGGATCAGGGTGAAGACGTGACGGTAGCGATCCGGGTAGTTCGCGAGCAGCCATTCCCGGAACAGGTCGCGCACTTCCAGCGGCAGCCGCAGCAGCACGTAACTTGCTTCCTTGGCGCCGGCATGCGCCGCCGCATCGAGGATGCGCTCGATCTCCGAATCGTTCAGCGCGGGGATCACGGGCGCCACCATTACGGTGGTGGGGATGCCGGCATCCGAAAGTCGCTTGATCGCCTCTAGCCGCTTCGGCGGCGTCGAGGCGCGCGGCTCCATGGTGCGCGCCAATTTGGCATCGAGCGTCGTCACCGACAGCGCGACCTTGACCAGGTTGCGCTTCGCCATCCGCTGCAGGATGTCGATGTCGCGCACGACCAGCGCCGATTTGGTGACGATGCCGACCGGATGGCCGGCGCGCTCCAGGGTTTCGAGGATGCCGCGCATGATCTTGTGTTCGCGCTCGATCGGCTGGTACGGATCGGTGTTGGTACCGATCGCGATCATGCGCGGCTCATAGCCCGGCGCGGCGAGCTCCTTCTCGAGCAGCGCCGGCGCATCAGGTTTTGCCAAAAGCTTCGATTCGAAATCCAGTCCTGGCGACAGGCCGAGATAGGCATGGGTTGGCCGCGCGAAGCAGTAGACGCAGCCATGCTCGCAACCGCGGTACGGATTGATCGAGCGGTCGAAGCCGATATCGGGCGAGTCGTTGCGCGCGATCACCTTGCGCGAGGTGTCGAGCGAGACAGTGGTCTTGAACGGCGGCAGGTCTTCCAGGCTCTGCCAGCCGTCGTCGAACGTAACGCGCGCCTCGGCCTCGTAACGGCCGCTGGCATTGGATTGCGCGCCGCGGCCGCGCCGCCGTTCGCGCTCGATCGCGACCGCGAGTTCGGGAAACGCGGAGGGCGCACCCGCCGGTGTGGAGGGCGCCGTCACCGGCGGGTGCTTGAGGGCATGAGAGGATGCTCGGCTCATGCTCTGAAGCTAGCACGTCGTAAGAACAAATCAAGAACACATTCGCGAAATTCCACAGAGGCGCTGCCGCAAAAAACTGCACCCTTACGGCTGTTTTGATTGTGACAAGGTGATAACAATTTTGAGCTTTCCACCTGTTTTGAGCCAACGAAGCCGCTGTTGATGCTGAGCGTGATTATTCCGACTGAAGGCGACGAGCGGACCGCGGTCGCGACTCTTGCGGCGCTGGTTCCGGGCGCCGCGGCCGGGGTCGTGAAAGAGGTACTGCTGGTCGATCGCGCCAAGGACGGCGCCAAGACCGACGTGATCGAGCGCGTCGCCGATGTCGCCGGCTGCCGCTTCATGGCCTTCGACGGCAGTCGCGCCGCAGCGCTGGCGGCCGGCGCCCGTCAGGCGCGCTCGCCCTGGCTGATGTTCCTGCATGCCGGCGCCGTACTCGACAGCGGCTGGATCGAGGAGACCGCCCAGTTCATCCAGGGCGTCGCGATGAGCGGCCGGCCGCGCGCCGGCATCTTCCGCTACGCCCGCTCGCCCTACGCCGACGCACGCCTGCGCGACAGCTTCAAGTTCGTCGCCCGCATGCTGACCGGCCCGACTGCCGAACAGGGCCTCCTGATCGCGCGCGATCACTATGAGCAGCTCGGCGGCTACCGCCCGGATGCCCCCCGCTCCGAGGCGCGACTATTGCGGCAGCTCGGCCGCTCCTCCCGCACCATGCTGCGCAGCCGGATCATCGTGGCGTAGTTCCTTACGCTTCCCTCGTCATTCCGGGATGCGCCAAAGGCGCAGGCCCGGAATCCATCGGGCCGCAAGCCAAGTGGGCAAATGGAATCTCTGATGTGCAATTGCACATCATAGCTCGCGCTTCGCGCGCCCCGGAATGACAGCGCCTGATACTTGCCAAAGTCAAATAATTATTTGACAATGGCAACTATTGAGGTGCCCCTATGTCAGAGCCGGATTCCGAAACCCAAATCGCCGCGGTGCGGGCGTTCAATCGCTTCTACACCCGCAAGCTCGGCGTCCTCGACCAGCATTTATTGAAAAGCCCGTTCTCGCTCAGCGAGGCGCGGGTGCTTTATGAGCTGGCCCATCGCGAGGAGACATCGGCAAAGGAGATCGGGACCGAGCTCGGGCTCGATCCCGGCTATCTCAGCCGCATCCTGCAGAAATTCGACGAGGACGGGCTTTTGACCCGACGCCCGCTCGCTTCCGACCGCCGGCAATACCAGCTCGGCCTCACCGCAAAGGGGCGGCAGACCTTTACCAGGATCAACCGCACCTCGCATGACGAGGTGGCGGCGATGCTGACACGGCTTCAGCCGGACGATCGCGTCCGCCTGACCGGAGCAATGGGCACGATCGAGCGGCTGCTTGGCGAGACCCAGCCGTCGCGCGCGGTGCTGCGCGATCCGCGGCCGGGCGATATGGGCTGGGTGGCGCAGAGCCATGGCGCGCTCTACGCCAGCGAATACGGCTTCGATTCATCCTTCGAGGCGCTGGTCGCCGAGATCGTCGCAAAATTCCTGACCTCGTTCGACGCCTCGCGCGAACGCTGCTGGATCGCCGATCTCGAAGGTGCGCCGGTCGGCTCGGTGTTCCTGGTCAGGCATTCCGACGACGTCGCCAAGCTCAGGCTGCTCTTGATCGACCCGGCCGGGCGCGGCCAGGGGCTCGGCAAGCGGCTGGTTGGCGAATGCATCAGCTTCGCCAGGGCCTGCGGCTACCGCAAGATCACGCTCTGGACCCAGAGCATCCTGATCGCCGCGCGAAAAATCTATCAGGACGCGGGCTTCGCGCTGGTGAAAAGCGAGCCGCACCGCAGCTTTGGGCAGGACCTCGTCGGCGAAACCTGGGAGCGGGCGCTGTGAAGTTGACGCGCCGCGATCCCGCGCGGCGCATCACGCCGGAGCTGCTTGCCTTCTATATCAAGCGAGCGCACGCGCTTCGTGCCGAGGCTTATCGCGATATGATGCGCGCGTCGTGGGATTGGCTGATGAAGGTCATTCACAAGCGTTGATGTTGCCACCAGCGTCATTCCGGGGCGCGCGTCAGCGCGAACCCGGAATCCATTTTGCCGCCTGCGCAACCGGCCCAATGGATTCTCTGATGTGCAATTGCACATCATAGCTCGCGACTTCGTCGCGCCCCGGAATGACGGCCGTGGTGAACCTAAACAGTTGCGCCTTGCGCCTTCGGCCGGCGCAAATGCTCATCCAGCCGCGGCATGATCTCGACGAAATTGCAGGGGCGCGTGCGGTAGTCGAGCTGCGCCGCCAGAATCCCGTCCCAGCCGTCGCGGCAGGCGCCGGGCGAGCCGGGCAGGCAGAAGATGTAGGTCGCGCCCGCAACGCCTGCGGTGGCGCGGCTCTGGATCGTCGAGACGCCGATCTTGGCGTGGCTCAGCATGTGGAAGGCGATCGAGAAACCGTCCATCCGTTTCTCGAACAGCGGCTCGATCGCTTCCGGCGTCACATCCCGGCCGGTGAAGCCGGTGCCGCCAGTGGTGATGATCGCATCGACGCCGGCGTCAGCGATCCAGCGCGCCACGACCGTGCGGATCGCCTCGACGTCGTCGGTGACGATCTCGCGCGCCGCAAGCTTGTGGCCGGCGGCCGTGATGCGATCGGCCAGAGTCGTTCCGGACTTGTCGTCGGCGAGCGTCCTTGAGTCGGAAATCGTCAGCACCGCGATGTTGAGCGGAATGAACGGCTTTGTTTCATCTGTGGAGGCCATGACAATCGCTATCCAAATCTCACAGCGCCCCTTGGCCAAAGGTGTTGCAGGCCGACACCGTGCCTTGCTGGTAGCCGGTCATGAACCATTGCCGCCGCTGCTGCGCCGAGCCATGGGTGAAGGAGTCCGGCACCACCCTGCCCGTCGCCTGGCGCTGCAGCGTATCGTCGCCGATCGCGGTTGCCGTCTTGAGCGCCGCGTCGATGTCGCCGGCTTCGAGGAAGCCCGGCCGCTTCTTCTCCTCGCGGTTGACCCAGACGCCGGAGAGGCAGTCGGCCTGCAACTCGACCTTCACCTGCAGCGCATTGGCCTCGGCCTTGCTGTCGGCCGCCTGTTGCAGCCGCGTCACGCGCGGGATGATGCCGAGCAGGTTCTGCACGTGATGGCCCGCCTCATGGGCGATGATATAGGCCGCGGTGAACTGGCAGGCGCTGCCCGAGCAGCCACGGAACCGCGTCTCGACCTCGCGGAAGAAGGCGGTGTCGAGATAGATGGTCTTATCCGGCGGGCAGTAGAACGGCCCCATCGCCGACTGCGCCATGCCGCAGCGGCCGCCATTGGTGGCGTTGCGGAACAAGACGATCTTCGGACCGGTGAAGGTCTGGCCATTGGCCTGGAAGATCTCGGTCCAGCGATCGTCGATCTCGCCCAGGATGCCGGAGATCATGCTCCCCATTTCGTCGGTCGGCGCGCCGGTCTTGCCGGACGCGGTCCGGCGATCGGTCTGGTAGGTCGGCGCCTGTCCGCCGCCGGTCAGGATTTCGGCGCCGCCGATCAGGATGCGCGGGTCGATGCCGAAGGCGTAGCCGAGCAGGCCGAGCACGATGATGGTGCCGATGCCGAGCCCGCCGCCGCCCATGGGGATGCCGAAGCCGCCGCCTCCGCCTCCGCCGCCACCCTGGTCGCGACGATCCTCGATATCGTCGCTGCGACGGAAATCATCGTAACGCATGGCGGTTTTCCCTTAAGCCCTAACCTGTGTAAACGCGGAACAGACGTAAAATTTCCGTTCCGTTAATCAATAGCCTGCCCGGCAATTATTGCCTAGTGCGACGGCGCGCCATCCGCGCATGGCTGATGCGGCCAACGTCGTCACGAATCGCAGGAGCTTGCCTGCAACGAACTCGATGTCCGATTCCGCCGTCGCTGGCGCAATTCGCATAACGCATGCTGCGAGGCAGCACTCGATTTCAAATCCGAAAACGCACGATCGAAATGCGCAGAACTTGTCGCGTGGCATTTTCGATTAAGTCGATTTTTACTTTGGCGGATCATGGTGTCGCCAGTCGGTTGTTTAGTCCCGCGTCGCCGACAGCGTCGCCTGAGTCAGAGTTATGAGTCATGGTTGAGTCGCGTCGCGGGGCGTCTGCAAGGGCGCCCCGCACTAAATTTGAATCCACGTCTCCGAGTCGAATCGTCATAGGCGATTGCGTCGCCGAGATGTCGAAGCTTGCAGCCGGTTCTGTCGACGTCGTGTTCGCAGACCCACCCTACAATCTGCAGCTCAAGGGCGACCTCAAACGCCCCGATGAATCCCATGTCGATGCCGTCAATGACGACTGGGACAAGTTCTCCTCCTTTGCCGCCTATGACGACTTCACGCGCGCCTGGCTGCTCGCCGCCCGCCGCGTCATGAAGCCGTCGGCGACGATCTGGGTGATCGGCTCCTATCACAATATCTTCCGCGTCGGCGCCATCATGCAGGACCTCGGCTTCTGGCTCCTGAACGATATCGTCTGGCGCAAGTCGAACCCGATGCCGAATTTCCGCGGCCGCCGCTTCACCAATGCGCACGAGACCATGATCTGGGCCGCGCGTGACGAGAAGGCCAAGGGCTATACCTTCAATTACGAAGTGCTGAAGGCAGCGAACGAGGACGTGCAGGCGCGTTCCGACTGGCTGATCCCGCTCTGCACCGGCGAAGAGCGCCTCAAGGGCAAGGACGGCAAGAAGGTGCATCCGACGCAGAAGCCCGAACAGCTTCTCGCGCGCGTGCTGCTCTCCTCCTCGAAGCCCGGCGACCTCGTGCTCGATCCCTTCAACGGCACCGGCACCACCGGCGCCGTGGCAAAACGTCTCGGCCGCCGCTATCTCGGCATTGAGCGCGACGCAGCCTATGCCGCCGCCGCCGAAGCGCGCATCGCCGCCATCGAGCCGCTGCCGCAGGAAACGCTCGCGCCGTTCATGACTGCGCGCGAGGCGCCGCGCGTCGCCTTCTCCGAACTGATCGAGCGCGGCATGATCATGCCGGGCGCGAAACTCGTCGACGCCAAGAAGCGGGTCGGTGCCCTCGTGCGCGCCGACGGCGCCATCATGCTAGGGGACAAGGTCGGCTCGATCCACCGCATCGGCGCGGTCGCCCAAGGCTCGGGTGCCTGCAACGGCTGGACCTTCTGGCACGTCGAGACCAAGAACGGCCTCAGGCTGATCGACGAGCTGCGCGCCGAAATCCGCTCCGGGATGGCGGTGGGCTGAGCCTCCTCAATATCCTCCGTCATTCCGGGGCTCGCGAAGCGAGAACCCGGAATCCATTTCACCACCTGCGCCTGAGGCACAATGGATTCCGGCCCTGCACCTGACGGCGCATCCCGGAATGACGAAAGAAGTCCTGTTCACTTCTTTGCTTCCGGGCCAACAAGCTAAGCTGCACAGCAAGCCACGATGACGCTGTGTTGAACGCTCTTGCCTTGATTCGGCGCGAACAAAGGGCCTAGCATCCAACAACTGGTCGCTGTTTCGATTGGATTGCCCGATGCGCAGACAATCCGAGACGTTGCTGCTTGTGCCGCTGTTGCCGATATTCTTCGTCGGCATGTTCCCGATATTGCTTTTTGGCCTGCTCGGCTTTTTCGGCCTCGGCATCTTCGGCGTCCTTCTCGTCTCCGTCGGACTGACGAGCGCATTGGAGGCGCATGGCCAGTTCACCGAGGACATCATTACGCACGGCTATGGGCGCAGCGCCGAGCGCGCTGCTCACGCCACCGACCTGCAAACCGCGACGCGCTTCGCGGCGCTGTTGGACACGGCAGGGATCGCGCTGATCGTCGCCAGCGCGGTTGGCTTTATGTACTTCGGCTGATCGCCAAGCCGCCCGAGGCGCTTTCACAAATTCATCGCTTGCGCGCTCCGCCTGATGTGGCGCATGAGTGCGGCCCGCGGCCCATGCGGCTCGCGTCCCGATTTGGTCGGCAACAAAACAAACGGAGCCTTTGAGATGCTCAAATTCTACTTCAACGGAGCACCGAACCCGAACAAGGTCGCACTGTTCCTGGAAGAGTCCGGCCTCGCCTTCGAGGCAATACCGGTCGACACCCGCAAGGGCGAGCAGTTCAAGCCGGAATTTTTGAAGGTCAACCCGAACGCCAAGGTGCCGGCGATCGACGACGACGGCGTGTTCGTGTTCGATTCCAACGCGATCCTGCTCTACCTTGCCGAGAAGACCGGAAAATTCCTGCCCACCAACACGCCGGCGAGCCGCGCCGGGATGCTGTCCTGGCTGATGTTCATCGCCACCGGCCTCGGCCCCTATTCGGGTCAGGCGGTGCATTTCAAGACGGTGGCGCCAAAGGAGCTGGAATACGCACATAACCGCTACCAGTACGAGGCGAACCGCCACTACAAGATTCTTGACGACCACCTCGCCAAGAGCCGCTACATGGTCGGCGACACCTACACCATCGTCGACATGGCGCTCTGGGGCTGGGCCCGGCTGGGGTCGTTCGTGCTCGGCGAGGAAACTTACGCCAAGTACCCGAACGTCAAGCGCCTGGTCGACGAGATCTCCGCGCGGCCGGCCGCCGCACGCGCGATCGCATTGAAGGACAAGTTCACCTTCAAGGCCGAGCTGGACGAGGAAGCGAAGAACTTCATGTTCGGCCACCTCAAAACCAAGGTGGCTTAACCGCCCTTCCGGCGCGCCGGCGTAAGCCGGCGCGCGAGGTCGGCTAGACAGGCGTGCGGGAGCAAGGAAACGGCGCGCCGTGCCCACCTAATTCCGTCAGATCATCAGATCGTGCATCCCGTGGGTGACCGCGGCGCTCCCGACAAGCTCGGAAGCCGGGCCATAATGATCGGCCGTGTGTTGTCCATGCAGCAACGCCTCGATTGCTTGTGCTGCCTCCGGTCCGTGGATTGCTGCAGCGTCTTCGGGATGACTGCTCGATGCCGGGCCGTGGCCCACATTTCCGAGGTCGAAGCCATTCGAAGCTCCAGGATCGTAGCTCGTCTCCTTGAAGTGGAACGAATCTGCAAGGGGGCCGCCATGCTTGGCGAAGGCACCCCCATTCGCATTCAGGCTCGCGGCCGTTGGCCCATTCGCCTCCGATGCTTTCGCGACTCCCGAGGGCCCGCCGGTTGAGCCGCCATCGATTGCATCGCCATGAGTCGCGGCGGCATTAGAAGAGCCGCCGTTCGTCGGTAGCTCCTTGTCGGTTTTGTCATTCAATGCAACGGTGGAACTCGGTGCAGCCTCGATCTTCCCCGTGGCCAAATGATCGAAATCCCTGAGGTCTGCGTCGTTGGCGCCTTTGATGGTGATCGTCACCACCTGCGCGGTGCCATCTATGGTCTTCACCGTGAAGGTGTCGGTCAGGTGGTCGCAGGCGTCGAGCGCCTGCACCGTGCAGTTGCTATTGTCGAGGGTGTAGGTCCACACGCCGGCCGCCGTCATCGTGAAGGTGCCATAGCCGCCATCGCTCTTCATCGGCGAGCACACCGCGGTGAAGGTATTCGCCGGATTATCAACGTCGGTATCGGTAAGCGCGCCGGTCGCGGTTGGCGTGCCGGGCGTATCGCAGCCAGCTTCGGTCACCGTCCCGGTCGTCGTGCCCGAAACCACGGCCGCGTCGTTGGTGCCGTGGATGGTAATCGTCACCACTTGTGCGGTGCCGTCGATGCTGGTCACCGTGAAGCTGTCGGTCAGGTGGTCGCAGACGTTGAGCGCCTGCACCGCGCCGTTGGCGTTGTCGAGCGTGTAGGTCCACACGCCGGCCGCCGTCATCGTGAAGGTGCCGTAGCCGCCATGACTTGCCGTCGGCGAGCTGACCGCCGTGAAAAGATCGGGCGGATTGTCGACGTCGGTGGCGGCGAGCGCGCCGGTCGCGGTCGGCAGGCCCGGCTTGGCATTGGCGACGCCCCCGGCCTCGATCACGCAGCCGGTGGTGGCGCCGGAAATGACGGCCGCGTCGTTGGTGCCATTGATGGTGATCGTCACCACTTGCGCGGTGCCGTCCGCGGTGGTCACCGTGAAGGTGTCGGTCAGGTGGTCGCCGACATTGAGCGCCTGCACCGCGCGGTTGGCGTCGTTGAGCGTATAGGTCCAGACACCGGCCGCGGTCATCGTGAAAGTGCCGTAGCCGCCATGACTTGCTGTCGGCGAAGTGACCGCCGTGAAGGTGTTGGGCGCATTGTCGACGTCGCTATCGGTGAGCGTGCCGGTCGCGGTCAACTTGCCGGGCACGGCACCGCTCGCCTCGATCACCGAGCCGGTCGCCGCGCCGGAGATGATGGCCGCGTCATTGGTGCCGTTGATGGTGATCGTCACCACCTGAGGGGTGCCATCCACGGTGGTCACGATGAAGGTGTCGGTCAGATGGTCGCCAACATTGAGCGCCTGCACCGCGTGGTTGGCCTCGTTGACCGTGTAGGTCCACACGCCGGCCGCCGTCACCGTGAAGGTGCCGTAGCCGCCGGCGCTCGCCTTCGAGCTGACCACCGTGAAGGTATTCGGCGGATTGTCGACGTCAACGTCGGTAAGCGTGCCGGTTGCGGCAGGCACACCGGACCCAGCGCTGCCCGTCTCGATCACCGCGCCGGTCGTGGAGCCCGAAATGATGGCCGCGTCGTTGACGCCATCGATGGCGATCGTGAAGACCTGATTGGACGAGAGTGTGCCGTCCGACACCGTGATAATGAAGCTTTCGGTCGTCGGCGCAGTCAGCGCATTGATCGCGCCGCTGTCCGGAACGAAGGTGTAGGCGCCCGTCGCGCTGTTGAGGTAGAGCCTGCCATAGGGACCGGCGCTGGATACATCGTATGTCACCCCTCCCAGCACCGTGCTGCCGGCGATTCCGCCACTGATGCCGAAGGTCAGTGCGGCGCCGCTGTTGGAGCTGCTGGCAACGAAAGCTCCGCTCGTTGCGGCAAAGTGGTCAAACACCGATGTATCGATTTCCGTCGGTCCCGCCGCGAGGGTGAACACCGGCGGCGAACGCAGGACAAACAGATCAGGAACTACCGTCGACGATGGCAGCGGCGGGAGCGAATTATGGATCTGGAGAATGTCGGTCTGAATAAAATTGATCGGCTGCACCGGCAGCACATTGATCGTCGAGGGAGGCGTGCTCGACCCGGGCGCCACCTGTTCCTTCGCGAAATTGGCCAGCACGTCCTGCTGGGCGGCGTGCAACTCCTCCATGCGAGTCGCACTATTCGCGGTCTGGTTGACGCTGACCGAGGACCCTCTCCTGCTCAGGATGGTCGTCTCTCCGGGATCCTCGACAATGATGTGTCGCGGGATCGGCTCTTTGGTCACGAGTTCGAATACGCCATGCTCGAGATCCTTGTATGCGATGCTGTCGTCATCGAGATATGTGACGTCCGGCTCTGCGGCATGGACTACTTCGTTCATGACGGCGAAGGCCAGCGCCGCGAGCGTCAACGTGCCGATCCCGCCGCCATGAGCGCGGCCCCGAATGCTTCCAACAGGCGTATCAACCGTGAGGCAACCGGTCGTTGCCACCCGTCCGGCAACGAAAGCGAAAGTGCCTCTGGTCACACCAAACAGGGCCGAATGCGAGATGCCGTCGGCATCACAGATCAATTCGTTCAACACCAGACGGGTGCCGGGAGAGAGGTTGAACACAGTGCCGTCGACAAAGCGAAGTCCGACCTGCGCGTCGTCCGCCGTCTCGATCACGTCCCCCTGATAGACGGGATCGCCAGCCGTGAGTTGAACGGCAATGCCGGCCGCACGGCTGAGGGTGCAGCGACCGATCGCGATCTGAACATGGCCTATGATCTGGGGAGGCTGGGCGACAATGGCGTTGCAGTCGCCCCCGGACTCGACGCAAGACGCAACGAACATGGCTTCGACCTCGCCTGCTGAGTACTTTCAGGCCCAGCGTGGTGCCGCACTTTTCTTGCTCTGGCTTTGCCTACGCCATCAAGTCAAAACAATCCTCGCGTCGGCAACCCTAGGCTAGCCCGCCGCAACTTCCTGATCCAAATTTAATCAAACCTATCCGTAACATCCGACGCATTCAATGCACGAATTAAATCGCCCGCACAGGAATTAAATCACCTTTTCCTGGAGCGGGTCGCTTCCCTCTCTGGATTGCTGCAATTGCGGCCCCCTCGAGATGCAACGTTTTGGTAGCATTGAACCGGCTCCGGGATTAATGTGACAAAAATCAAACGAGGTGGCCGCTCATGGCCGCCCTGACGTTGCGCGTACTGCATAATTACGGCGACCTGACTGATCCATTGGGTCAGTGAGCTGTCACGCGGCAAGAAAGATCTTCTCAGGAAGGGGATCATGTGCACGCACACGATTATCGCGTCGGTGGCGGGTTTGGTTCTGGCACTCGCCAGCCTTTTGTTTGATGCAGCCGATGCGCAGACCAATCCTCCCGCGCCCGCTGTTCAGGATCTCGCATCAGCAAAACCCATCGGAACAGTTGTAACCACGACCGGCTCGGTAACGATCGAGCATGCGGGTGCGATGGTCATTCAGGCAAATGTCGCCGGCCAGATCGTCCAGACGAAGGTGGGTGATATCGTTTACCTCGGCGATGTGGTCCGGACCGGAGCCGATGGCCGGGTCGGTATCAACTTTGCCGACGGCAGTTCGTTCAAACTATCGAGCAACGCCCGCATGGCGTTGGACGAATTCGTGTACGACCCGAATGGGAAATCCAACTCGACCTTGTTCAATCTGACCAACGGAACACTTACGTTTGTCGCCGGCAATATCGCGAAGTCCGGCGACATGAAGGTCGATACCCCCGTCGCAACGATGGGTATTCGGGGCACGACTCCACATGTCGAAATTTCGGATGACGGGACAGTCAAGTTTTCAACCCTTATCGAAGAGGGCAAGAACAAGCTTACGAAAAAGTCCGGCCCATCTGCAGCGCAGCAGTCCGAACAGAAAGCCAATCGCAAGTCCAATCTGAATATCTGCCGAGGGTGCTAGACCGATTTATTCCGAAGTCAGTCTCGGCGCAGGGCCCCAGCAAGACGTGACGCCTTTCCGCGGAAAACTGATGACCGCGGATTCCTCAATTTCCAAAATCAGGAAGTCTGATATGGACGCCAGCACGAGGGGAGGCATCGTTGACGGCGTCGCATGCATGCTCATCCTGCTGCTGCTCGGCTCACCCGCGGCGGCGCAGGAGGATGCGAAGAAGAGCAACTATCTGACCGACATTGCGTTGTGCAACGGCACGGATCACGCCTCGCTTGAAGCCCGTGTCAATGGCTGCACGGCGCTCATCGCTTCCGGTCACGGCAAGACAGCTGCCTTGGCAATCGCCTACAACAATCGTGGCAACGCTTATGCGGCAAAGGGAGACTACGACCGCGCCATCCAGGATTTCGATCAATCGATCCAGCTCAATCCAACCTACGTCAAGGCCTTCAACAATCGCGGCGCGGCTTATTTGAAGAAAGGCGAATACGATCTCGCCATCAAAGCTCTCGATGGCGCGATCCAGCTCAATCCCAGCTACGGCAGCGCTTTCGCCAACCGTGCCAGAGCCTACCTGAAAAAGCACGAATACGATCGCGCGGCGCGGGACTATGACGAGGCAATTCGTCTCGAACCCGATTTGGAAGCCGTGTGGAGCGGACGCTGTTGGACGCAGGCCATCCTCGGCGCACTGGAGGCGGCACTGGAGGACTGCAACAAGGCGCTTCAATTAGCGTCGAACAACGCCGCGACATATGACTCACGCGGGCTGATCTACCTCAAAATGGGCAAATTCGACGCGGCTATCGATGATTACAGCTCCGCGCTGCAACTCGATCCGAAGCTGGCGAGCGCACTCTATGGGCGCGGGCTGGCCAGGCTGAAGACCGGCGACAAAGCGGGCAGCAACGCCGATATCGCATCGGCAAAGACGATCCAGGTCAAGATCGGCAGCGACTTCACGCGCTATGGTGTGCGGTAGGCACCAGCGACGGTTAGAAGCGCGAAGCGTTCCTGGCGGCGAGACATGTCGCCGTCGTGATCCGCGGCCAGAACGAGGACCTGATCGATGGCTGGCTGCGCTCCAAGGGCATTGAGCGGCGCATCGCTCTTGTCGTGCCCGGCTATATCGAGGCGCTGAAAATGTAGGTCTGCGTCAGGGAACGCAGCGAGGTCACGACCCTCCGTCATTCCGGGGCGCGCCCCTTGGCGCGAACCCGGAATCCATCGGGCCACAGACGCAAGCGGCGAAATGGATTCCGGGCTCGCGCTTCGCGCGCCCCGGAATGACAGATGCAGTCGGCGCGATTTTCCTTAATCCAATCAACGTGATTTGCCTCGTCCACCCCTCGCGCGAAAAACATTCCGCTTCCGCCGTCGGGCAAATCAGTGATTTAACTCCGCGCGTCTCACCCGAATGAGGGGCGGCTCGCGATCGTCACGAACGTTGCGGTGAGACGCGGTGGACGCGATGCGTGCGACTGACGAGCGCAGGTAACGCGGACGGCGAAGTCGTGTGGTCCTGGCGCCCCGACGCTGGCGCTAAGCTCGCGAGCAGCAAGAGCTGCCGCGGGTGACGGTGGCAAAAAAGCCCGGTCACCGGGCTATCTAATGCACACATCTTTGTTGCGAAGATCGGCGAAGACTGATTCCCTGGCGGGAGGCGGTCTTGTGGAGAGCGGTCGTATGTCGATGGAGGTGGGGCTGGGGCGATTTGGCGATCGTCGCC
>NZ_JBUYEN020000030.1:0-113271 GCF_055229415.2 Bradyrhizobium sp. Leo114 | reverse complement strand
GACGATCGCCAAATCGCCCCAGCCCCACCTCCATCGACATACGACCGCTCTCCACAAGACCGCCTCCCGCCAGGGAATCAGTCTTCGCCGATCTTCGCAACAAAGATGTGTGCATTAGATAGCCGGTCACCGGGGAGAGCACGAAGTAAGCTGTAAAACCATCGCGCAGGGAAAGCCGGAATGCTTCGGTTGAACCTGTGGTCCTACCCCCGTGCTTTTTGTTGCACGGGACCCATGGGTGCAACCAGCACCCGGCTTTCCCTGCGCCCTCTGATGATTGAGAGGGTGAAACGAGACGCAAAGCTCGGGCAATGCATGCCGCGAGAACGCGGACTCACATCCGTTACTTGAATCGGACGTAGGATGGGTAGAGCGAGGCGAAACCCATCATTCGCGCGGCTTGCTCCATCGCGATGGGTTTCGCTTCGCTCTACCCATCCTACGGGTCCGCTGTTTGAAATTTGAATCAGAACCCATCCCCATGCGCGCATGACGACTGTGGAGAGAGTGTGCGACACACCGCTTTTCCGGCGCCGATTGATGCGCCCTCTCCCCTTGTGGGAGAGGGCTACTCCGGCGCCCGCAACGAACTCACTTGGGTGAGGGGTCTCTCTCCACGCGCACCGTCGCCCGCGGAGACGACCCCTCATCCGTCGCGCATTTCATGCGCGACACCTTCTCCCACAAGGGGAGAAGGGAAGAACGCGCGTCACCCACGCAACCTAAATCGGCTTGCCCGTATACGGCATCGATGCCGTGAGACCGCCGTCGACCGGGATCGCCTGGCCGTTGACGTAGGATGCCTCATCGCTCGCAAGGAACAATCCCATCGCGGCGAGCTCGTGCGGCTGGCCGGGGCGCTTGAGTGGATTGAGCTGGCCGATCTTGTCGGAGGTGCCGCGCTCCTTGGCGCGGTCGAACACCGGCTTGGTCATGCCGGTCTCGATCAGGCCGGGGCAGACCGCGTTGATGCGCACGCCGGTGCCGGACAGCGAATAGGCGGTGGTCTGCACCAGGCTGATGACGCCGGCCTTGCTCGCGCCGTATGGATGGCCGCTGGCACCGGCCTTCAGTCCTGCCACCGATGCGGTGCAGATGATCGAACCATAACCCTGCTTGGTCATATGCGGGATCGAATGCTTGATCGCGAGGAACGGTCCGATCAGATTGATGCGCAGCACCTCCTGCCAGTGCTCGACTGTCTGGTCGGCGAGCGGCACCAGGCCGCCGCTGATGCCCGCATTGGCCCAGATCGCGTCGAGCTTGCCGTATTTCGAAAGCGCCTTGTCGATGAAACCCTTCACGTCGGATTCGGAGCCTGCATCCGCTGTCACCGCTTCGACAGCGCCGCCGGCATCGCGGACCAGCTTTGCGGTCTCGTTCACGCCCTCGGTGCGGTCGACGGCGATCAGCTTGGCGCCTTCCTTCGTGAACAACAGGGAGGCAGCGCGCCCGATGCCGCTTCCGGCGCCAGTAATGATGACGGATTTGCCTTCGAGGCGGCCCATATGTTTCTCCCTGATAGCTTTGCGTGTCGGCGCCTGCCGCTTCGCGGAATTCAAACAAGATTTCAAACGCCAGAGTCACTTCAGACAAGTCGCTTGAGACGTTATGTACTCTGACGTACGACACACGCACACTATTCAAGGGGTCTTGTGATGTCCAATGCCGACAAGTCAAAGGTGGCCACGACACGGTGGTGGTGGGTGCGGCATGCGCCGGTGCGCAGCGACGGCGGCAATATCTACGGTCAGAAGGACATTGAATGCGACACCAGCGATCGCGAAGTGTTCGATGCGGTCGCGAAGATCCTGCCGCGCACCGCAGTCTGGTACGCAAGCAACCTCATGCGCACGCATCAGACCGCGGAGGCGATCTGGGCTGCCGGCTTTCCGAAGCCGGTTAGCATGACGAAGGAAGCCGCCTTCGCCGAACAGCATCTCGGCCGGTGGCAGGGCATGAACCGCGCCGCGTTCCTCGCCAGCCGCCCGGTCGGCAGCCATTGGTTCGCCGACATCAACGAACCCGCGCCCGACGGCGAGAGTTTCATGGATCTCTACACCCGTGTCTGCCGTGCGATCGTGCGGATCAATGTCGCGGAAGCCGGCAAGGACGTGATCGCGGTCGGTCATGGTGGCACGATCAAGGCCGCCGTCGGTCTGGCACTCGGCGGCCAGCCGGAGAGGGGGCTTGCCTTCGACATCGACAATTGTTCGGTGACGCGGCTCGATCATATCGCAAGCGCGGACACCAGCCTCTGGCGGTTGCCGATGGTGAACCAGCAGCCGTGGATCGCGGACGCAAAGCATGCCGCGATGCATCAGCCGGCCGGCCCGGAAGTCGTGCCGGAGAACAAGCTCGCCTGACCCGATGATATCGGTGACGGTGAACGCTGCTTAGCTCGAGACCAATATCAAGACTTCACATCTGGGAGAGAAACATGAGCTTGTTCGACATGAAGGGAAAAGTCGCCGTCATCACCGGCTCGACGCGCGGTATCGGCCGCGCCATTGCCGAGCGCATGGCCGAGCATGGCGCCAAGGTGGTGATCTCCTCGCGCAAGGCCGATGTCTGCGACGACGTGGCGAAGGAGATCAACGGCAAGTTCGGCAAGGGCACCGCAGTCGCGGTCGCGGCGAACATCTCGAGCAAGGAGAACCTTCAGAACCTTGTCGACGAAAGCAACCGCGCCTTCGGCAAGATCGATGTGCTGGTCTGCAACGCGGCGTCGAATCCCTATTACGGTCCGCTGGCCGGCATCTCCGACGACCAGTTCCGCAAGATCCTCGAGAACAACATCGTCGCCAACAACTGGCTGATCTCGATGGTGGTGCCGCAGATGATCGAGCGCAAGGACGGCTCGATCATCATCGTGTCCTCGATCGGCGGCCTGAAGGGCTCGACCATCCTTGGCGCCTACGCGATCTCGAAGGCGGCCGACATGCAGCTCGCGCGCAATCTCGCCTGCGAATACGGCAAGCACAATATCCGCGTGAACTGCATCGCTCCCGGCCTGATCAAGACCGACTTTGCGAAAGCGTTGTGGGACAATCCGGAGAACCTGAAGGCCTCGACCGCGCGCTCGCCGCTGCAGCGCATCGGTATCCCCGACGAGATCGCCGGCTGCGCGGTGCTGATGGGATCGAAGGCCGGTGACTTCATGACCGGCCAGACGGTCGTGATCGACGGCGGCGCGACGATCAGTTGAGGCCTTCTTCGTCATTCTGGGGCGCGCGCAAGCGCGAACCCGGAATCCAGAAGTTGCGGATCGAGATTCCGGGTTCAGCCCTCGCGGGCTGCCCCGGAATGACGGCGTCAATCCAGCGCCGCGTACACGCCGTTCCTGACCAGCGTGCGGGTATAGTCGCGCTGGCCTGGGCCCTGCGACATGAACACCGCAAACAGCTCCTCGACCGGATCGATCCAGAAGAAGGTGCCGGCGACGCCGCTCCAAAAGAACTGCCCGACCGAGCCCGGAAATGGCGCGATGCCCTGATGGGTGCGCACCGCAAAGCCGAGACCGAAGCCGTGCCCGGGCGGCACCAGCGTGCCCTGGATCTTCACGTGCGGACCGAGGTGGTCCGACGCCATCAGCTGCAACGTCTTGCGGCCGATGATCCTGTTGCCGTCGAGCGAGCCGCCGCTCAGCAGCATCTGCGAGAAGCGGGCATAGTCCATCGTGGTCGACACCAGCCCGCCGCCGCCGGATTCCATCGCCGGCTGCTCCAGCATGTTGAAGAGCTGCACCTTCTCGCCGCTCCAGGGATCGCTCGGGAACGCCTCGGCAAGCCGGGTTGCATTCTCCTCGCCGGTGTAGAAGCCGGTCTCGGTCATCTGCAGCGGCGCCAGGATGCGCTCGGTCAGGAAGGAGCCCAGCGTCTTGCCGCTGACGACTTCGATGATGCGGCCGAGGATGTCGGTGGAGCGGCTGTAGTTGAACTCGGCGCCGGGCTGGCAGATCAGCGGCATGCTGGCGAGCAAGGTCGCGTGCTCGGCGTTGGTGATCTTGCGGCTGCGCAGCCGCGACTGCTGGTAGAGCTGCTGCACCAGGCCGTTGCCGGTGTGGTCGTAAGTGAGACCGGAGGTGTGGCGGAGCAGGTCCTGGATCGTCATCTGGCGGCTCGCCGGCACCAGCTCGAGCTTGCCGCCACTCTCGACGCCGACCTTGGTCTCGGCGAATTCCGGGATGAATTTCGAGACGGGATCGCTGAGCAGGAAGTGGCCGTCCTCCAGCAGCATCATGATGCCGACCGAGACGATCGGCTTGGTCATCGAGAAGATGCGGAAGAGGGTGTCATGCGCCATCGGCGCCCCTCGGGGGCCTGCTGGCCGATGGTGTCGAACCAGCCGATCTGGCCGCGGCGGGCCACCAGCACGGTGGCGCCGGGGATGGTTCCCTTGTCGACCTCGCGCTTGAAGGTGTCGGACATCCGCTGCAGCCGGACGCTGGAGAGGCCGAGCTGCTCGGGCTTGGCGGAGGGCAGGGGTGGCGTCTGCGGGGCGGATGTCGGCCTGGTGGCGGTTTGCGCGGTCATGGTCTCTCCCGTTGCTTCTTGTTGTCGCGGCGACGGGGCGAAGTCTGGCCGAGAAGTGCAATCTTGAACAGGGCGTTTACCGCTTCACCCTTGCATTCGGGGCATGCCCTGTGCTTCAAACGGCGCGAACCGGCGGCGACGCTTCGGTTCCTTAGGAGTGTAGCTCAATTGGTAGAGCACCGGTCTCCAAAACCGGGGGTCGCAGGTTCGAGCCCTGCCACTCCTGCCAGCGTGCGCATATCTTGACCTTTCACCACTGCCGCAGTACATACCCGCCACCTGCAGCCGGCCCGCGATTAAAAGGCGGATATCCGGCGCGGCTTTGATATCCCCCGAACAACCGAGCCTGTTAACCGGCTCATCCTTCGCGAGAGGGCTGGGCACTCAAGGACTGTTCGGATTCCTGAAACACTTGAATCGTCTGACGACGGACGCGGACTTTAAAGAATGGCTTTCAGCCCGTTCAAATTCCTGCAGGAAGTGCGCTCGGAGACCGCCAAGGTCACCTGGCCGACCCGTCGTGAGACGACGATCACCACGATCATGGTGTTCGTGATGGTCGCGCTGGCGTCGATCTTCTTCTTCGCCGCGGACCAGATCATCCGCTATCTTATTACCCTCATCCTGGGTATCCACTGATGAGCACGTTAACGCAATCCATGGACAAGCGCTGGTACATCGTCCACGCCTACTCGAACTTCGAGAAGAAGGTGGCGGAATCGATCCGCGAACAGGCTAAGCAACGTGGGCTGGAGGAACTGTTCGAGCAGGTGCTGGTGCCGACCGAGAAGGTCACCGAGGTTCGCCGCGGCCGCAAGATCGACGCCGAGCGCAAGTTCTTCCCCGGCTACGTGCTGGTGAAGATGAAGCTTACCGACGAAGCCTTCCACCTGATCAAGAACACGCCGAAGGTGACGGGCTTCCTGGGCGCCGAAAACAAGCCGATGCCGATCTCGGAATCCGAGGCCATGCGGATCCTGCACCAGGTGCAGGAGGGCGTGGAACGGCCGAAGGCGTCGGTGTCGTTCGAGATCGGCGAGAATGTGCGGGTGGCCGACGGGCCGTTCGCCTCGTTCTCGGGCGTGGTGGAAGAAATCGACGAGGCGCGCTCGCGCGTGAAGGTCGCGGTCTCGATCTTCGGCCGCGCCACCCCGGTCGAACTGGAATTCGGTCAGGTCGAGAAGGTCTGATTGTGTCGTCATTGCCGGGCTTGACCCGGCAATCCATCTGCCTTTGAAGGAAGGCTTCTTGCGAAGATGGATGGATGCCCGGGTCGAGCCCGGGCACGACAAGAATGGAGGCGGAGACGCTTCCGAAAGGACGTGGGAGGACGGGCGCGGTCGCCAGCCGCACCGGGTCCGAACCACGGAACCTGAACCCGCCGGACAATGTCCGGCACAACAGGAGTGATACATGGCAAAGAAAGTGACCGGATACCTGAAGCTTCAGGTCCCGGCCGGTGCGGCGAACCCGTCGCCACCGATCGGTCCCGCGCTTGGTCAGCGCGGTCTCAACATCATGGAATTCTGCAAGGCCTTCAACGCCCAGACGCAGAAGGAAGAAAAGAACACCCCGATCCCGGTGGTCATCACCATCTATGCGGATCGTTCCTTCACCTTCGAGATGAAGACGCCGCCGATGTCTTACTTCTTGAAGCAGGCTGCCAAGATCCAGTCCGGCTCGAAGGCGCCGGGCCGCGACAAGGCCGGCCAGGTGACCAAAGCGCAGGTGCGCGAGATCGCCGAGAAGAAGATGAAGGATCTCAATTGCGGCACTGTCGAAGCGGCCATGAAGATGGTCGAGGGCTCCGCCCGTTCGATGGGCCTGGAAGTTGCGGGGTAAGGCGCCATGGCAATCGGAAAGCGTTTGAAGAAGGCCCGCGAAGGTATTGACCGCGAAAAGCTTTACCCGCTCGCGGACGCCATCAAGCTGGTCAAGGAGCGGGCCAAGTCGAAGTTCGACGAAACCATCGAGGTCGCGATCAATCTCGGCGTCGATCCGCGTCACGCCGACCAGATGGTGCGCGGCGTGGTGACCCTGCCGAACGGCACCGGCCGTACGCTCCGCGTCGGCGTGTTCGCTCGCGGCGCCAAGGCGGATGAGGCCAAGGCGGCGGGTGCCGACGTCGTCGGCGCCGAGGACCTGGTCGAGAAGGTGCAGGCCGGCAATATCGACTTCGACCGCTGCATCGCCACCCCCGACATGATGCCGCTGGTCGGCCGTCTCGGTAAGGTGCTCGGTCCGCGCGGCATGATGCCGAACCCGAAGATCGGCACCGTGACCATGGACGTCACCGGCGCCGTGAAGGGCGCCAAGGGCGGCTCGGTCGAGTTCCGCGTCGAGAAGGCCGGTATCATCCAGGCCGGCGTCGGCAAGGCCTCGTTCGCCGAGGACAAGCTGGTCGAGAACATCAAGGCGCTCGCGGACGCCGTGGTCAAGGCCAAGCCGGCCGGCGCCAAGGGCACTTACGTCCAGCGCGTGGCGGTATCCTCCACCATGGGCCCGGGCGTGAAGGTCGAGCCGGGCACGCTGCTCGGCTAACCACCGGCAAGGCCTACTAATATAGAGAGGGCGGGATCGGGCAGCCGGTTCCGCCTTTTGCTTATGCGGCGTGGCGCAGCTTTCCAGGGAAGAACAACAATGCCGGATAAAGTCCTGATCTATTCGCGCTTTCCCAAAGCCCAGCTCCAGCGCTTCGGTGAGCGCTATGAACTGCTGAACGCGGCCGGCAAGCGGCCGAACGAGGCGTTCTCGGCCGCGGAACTCGCCGACATCCGGGCGCTAATCACCGCGGGCGGCAGCGGGCGGCTCGGGGCCGACGCCATGGACATGATGCCGAAGCTGGGCGCGATCATCTGCTACGGCACCGGTTATGACGGCATCGATCTTGCTGCCGCGGCGAAGCGCAACATCGCGGTCGGCAACAGCCCCGGCGCGAATGCGGCCTCGGTGGCCGACATCGCGATGACGCTGATGCTGGCGGCGGTCCGCCGGCTGCCGGTCGCCGACAATTACGTGCGGAGCGGCGACTGGGCGGAGGCAAAACCATCGCCGATGATGCGGCCGCAGGCGGGCATGCGCGGCCGCAAGGTCGGCGTCTACGGCATGGGCGAGATCGGCCGCAAGATTGCCGCGCGCGTCGCCGCCTTCGAGACCGAGGTCGGCTATTTCAGCCGAAGCCGGCACGACGTGCCGTATCGGTATTTTTCGAGCCTCGAGGCGCTGGCCGACTGGTGCAGCGTCCTGATGATTGCGGTGCGAGCCGGGGCGGACAACAACCACGCCGTCAATGCCGACATCCTGCGTCGGCTCGGCAGCGACGGTCTGGTCGTCAACATCTCGCGCGGCTCCGTGATCGACGAGGCCGCGCTGGTTGCGGCACTGTCGGACCAGATCATCGCCGGCGCCGGCCTCGACGTCTACGCGATCGAGCCGCATGCGCCGGACGCGCTCACTGCGCTACCGAACATCGTGCTGACCCCACATATCGGCGGCCACACCCTGGAATCGCATGTGGCGATGCGGGACTGCGTGCTGGCCAATCTCGAGGCATTTTCGCCGGCAAACCGCTGCCTTATCAGGTTCAGCTCGCCTGATCTGTCCGCGGCCCGAATTTTGCTCTTGGCAAGTGAGGGCGGAGCCGCTAAGAAACTGTTTCCGGGCGTGCTGGCGGTTGCTGGCGTGCCTGTGCTCGCATTCCGAAAACTTGGCTCAATAGGAGAGTTTTCCTTCCAGGCGTCCACTTGGATTGCTCGAAAGGAAGCGAACCCGTCGGCCCGGTTGGGATGAGGGCAGGGGCTTTGGCTTGAGCCTTAGCCTTGATCCTGTCCGAGACTGCAGGCGCCCGCGACAAACTTCGGTTTTTCAACGGCTTAATCGTATGGCCTGCATAGACGGGTGAAAACTGGATTTTGCTTCGCGCAGAGCCTTAAGCGGGCCTTGCGGAAGCTGGTTTGGTTCGAACCTCGACAGCCCGCGGTCGAAAGGCCGACGGGAGGGCAGGCTTCTAAGAATGTCGTCTTGCCCGGCGTGTCCCTCGGACTTCGGTCCCGAGGCATAAGGTTTGGGTGGGACGATGGGTGCAACCCGGCGGTCCCGCGCAAGCGAAGGCCGCCAACCGGAGAGAGCTTGCTGTGGAACGAGCGGCAAAGAAAGAGGCGGTCGAACAGCTCAACGAGGTCTTCAAGACCACGAGCGTTGCGATCGTTGCTCACTATTCCGGCCTCACCGTCGCCCAGATGCAGACCCTGCGCAAGCAGATGAAGCAGGCGGGCGCGTCGGTGAAGGTCTCGAAGAACCGTCTCGCCAAAATTGCTCTTGAAGGCACTGACGTCGCTGCCATCGGCACCCTCCTCAAGGGGCCGACCGTGATCGCTACCTCCAACGATCCGGTTGCGGCGCCAAAGGTTGCCATCGATTTCGCCAAGGCGAACGAGAAGTTCGTCATTCTTGGCGGCTCGATGGGTAAAACCGTCCTGAATGTCGATGGCGTCAAGGCGCTTGCCTCGCTGCCGTCGCTGGACGAACTGCGCGGCAAGATCGTCGGCCTCATCGTGGCCCCGGCGACCAAGCTCGCCCAGCTCTCCAATGCGCCCGCGGCCAAGCTCGCGCGCGTCATTCAGGCTCATGCCTCAAAGGGCGAAGCGGCCTGACCCTTCGCAAAACTCAAACCCTGGTTCGAACCAAACGTTTAAGGAAACAGATCAATGGCTGACTTGCAGAAAATCGTCGACGACCTCTCGAGCCTCACCGTGCTCGAAGCGGCCGAACTCGCAAAGCTCCTGGAAGAGAAGTGGGGCGTGTCCGCCGCTGCCGCCGTTGCGGTGGCCGGTCCCGCCGCTGGTGGCGCTGCCGCGGCTCCGGCTGAAGAGAAGACCGAGTTCACGGTCGTGCTCGCTGCCTCCGGTGACAAGAAGATCGAGGTCATCAAGGAAGTCCGCGCCATTACTGGCCTGGGCCTGAAGGAAGCCAAGGACCTCGTCGAAGGCGCTCCGAAGCCGGTCAAGGAAGGCGTCAACAAGGAAGAAGCCGACAAGATCAAGGCCCAGCTGGAGAAGGCTGGCGCGAAGGTCGAGCTCAAGTAACCCGAGGGTTACTGAGCGAAAATCCCGGGCGGCCGCGCGCAATCCGGGACAGGCCATGCAAAAGATGTGCGACGGGTTGTCGCGTTATGCGTGGTACACAAAAAAGTGTGGGGATTCGTGGGTTTAACCCTCGAATCTCCATGATCGCCGTCCCATATCGGGGTGGCAGCGGAAACACGGTTGGCGGCGGGGGCGGCAGGGCTTCCACGGGAACCGTTGGGAGACAGGCAGATTTCGGGCTTTTTCAGTCCGTGAAGCGACGAGTTTTGACGGGCGGGTGCGTCAAGCGCCCCGCGCGTTCTTTTGCGTTTTGTAAGGTCACAAGAACGAATTGAGGATTTGGTTCCTGAATTTGGCCCTTGTTCCTTCCAGGCGAATCGAAATTCAACCCGGGTGCGGTGGCAATCGCGGTCCGGAAGGTACGCCCCAAAAGGGCGGCGAAAATGAGAGGCCCCGATGGCGCAGCAGACATTCACCGGTCGCAAACGCGTACGCAAGTTCTTTGGTCACATCAAGGAAGTCGCGGAGATGCCGAACCTCATTGAGGTTCAGAAGGCGTCCTATGATCAGTTTCTGATGGTCGATGAGCCCCAGGGCGGGCGGCCGGACGAAGGCCTGCAGGCCGTGTTCCGTTCGGTGTTCCCGATCTCGGACTTCTCCGGCACCTCGATGCTGGAGTTCGTGCGCTACGAGTTCGAGCCGCCGAAATATGACGTCGACGAGTGCCGCCAGCGCGGCATGACCTTCGCTGCGCCGCTCAAGGTGACGCTGCGCCTCATCGTGTTCGATATCGATGAGGAGACCGGTGCCAAGTCGGTCAAGGACATCAAGGAGCAGGACGTCTACATGGGCGACATCCCGCTCATGACCATGAACGGCACCTTCGTCGTCAACGGCACCGAGCGCGTCATCGTCTCCCAGATGCACCGTTCGCCGGGCGTGTTCTTCGACCACGACAAGGGCAAGACCCACTCCTCGGGCAAGCTCCTGTTCGCGGCGCGCGTGATCCCCTATCGCGGCTCCTGGCTCGACATCGAGTTCGACGCCAAGGACATCGTGTTCGCGCGCATCGATCGCCGCCGCAAGATTCCCGTGACCTCGCTGATGTACGCGCTCGGTCTCGACGGGGAACAGATCCTTTCGACCTTCTACAAGAAGATCAGCTACAAGCGTACCAAGGAAGGTTGGCGCGTGCCGTTCGACGCCAACCGTTTCCGCGGCTATTCCACGGTCAACGACCTGATCGACGCCGATACCGGCAAGGTCGTGCTCGAGGCCGGCAAGAAGCTCACCGTTCGCCAGGCCCGCCTGCTGCAGGAGAAGGGCCTCAAGGCGTTGCGTCTGTCGGATGAGGAGTTGGTCGGCAATTACCTCGCCGAGGACCTCGTCAATCCGAAGACCGGCGAGATCTACGCCGAAGCCGGCGAGGAGATCACCGAGAAGCTCCTGAAGTCGCTCAACGAGCAGGGCTACAAGGACCTGCCGCTGCTCGACATCGACCACGTCAACGTCGGCGCCTATATCCGCAACACCCTGTCGGCTGACAAGAACATGACGCGCGAGGACGCGCTGTTCGACATCTACCGCGTGATGCGTCCGGGCGAGCCGCCGACGCTGGATTCGGCGCAGGCCATGTTCCAGTCGCTGTTCTTCGACTCCGAGCGCTACGACCTCTCCGCGGTCGGCCGCGTCAAGATGAACATGCGCCTCGAGCTCGATGCGCCCGACACCCATCGCACGCTGCGCAAGGAAGACATCCTTGCCGTCATCAAGACGCTCGTCGACCTGCGCGACGGCAAGGGCGAGATCGACGACATCGACCATCTCGGCAACCGTCGTGTGCGCTCGGTCGGCGAACTCATGGAGAACCAGTACCGCATCGGCCTGCTCCGCATGGAGCGCGCGATCAAGGAGCGCATGTCGAGCGTCGATATCGACACCGTCATGCCGCAGGACCTGATCAACGCGAAACCGGCGGCGGCCGCGGTGCGCGAATTCTTCGGCTCCTCGCAGCTCTCGCAGTTCATGGACCAGACCAACCCGCTCTCGGAGATCACCCACAAGCGGCGCCTGTCGGCGCTTGGCCCGGGCGGTCTGACCCGCGAGCGCGCCGGCTTCGAGGTGCGCGACGTGCACCCGACGCATTACGGTCGTATCTGCCCGATCGAGACGCCGGAAGGTCCGAACATCGGCCTGATCAACTCGCTCGCGACGTTTGCGCGCGTCAACAAGTACGGCTTCGTCGAGACGCCTTACCGGAAGATCAAGGAGGGTCGCGTCACCGACGAGGTGGTGTACCTGTCGGCGATGGAGGAGGGGCGCTACCGCGTCGCGCAAGCCAACGTGCCGCTGGATCCGAAGGGCCGCTTCACCGAGGACCTCGTGGTCTGCCGTCACGCCGGCGAAGTGTTGCCCGTGACCCCTGACAAGGTCGACTACATGGACGTGTCGCCGAAGCAGCTCGTTTCGGTGGCCGCCGCGCTGATTCCGTTCCTCGAGAACGACGACGCCAACCGCGCGCTGATGGGCTCGAACATGCAGCGCCAGGCGGTGCCGCTGGTTCGCGCCGAGGCGCCGTTCGTCGGCACCGGCATGGAAGGTGTGGTTGCCCGCGACTCCGGCGCCGCGATCGCGGCCCGCCGCTCGGGCGTGATCGACCAGATCGACGCCACCCGCGTCGTCATCCGCGCTACGGAAGATCTCGATCCGACCAAGTCGGGCGTCGATATCTACCGTCTGATGAAGTACCAGCGCTCCAACCAGTCGACCTGCATCAACCAGCGTCCGCTGGTGAAGGTCGGTGACATCGTCAAGAAGGGCGACATCATCGCTGACGGTCCGTCGACCGATCTCGGCGAGCTCGCGCTCGGCCGCAACGTGTTGGTCGCGTTCATGCCGTGGAACGGCTACAACTTCGAAGACTCGATCCTGCTCTCCGAGCGGATCGTGAAGGATGACGTCTTCACCTCGATCCACATCGAGGAGTTCGAGGTGATGGCGCGCGACACCAAGCTGGGTCCTGAGGAAATCACGCGCGACATTCCGAACGTTTCGGAAGAGGCGCTGAAGAACCTCGACGAAGCCGGCATCGTCTATATCGGCGCGGAAGTGCGCGCCGGCGACATCCTGGTCGGTAAGATCACGCCGAAGGGCGAAAGCCCGATGACGCCGGAAGAGAAGCTGCTCCGCGCCATCTTCGGCGAAAAGGCTTCCGACGTCCGCGACACCTCCCTCCGCGTGCCTCCGGGCGTGCAGGGCACGATCGTGGAAGTGCGCGTGTTCAACCGCCACGGCGTCGACAAGGACGAGCGTGCGCTGGCGATCGAGCGGGAGGAGATCGAGCGCCTCGCCAAGGACCGTGACGACGAGCAGGCGATCCTCGACCGCAACGTCTACAACCGTCTCGCCGAGCTGCTGGAGAACCGCCAGGGCATCTCCGGTCCGAAGGGCTTCAAGAAGGACACCAAGATCACCCGCGCGGTGCTCGATGAGTATCCGAAGTCGCAGTGGTGGCTGTTCGCCTCGCCTAACGACAAGCTGATGGCCGAGATCGAGGCGATGCGGAAGCAGTACGACGAGTCGAAGAAGGGGCTCGAGCAGCGCTTCCTCGACAAGGTCGAAAAGCTGCAGCGCGGCGACGAACTGCCGCCCGGCGTGATGAAGATGGTCAAGGTCTTCGTCGCGGTGAAGCGCAAGATCCAGCCCGGCGACAAGATGGCCGGCCGCCACGGCAACAAGGGCGTGGTGTCCAAGATCGTTCCGATCGAGGACATGCCGTTCCTTGAGGACGGTACGCATGCGGACATCGTGCTGAACCCGCTCGGCGTGCCCTCGCGCATGAACGTCGGCCAGATCCTCGAGACGCATCTCGGTTGGGCCTGCGCCGGCCTCGGCAGGCGCATCGGCCAGACCATCGACGCCTATTATCAGAAGCAGGATCTCAAGCCGCTGCGCGAGACCCTGAAGAGGATCTATGGCGACGATGAAACCATCCGCTCGCTGAACGACAACGAGTTGATCGAGCTCGGCCGCAATCTGAGTCACGGCGTGCCGATCGCGACTCCGGTGTTCGATGGCGCCAAGGAGGCCGACATCGAGGAGATGCTGAAGCTTGCCGGCTTCGACGCCTCCGGCCAGTCGACCGTCTATGACGGCCGCACCGGCGATCCCTTCGATCGCAAGGTGACGGTGGGCTACATCTACATGCTGAAGCTGCACCATCTGGTGGACGACAAGATCCACGCCCGCTCGATCGGCCCGTACTCGCTGGTTACCCAGCAGCCGCTGGGCGGCAAGGCGCAGTTCGGCGGCCAGCGCTTCGGCGAAATGGAGGTGTGGGCGCTGGAAGCCTATGGCGCGGCCTACACGCTGCAGGAGATGCTGACCGTGAAGTCGGACGACGTCGCCGGCCGTACCAAGGTGTACGAGGCGATCGTGCGCGGCGACGACACGTTCGAGGCCGGTATCCCGGAGTCGTTCAACGTGCTGGTCAAGGAAATGCGCTCGCTCGGCCTCAACGTCGACTTGCACAATTCCAAGGTGGGACCGGCACCGACGTCGGAAGCGGCCGAGTAATTTCGTGAAGGCGGCGGTGACGCCGCCTTCGCCGCCGTCATCGTCCGCCAACGGGTCCGGCCAAACGCCGGTCCGGTGACAAGCTCCGGCGGACGATCCAGTAACCCGCGGCTGCGGTGATTACTGGATGCCCCGCCTTCGCGGGGCATGACAGAAAAGGAATGCATGGGCCGACGAAAGTCGGCAGACGGAGAAGACCATGAACCAAGAGATTATGAATCTTTTCAATCCGACGACGCCGGCCCAGGTCTTCGACCAGATCCGGATTTCGATCGCGTCCCCGGAGAAGATTCTGTCCTGGTCCTACGGCGAGATCAAGAAGCCGGAGACCATCAACTACCGCACTTTCAAGCCGGAGCGGGACGGGCTGTTCTGCGCCCGCATCTTCGGGCCGATCAAGGACTACGAGTGCTTGTGCGGCAAGTACAAGCGGATGAAGTACAAGGGCATCATCTGCGAAAAGTGCTCGGTCGAAGTCACGCTGTCGCGCGTCCGGCGCGAGCGCATGGGCCATATCGAGCTCGCGGCGCCCGTCGCCCACATCTGGTTCCTGAAGTCGCTGCCGTCGCGCATCGGCCTTCTGCTCGACATGACGCTGAAGGATCTCGAGCGCATCCTGTACTTCGAATACTACGTCGTGCTCGAGCCGGGTCTGACCGCGCTCAAGGACCGTCAGCTCCTGTCGGAAGATGAGTACCTGAAGGCGCAGGACGAATACGGCCAGGACAGCTTCACCGCCATGATCGGCGCCGAGGCGATCCGTGAATTGCTGAAGGGCCTCGAGCTGGAGAAGCTCGAGCTCTCGCTGCGTGCCGAGATGCAGGAGACCGACTCCGACATCAAGCACAAGAAGCTCGCCAAGCGGCTGAAGATCGTCGAGGCCTTCCGCGTCTCCGGCAACAAGCCGGAATGGATGATCATGACGGTCATTCCGGTGATCCCGCCGGACCTGCGCCCGCTGGTGCCGCTCGATGGCGGCCGCTTCGCGACGTCTGACCTCAACGACCTCTACCGCCGCGTCATCAACCGCAACAACCGCTTGAAGCGGCTTATGGAGCTGCGCGCGCCCGACATCATCATCCGCAACGAGAAGCGCATGCTGCAGGAGGCCGTCGATGCGCTGTTCGACAACGGCCGCCGCGGCCGCGTCATCACCGGCGCCAACAAGCGCCCGCTGAAGTCGCTCGCCGACATGCTCAAGGGCAAGCAGGGCCGCTTCCGCCAGAACCTGCTCGGCAAGCGCGTCGACTATTCGGGCCGTTCGGTGATCGTGGTCGGTCCCGAGCTGCGCCTGCATCAGTGCGGCCTGCCGAAGAAGATGGCGCTCGAACTGTTCAAGCCGTTCATCTATTCGCGGCTTGACGCCAAGGGCCTGTCGACGACCGTGAAGCAGGCGAAGAAGCTGGTCGAGAAGGAGCGGCCCGAGGTCTGGGATATCCTGGACGAGGTGATCCGCGAGCATCCGGTGCTCTTGAACCGCGCGCCGACGCTGCATCGTCTGGGCATCCAGGCGTTCGAGCCGGTGCTGATCGAGGGCAAGGCGATCCAGCTTCACCCGCTGGTCTGCGCCGCGTTCAACGCCGACTTCGACGGCGACCAGATGGCCGTGCACGTTCCGCTCTCGCTCGAAGCGCAGCTCGAAGCGCGCGTCCTGATGATGTCGACCAACAACATCCTGCACCCCGCGAACGGCCAGCCGATCATCGTGCCCTCGCAGGACATCGTGCTCGGCCTCTACTACGTCTCGATCATGCGCGAAGGCCTGCCCGGCGAGGGCAAGGTGTTCGGCGACATGGCCGAGCTCGAGCATGCCCTGCACTCGAAGGTCATCCACCTCCACACCAAGATCAAGTACCGGTGGGAGGGCCTCGACGAGGAAGGCAAGAAGAGCAAGCGCTGGATCGAAACCACCGCGGGCCGCGTCATGCTCGGCAACCTGCTGCCGAAGCACCCGAGGACTTCGTACGACATCATCAACAAGCTGATGACCAAGCGCGAGATCTCCGGCGTGATCGACCAGGTCTACCGGCACTGCGGCCAGAAGGAGACGGTGATCTTCTGCGACCGCATCATGGCGCTCGGCTTCTACAACGCCTTCAAGGCCGGCATCTCGTTCGGCAAGGACGACATGGTCGTGCCGGCGTCGAAGTGGAAGATCGTCGACCAGACCCGTACGCTGGCGAAGGATTTCGAGCAGCAGTACAATGACGGCCTGATCACCCATGGCGAGAAGTACAACAAGGTCGTCGACGCCTGGTCGAAGGCTGGCGAAGAAGTCGCCAAGGCGATGATGAAGGAGATCTCCTCGACCAAGAAGACGGCCAGCGGGGCGGATGCCGACATCAACTCGATCTACATGATGGCGCATTCCGGCGCGCGTGGTTCGCCGGCGCAGATGCGCCAGCTCGCGGGCATGCGCGGCCTGATGGCGAAGCCGTCGGGCGAGATCATCGAGACGCCGATCATTTCCAACTTCAAGGAAGGCCTCTCGGTGCTCGAGTACTTCAACTCGACCCACGGCGCCCGCAAGGGCCTCGCGGACACCGCGTTGAAGACCGCGAACTCCGGGTACCTGACCCGCCGTCTGGTCGACGTGGCGCAGGACTGCATCATCACGTCCAGCGACTGCGGCACCCATCTCGGCATCAAGATGCGCGCCATCATCGATGCCGGCACGGTGGTCGCCTCGCTCGGCTCGCGCATCCTGGGCCGCGTGGCCTGCGATGACGTGCGCGATCCCGCGACCAACGAGGTCCTGATCGCGCGCGGAACGCTGATGGAGGAGTCCCATGTGGACGCCGTCCAGAAGGCCGGCATCCAGGAGGTGAAGATCCGTTCGGCGCTGACCTGCGAGCTCATCAACGGCATCTGCGCCAAGTGCTACGGACGCGATCTCGCCCGCGGCACCCCCGTCAACCACGGCGAGGCGGTCGGCGTGATCGCGGCGCAGTCGATCGGCGAGCCGGGCACGCAGTTGACGATGCGCACGTTCCACATCGGCGGCGCGGCGCAGATCAACGAGCAGTCGTTCGTGGAGTCGAACTTCGACGGCAAGATCGTGATCAGGAACAAGGCAATCGCCCGCAACAGCGAAGGCCACCTGGTCGCGATGGTCCGCAACATGGTGGTTGCGATCGTCGATGCCGACGGCACCGAGCGTGCGACCCATCGCATCCAGTACGGCTCGCGCATGCATGTCGACGAGGGCGATATGGTCAAGCGCGGGCAGCGCATCGCCGAGTGGGATCCTTACACCCGTCCGGTGCTGACCGAAGTCGAGGGTACGATCGGGTTCGAGGACCTGGTCGAGGGCCAGTCGATCTCGGAGACGCTGGACGAATCCACCGGTATCGCCAAGCGCGTCGTCATCGACTGGCGATCGACGCGTGGCGGCGCCGATCTGCGCCCGGCCATCGTGGTCAAGGGCAAGGACGGCAAGGTGATGAAGCTCGCGCGTGGCGGCGATGCCCGCTACATGCTGTCGGTCGACGCGATTTTGTCGGTCGACGTCGGTGCGCAGGTGAAGCCCGGCGACATCCTGGCGCGTATCTCGACCGAGAGCGCCAAGACCCGCGACATCACCGGCGGTCTGCCGCGCGTTGCTGAACTGTTCGAGGCGCGCAAGCCGAAGGATGCGGCGATCATCGCGGAAGTGGCGGGCACCATCCGCTTCGGCCGCGACTACAAGAACAAGCGCCGCATCTCGATCGAGCCGACCGACAAGACCGAGGAGCCGCGCGAGTACCTGATCCCGAAGGGCAAGCACATCCACCTGCAGGACGGCGACATCGTCGAAAAGGGCGACTTCATCGTCGAAGGCAATCCGGCACCGCACGACATCCTGGCGATCAAGGGCATCGAGGAACTCGCTGCCTATCTGGTCAACGAAATCCAGGAGGTCTACCGGCTGCAGGGCGTGCTCATCAACGACAAGCACATCGAGGTGATTGTCCGTCAGATGCTGCAGAAGGTTGAGGTCACCGATCAGGGCGACACCGACATGATCTCGGGTGAGCAGGTCGACAAGATCGAGTTCGACGCGCTCAACACCAAGGCCAAGGAAGAGGGCAAGAAGCCCGCGACCGGAACGCCGGTGCTGCTCGGCATCACGAAGGCGAGCCTGCAGACCCGCTCGTTCTTCTCGGCGGCCTCCTTCCAGGAGACCACTCGCGTGCTCACCGAAGCCGCGGTCAACGGCAAGGTGGACCCGCTGGAAGGCCTCAAGGAGAACGTCATTGTCGGCCGGCTGATCCCGGCAGGCACGGGCGCCTCGATGGCGCGGATCCGCGAAGTCGCCATGAAGCGCGACAAGCTGATCCTCGACGAGCGCGAGAAGCAGGCGGCGATCGTGCCGTCCGCGCCCGAAGCGGAGCCGCTGGCGCTGCCGCCGGCGGAGTAATACCCCGCAAAACTACGGTACTCACGAAAAGGCCGGCTTTTTGCCGGCCTTTTTGCTGCTCTCCTCTTGTGCTGCGCTGCAGGAATGCGCTTTGTTCATCTTTCCTTCAGACAGAAAAGCGCTTCTGCTAAGAGCGGCTACGGCCGGGTGCTTCGCCCGCCCGGAAGAACGGAATCCCCATGCTTGATCTCGCAATCGTTGGTGGCGGCCCCGGCGGGCTGATGAGCGCCTGGTACCTGAAGAGGAAGCTCGGCGACCTCTGCCGCGTCACCATTTACGAGGCGTCGGACCGGCTCGGCGGCAAGATCGTCACGCGCAAATTCAATACCGCATCCGCGACCTACGAGGCCGGCGTCGCCGAGATCTACGATTATTCGATGACCGGCCCGGATCCGCTGCGCGAACTGATCCAGCATTTCGGCCTGCAGACCATCCCGATGGATGCCGAGCAGGTCCAGCTCGACGGCGAGCTCTTGAACGACGTGCGGGGCATGCGCCGCAAATATGGCGCGACGACCGCCGAGGCGATCGAAGCGTTCCGCAAGCGCTGCACCGAGATGATCTCGCCGGTCGAATACTACGAAGGCGTCGGCGCGCATGACAACGAGCATCCCTGGGCCCACAAGACCTGCGAGCAACTCCTCGACGAGGAGGTCGAGGATCCGACCGCCAAGCGCTTCTTCAAGGTGATGGCCCGCTCCGACATCGCGACCGAGAGCCACAACACCAACGGGCTCAATGCGCTGAAGAATTTCGTGATGGATATCGACGGCTATATCGGCCTGTACTCGATCCAGAACGGCAATGAGCAGCTCATCGAATGCCTGCGCTCGGAAGTCGATGCCGACATCCAGCTCAATCACCGGGTGCTGAAAGTCGGCAAGGCCGGCAACGGCCGCTACCGCCTCAACATGATGAACGGGAAAGGGCCGGAGACGCGCGACTTCGACCTCGTGCTGGTCTGCCTGCCGCATTCCTGGCTCGCCACGCTCGGCTGGGACGGCGAGGAGTTGCGCCAGTCGATGGTCAAGCACATCGCCTATTTCGACCGCCCGGCGCACTACCTGCGCGTCTCGATCCTGTTCGACGAGCCGTTCTGGGGCGAGAAGATCCCGGGCTCCTGGTTCATGTCGGAAGCGTTCGGCGGCTGCTGCGTCTACAACGAA
This sequence comes from Bradyrhizobium sp. Leo114, assembly GCF_055229415.2. NCBI lineage: Bacteria > Pseudomonadati > Pseudomonadota > Alphaproteobacteria > Hyphomicrobiales > Nitrobacteraceae > Bradyrhizobium > Bradyrhizobium sp. Leo114. Next base: position 93,512 of record NZ_JBUYEN020000030.1, on the reverse strand, counting down.
GGTTCGCGCCATGATGTTGGCCGGCACGGTGTCCTGAACTGGCTGATCGCGGGCTCGGACGCGCTGGCCTTTGCCAATCTGACCGACCAGGAACTGATCGATGCTGCGTTGAAATCGCTGCCGGCTTCCCTCGGCAATGCGCGCGAGCATTTCCTCGAGGGCAAGATCCACCGCTGGCTGAGCTCGGTGAACGCGCTGCCCGGCGGCCTGCCGGCGCGCGACGTCATGACCAACCATCGTCCCGAGCCCAAGGAGCATCCCGGCATCGTCGTGGTCGGCGATTATCTGTTCGATTCCACGCTGAACGGCCTGCTCGATTCGTCCGATGCGGCGACCGACATCATCCTGACCGAGATGATCCGGCTGCGCCATGCCCGCGCCCAGGCCGAGCGGCCGCTGTCGGACAAGATCGACCGCGGTTATTTCGAGAATTATCGCGGGCAGGGCCCCTACAGCGAGGCGTGGCGCCACTTCACCGATCCCGCGCTGCTGATGGAGATGATCCAGATCGTCTGGGGCGAGGCGAAGGGCTACAAGCTCCTGGTGGCGGGCTCGGCGAGCGGCGAACTGGTCGGCGCGCTGCGCGAGCGCGGGGTCGATGCCTGGGGCGTCGAGAACAACCGCTTCATCCACGGCAAGACACCGAAGGCGCTGCAGGAGTACAACAAGCTCGGCTCGGTCGTCGACCTGCCGTTCGAGGACAACGAATTCGACTTCGTGTTCGAGACCAGCCTCTGCCATCTCGGCGGAAAGCAGGTGGTGCGCGCGGCGCGCGAATTGCATCGCGTGGTCAAGACCGGCCTCGTGTTCGGCTCGGTGACTTCGGACCTCGCGCCCGGCCTGATCGACCGCTACGATCTGTTGCGTGGCGTCAAGAAGCTCGCCACCTGGTGGGAGTGGTCGGAACTGTTCTTCGGCAACGGTTTTGATCTCGCCGCCCATCGTCGCGACTGCACCGAGGCGCTGTGGACCGCGGCGCGCGCCGCCAACAAGGGGCCCGGCCACTGGTACGGCGACTCCGACGCGTTGCGCTATTCGTTCTTCGATAAGGTCGAGGACGAGGATTGACCCAAGGATTGACCTGAAGATTGACCGGTGCACCGGCCGGTTCAATTGCTTTGCCCAATCCTTGCTGATCGCATAGAATCGTTGGCATAGCGCGTATCGCGCTGTCGCGCTCGATTTGCGGTCATGCCGGCCGTGCAGTATCGGTTGGTTTCATGGCATCGAAGCCCCCATCATCTGACGGTCACAATCCGGTTGCGACGGATGAACTCGAGCTGAAAAAGAAGCTCGGGGCGAATGCCGATTCCGCTACGTCCAGGCCCGGCGGCAAGCCTTCGTCGACATCACCGCTTCCCGACGATGATGACGAAGCCGACGCCGAGAACGAAATCGAGCTCGATGACGATGATGAGGACGAGGACCTCGTCGTCTTCACCGCCAAGGAAGCCGCCGGCGCGCTTGCCACGATCTACGGCTTCGTCAAGCCGTATCTGGCCAACTACAAGCGGATGCTGGTCTTCGTCAGCTTCGGCCTCGTGGTCGAGACGTTGTTCAACGTCATCATGCCGCTCAGCCTGAAGTTCCTGATCGACGATGCGCTCGGCGAGGAAGACTTCCAGGCGCTCTACAAGATCCTCGGCGTGCTTGCCGCCGCCGGGATCATCACCTCCATCATCGCGGTCTGGTACGAACGCTGGGACGCGCGGCTTGCCGCCTGCATTATCTCCGACGCGCGGACCAAACTGTTCGAGCACGTCCAGAACCTGCCGTCGTCCTATTTCGCCCGCACCAAGCGCGGCGAGATCCTGTCGCGCTTCTCGATCGACCTTTCGGCCTTCGAGGGCTCGGTCAAGAGCTTCGCCAACAGCGCCGCCCTGCCGTTCCTGGAGCTCATTGCCGGCATCATCCTGATGCTGTTCCTGAGCTGGCAGCTTGCCGTGGTCGCGCTACTCGTGTTTCCGATCACCCTGATCGGGCCGCGGATCCTGACCCCGAAGGCGGTGCAGGCCAATTACGAGCAGAAGCTGAACGAGGCCGCGCTGCTCGGCACCGTGCAGGAGAATGTCGCGGCCCAGGCCGTGGTGAAGGCGTTCAACCTGCAGCGCCGCGCGCTCGGCTGGTTCACGATGCGCAACAACGACGTGCGGCGGAAGGCAGCTTCCGCCATGTTCCTGTCGACCATGGTGGAGCGCACGGTCACCATCGCGGTGCTGCTGTTGCACCTCGTGGTGCTCGCGATCGGCGCCTATCTCGCCACCAAGGGCCAGATCACCATCGGCACCTTCGTCACCTTCGAAAGCGCATTCTGGGAGGTGTCCTACAACATCGCGCACCTGATGCACTTCATCCCGGTATCGATCCAGTCGGCGGCGGCGGTGCAGCATATGCAGGAACTCCTGGACGAGCCGACGCGCGGCGCCGACCGGCCGGGCGCGCCGGACCTGCCGCGCATCACCAATGACATCACCTTTGAGCGCGTGACGTTCCAGTACGAGGGCAGTCAGGAGCCGGTGCTCGATAATTTCAGCCTCAAGCTCAAGGTTGGTCAGCGCATCGCGATCGTCGGCCCCTCGGGCTCCGGCAAGAGCACGCTGCTCAATCTGATCCTGCGGCTTTACGTGCCGGACGAGGGCCGCGTCACCATCGACGGCGTCGATATCCGCAAGGTGACGCGTGAATCGCTGCGGCGAAGCATGGCGGTCGTGTTCCAGGAGAACATGCTGTTCAACATGTCGATCCGGGAGAACATCCGCCTCGGGAAGGAAGGCGCGAGTGACGAAGAGGTCGTGGACGCCGCGCGCAAGGCCGAAATCCATCGCTTCATCATGAGCCTGCCGCAGAAATACGACACCGTGGTCGGCGAGCGCGGCGACACGCTCTCAGGCGGCCAGCGCCAGCGCATCGCGATCGCGCGTGCCATCATCCGCAATCCGTCCGTGCTGCTGCTCGACGAAGCGACCTCGGCCCTCGACCAGACCACGGAGGCCGCGATCAACAGCACGCTGTTCAGGGTTGCCGCGGGCCGCACCATGATCTGGTCGACGCACCGGCTGACGTCGGTGGTCGACATGGACGAGATCATCGTGATCTCCGGCGGCAAGGCGATCGAGCGCGGCACCCATGCCGAGCTGCTCGCCGCAAACGGCGTCTACCGCAAGCTCTGGGACGATCAGGGCCACGTCGCACACAATGCCGCTGCGCAGGCCGACGACGATGAAGACGATGATGAGGACGACGACGAGGAGTGATCCCTCAGCTTGATGTCGCGATCCGGCCTTGCCGGCCGGGGCGAAACGCGCCGGCGGTGGAGTAGCGGACGCCCTGCGCGAAGCGGACCACGAAGCGGCCCCAGCGTCCGGCGCGCCAGGTCAGGCCATGGTCGATCGACAGCGAGCGAAGGTGGTAGGCCTTGGCAAGCGATCGTGCCTCGCAGGCCTGCTTGACCGGATCGTCGTAGAACGCCTGGATCTTCGGCACGTCCATGCCGTCGCTCGAAAGCCACGCCGGGATGTGGACGTTGCACAGCCGCTCGACGTCGGTGAAGACCTTGTCGCTACCGGTGCCGGCGGCTGGGCAGGAGGTCGAGAACGCGTCGCCGACCAGCACGATACCGGGCTGCAGATATCCTTCGGTGACGTAGAGGTCGGCGGGCCTGATCCTGATCGGCCCGGAGACCATGAAGCCGCCGGTCATGCGGGCAAGCCCCGGCATCGTGGCGAGCATGGTGGCTTCCGGCGCCTGCCTGAACTGCTGCAGCCACGGGTCGGTCATGTCGCGGTAGACCATGAGGTTGGCGCGCATCGTTCCGCCGATCGGGAACAATGTAAGATAGGCCATGCGCGCGCTCGGCCGGCCCGGCCAATAGGTCAGTGCCGGAAAATCGAACGCCGCGCGGCCGACCGGCATGACATCGAAGCCAAGCGTGATTGAATGGCACGCGCTGATGATGCGGCGCTGCATGCCGAGCGTGTGGCGCAGGCCGGTGTTCAGGCCGTTAGCGAGCACGATGAGCCGTGCCGAGATCTCCTCATTGTTCGACAGCACGATCTTCTGCCGGTCGGCGCTGTTTGAAACAGCGTAGGCCTTGGCATGGATGATCTCGACATCGCCTGGAATCTGCGCGCGCATGGTGTTGACCAGCGTGTCATAGAGGATGCCGTGCTGATCGCTGGGCTTCTTGGCGACGACGTAGCCGAACCGCGCCTCCCACACCTGGCCGTCCAGCGTCGTGGCGCGCAGCGTCTCTTCGGCAAGGCCGGTCCTGCGCAACAGCTCGAGTTGATCTCCGCCGAGCTTCTCGCAGCGCAGCTCAGGTGGATAGCTCAGATGCGGGTCGATCAGGCACGCCGAGATGCCCGCGCGTCCGAGCATCGCCGCGGCGGTCGAACCGGCGAGCCCGCCGCCGATGATGGCAACATCCGTGTAGCGCATGCGTCTTGCCTCTGATCGCAAGGCTCCATGCATGGCCGAGAATCGCAAAGGAACCCTGAACTGGTGCTTCACAATCCAGTCAGTCCCGCGTCCGCTTAATTGAAAAGCAATGTCCCGCAAACACGATGGCGCGCGGTCGAAGGGTCGGATTTCGATGATCTTGGTAACGATTGATTCACCCAGCCTGGACATCGCCCCGCAATGGGACGATCTGGTGCGGCGTGCGTCGTCGAACGTGTTCATGAATCCGGCCGCGCTTGCGGCGGCCGTTGCGACCGACTTTGCCAGGATCCACGTGCTGCTGGCCTGGGAGCAGGGCGCTTCGCAGCGGAGGCTCGTAGGCATCTGGGCGCTACAGGTGCGGCAGGCCGTGCGATTGTGGCCAAAGGTGTCGGAAGCGCTGCCCTACACTTATGCTTTTCTCTCCAGCCCGGTCGTCGATCCGGCCTTCGCCGATCAGGTCATTCCCGCATTCCTCGCCGCCATCGAACAAGACCCGCTGCTGCCCGATGTCCTCAGCCTCACGTCGTTCGACGGGGAGTGCCCGAGCTACGCGGCCATGTCAAAATGGCTGGCCGCGCGTGGCATCGAGCCGTTGATCGTTGCAACGAGCAGCCGGCCTTTCGTGACGAAGGAATTCGGCGTGAAGCGTAGCGGCTCGACGCGGAAAAAGCTGCGTCAGGACTGGAACAGACTGTCGGCGCTTGGCGCCGTCGATGTCGTCAACGACCGGTCGCCTGGCGCGGTCCGCCAGGCGTTCGAGACGTTTCTGGCGATGGAAAAGGCAAGTTGGAAGGGTGAGCAGGGCACGGCGGTGTTATCGGATGCCCGCGATGCCGCCTTCACCAGGCAGTTGGTGCACAATCTGGCCGACCGCCAAGCCTGCTCCGTCGCCTTGCTGCAGGTCAACGGCGAGGTCGCGGCTGCGCAGGTGCTGATGTATGGCGGCGCGACCGCCTACACTTGGAAGACCGCATACGATGCCCAGTTCGCGCGATATTCACCCGGGCATCTCCTCGTCGACAAGGTGACCGATCAGCTGTTCGCGCAGCCCGAGATCGAGGCGATCAATTCCTGCGCCGCCGAAGACAGCTTCATGGCCCAGCTATGGACCGGCCGCCGCACCATGCTCGATCTGCTCTTCGATGTCAGCGGAACGAAGTCGCTGGGCTACCGGATGGAAGCGGGCCGGCTGCTCGGCTACCATTTTCTGCGGCGTCTGCGGGACCGCCTGCGGCAGCGTCGTCGGACATCCTCCGCCAAGGCGCCGCAGGGCACCGCGAGCAAGCCGGAAAAGGAAGCGGGCGCCGCGCTGCGCGCGCCAGCAAAGGCTGGGGTCCGTCGACACCAGGCGGAAGTCGAGGGCCTTGGCCATTGACCAGGGCCTGTAAGCCTTCTTGGCAGGACGGAATCGTTACTCGTCAGAACACATCCAGTGTCATGACCATTCCGCCGATCTTTTCGAGACGGGCAAAATAGGCTGCGGGCTCGAGGAGCTGATAGGGAAAGTAGAGGCCAGGGGGAGTTGCCGGATTGCCGTCGAGTCCGACGAGCCGTTCGAGAACCATGGCGACGCCTAGCCCCGTCAGTGGCATCTGTCCCTCAGGATGGACAATCGCATGACGGGTGCGGAGCAGTCGGCCCGCTTGATCCTCACCGGCAAGTTCGATGACGATCTCGGTCGACATCGGCTCTCCTCGGCGGCGAGTGGAGCTCACTCCAATCGCGAGACTGAACTGAACGTTTGGCGCGCCGGTCGCGGTCGCAAGGCCGACAACGTCATAGGGGGAGAGTGCGGAGGCCTCCATCAGGGTGCCGTCGACGGCGCGGAACTTGGCCTTGGCATCGCCGCCAACGCGCCAGAGGTAGGCGCCGTCCCGACGAGCAAGCGCCGCCGGCATGGTCTTCGTTTGGCGCTCCAGGTCGGCGGCTGCCGCCGGACCGAAGGCATCCTGCTCATCGAGCAGCGCGCCGATAGCGATGTCGTGGACCCGACCGAACGCCTTGGCGAATTCGAGCGTGGGGACCGTCGTCGCGCCGACGAGCCATTCCGTGCCCAGAATGACCGGCGCGGCGTCCGGGTCGTGGATGTAGGCCGCTACTTCGGGGCCCATCTCGATAATGCCTGGAGAAATGCTGATGTGCGGCACGCCGCGCGACTGAGCGAAACGGAGCCCGGCGATCCTTTCGTCCGTAAAAAAGACGGCGACGGCGCTGACCGGGCGCTCACCGAGTCCAAGGCCATCAACGGCCAGGTCGAGCACCACACCCTCCGCACCGCCAATTTCGGTCGCGACTTTCTTGGCCTTAGCGAGATCGCGGCCGCCGATCAGTAGCGGCTGATCGGGATGGGCGACGCGCAGGAATCGGGCCGTCCAGCGGCCGACAATGCCGGAGCCGCCGATCAGGAGAATGGGAGCTGGCGACATTGCGGTGCCTCTCATCCTAGCGAACATAACCTAACGTCGGTAAGTTACCATTAGTAAGTTACTGATGGTAGGTATTGCAAGGGGGAGATCCGGACCGTGAAACACTCTTTGAGACCGAAAGCGCATAAGGCGCTTTCCGGTCGGCTCTCGAAGGCGGATCGACGGCGCCAGTTGCTCGATATGGCCCTCGTCATTATCCGCGAGGAAGGGGCCGATCGGCTGACACTGGGACACCTGGCCGCTCGTGCCGGGGTCTCCAAGCCAATCCCGTACGAACACTTCGGCACACGATCGGGGTTGTTGATCGAACTCTACAAGTCGCTCGACAGGGAGCAGGCGAATGCCCTGCGTGAAGCGTTAAGAAGCGTTCAGCGGAACTTGGGGGATACTGCCGACATCCTCGCCACCGCCTATATCCACTGTTCCGCAGATACGAGTGGCGAATGGCACGCGGTGGGCGCGGCGCTGTCGGGCAGCGGGAAGATGGGCGCGGTGCACCAGGAGCTGATAGATGGGTACGTCCAGCTGTTCGTATCGGCGCTTGAGCCGTACAGCACGTTGCCGCCCGATGAACTACAACGGCGCTGTGTCGGCCTTGTCGGGGCGGGCGAAGCGCTCTCGGTCATGATGATCGGTGGTCATTGCAGCGAGAAGGAAGCTGCTGAAGCATTTTCCTCGCTGATTCGAGGCGGACTTTGCGCACCTTCGCCGCAACCGTAACGCGATCGGGGTGAAGCTTTTTTTGACTTGTCGCGGCAGCGCGAGCGACAGACCTTGGGCGACGTGGATATCAACGCACGCGCCTTGGTTGGATCGCAAGCTGCCTCGGTCCGCGCGAATCGCTCGATCGGTGCGCCGCCGCCAGCTTCTCGAAGCGGAAATCTGGCGGACAGACATCCTGCAAATCGACCGGGATGGTCGAATGCCGGCCGGCCAAGCATCGCGGCTGCCGTGGAGTTGGCCACTCGCTGCCGATGATCGCAAGGCGGTACAGGGCAGGGGCTAAGCGCGTTCTTTGCGCCCGAAATGGCAAACAAGGCTTATTTTGCGCGAATCTTTGGTTGAGAGCCGCCTAAGAGCTGCTTCAGGCTATTTATGTCCGGATAAAATAGTCGGCCGACTCGCTCGGAAAGTGGGGCAGTAGACTTTGCGATTTTCACTCGCGCTGAGCGCGCGAAAGTGCCAAATCCATATGCAGCAGAGGCGTTTCTCGTATTGTCGTTTTGCTTGACTTCACTATCTACCGCTTATACAAGGCGCGAACTTAACGACAGGCGGTGAGCTACGCCAGCGTCGGAACGGAACACCCTATCAGACCTACTGGACTGAGGCGGGCACCAACCTCGACGAATGCCGCTCAAACGCTGTCGATGATAGCTAGGCAATGCCAGGGCGATTTTTGTTCTCTTGAGCGCGTTCTCTTGAGAGTGAACTCGGACGCATGACCTCGGTTTTCAGCCGGACAGCGAGAGCTGATCGGTCGTGATCGCGGTCCTCTGTGGCGTCAAGCGCTTTCCGCTCAGCAATGAGTGGTAGGCGCGATTTCGTTTTGCGCGAACGGTTTTCGTGTGAGGCGGCCGGACGGGCGGTTCGTTCCCGTGAAGAATTTGCGGAGCCAGTGAGGTTCCGCGCGAACTTGAAGGGTGAAGGCTGACATGCCGACGATCAACCAGCTGATCGCAAAACCACGGGAAGTGCAGAAGTCGCGCAAGAAGGTGCCGGCGCTGCAGCAGTCGCCGCAGAAGCGCGGCGTGTGCACGCGCGTCTACACGACGACCCCGAAGAAGCCGAACTCGGCGCTTCGTAAGGTCGCCAAGGTGCGTCTGACCAATGGGTTCGAGGTGATCGGTTACATCCCGGGTGAGGGCCATAACCTTCAGGAGCACTCGGTGGTCATGATCCGCGGCGGCCGCGTCAAGGACTTGCCGGGCGTGCGCTATCACATCCTCCGCGGCGTGCTGGATACCCAGGGCGTAAAGAACCGTAAGCAGCGTCGTTCGAAGTACGGCGCCAAGCGTCCGAAGTAAGCGGGAACAGGTAAGATGTCGCGTCGTCACTCTGCAGAAAAGCGTGAAGTGCTTCCGGACCCGAAGTTCGGGAACATCATCATCACCAAGTTCATGAACTCGGTCATGTACGCCGGCAAGAAGTCGGTCGCCGAGAACATCGTCTATGGCGCGCTCACCATGATCGAGGCCAAGACCAAGCAGAACCCGCTCGGCGTGTTCGAGCAGGCGCTTGAGAACGTCATGCCGACCATCGAGGTGCGTTCCCGTCGCGTCGGTGGTGCGACCTATCAGGTGCCGGTGGAAGTCCGCTCGGTGCGCCGGCAGGCGCTCGGCATCCGCTGGCTGATTTCGGCCGCGCGCGAGCGCAACGAGAAGACCATGACGGAGCGGCTCTCGGCGGAGCTGCTTGATGCGTCGAACAACCGGGGGAACGCCGTCAAGAAGCGTGAAGACGTGCACCGGATGGCGGAAGCCAACCGCGCCTTCTCGCACTATCGCTGGTAAGGCGAATTACGGAATTTAAGGAACAGCCCCATGCCACGCCAACATGCCATCGAGGACTATCGCAACTTCGGTATCATGGCGCATATCGACGCCGGTAAGACCACGACGACCGAGCGCATCCTCTATTACACCGGCAAGAGCCACAAGATCGGCGAAGTGCACGAAGGTGCCGCGACGATGGACTGGATGGAGCAGGAGCAGGAGCGTGGCATCACCATCACCTCCGCCGCGACCACCGCGTTCTGGAACGGTAAGCGGCTGAACATCATCGACACCCCCGGCCACGTCGACTTCACCATTGAAGTTGAGCGCAGCTTGCGCGTGCTCGACGGCGCTGTGTGCGTGCTCGACTCCAACCAGGGCGTCGAGCCGCAGACCGAGACCGTCTGGCGCCAGGGTGACAAGTACAAGGTTCCGCGCATCGTCTTCGCCAACAAGATGGACAAGACCGGTGCCGACTTCTTCAAGTGCTTGTCCGACATCGTCGACCGCCTCGGCGCCAAGCCGATCGCGATCCAGCTTCCGATCGGTGCCGAGAACAACTTCAAGGGTCTCGTCGATCTCGTGAAGATGAAGGGCATCGTCTGGAACGATGAATCCCTCGGTGCGAAGTTCGACTATGTCGACATTCCGGAAGACCTCGTCGACCAGGCCAAGGAATACCGCGAGAAGATGGTGGAAGCCGCCGTCGAGCTCGACGACGACGCATTGGCCGCCTTCCTCGATGGCAACGAGCCCGACGAAGCGACGCTGAAGCGGCTGATCCGCAAAGCGGTGCTGACCGGCGCGTTCTATCCGGTGCTGTGCGGCTCCGCGTTCAAGAACAAGGGCGTGCAGCCGCTGCTTGACGCCGTCGTCGACTACCTGCCGTCGCCGATCGACGTGCCCGCGATCAAGGGCACCGACGAGGACGGCAACGAAGTCGTGCGCAAGGCGGACGACAAGGAGCCGCTGGCGCTGCTCGCGTTCAAGATCATGGACGACCCGTTTGTCGGCACCATCACCTTCTGCCGCATCTATTCGGGCATCCTGCAGAGCGGCACCGGCGTGATCAACTCGACCCGCGAGAAGAAGGAGCGGATCGGGCGCATGCTGTTGATGCATGCGAACAACCGTGAGGACATCAAGGAAGCCTATGCCGGCGACATCGTCGCGCTGGCGGGCCTCAAGGAAGCGCGCACCGGCGACACGCTGTGCGATCCGAACCACCCGGTGATCCTGGAAAAGATGGAGTTCCCGGATCCGGTGATCGAGATCGCGATCGAGCCGAAGTCGAAGGCCGACCAGGAAAAGCTCGGTGTCGCGCTCGCGAAGCTCGCGGCGGAAGATCCGTCGTTCCGGGTGACGACCGACCACGAGTCCGGTCAGACCATCCTGAAGGGCATGGGCGAACTGCATCTCGACATCAAGGTCGACATCCTGAAGCGCACCTACAAGGTCGACGCCAACATCGGTGCGCCGCAGGTGGCGTTCCGTGAGCGCGTGACCAAGCGGGTCGAGCACAGCTACACCCACAAGAAGCAGACCGGCGGCACCGGCCAGTTCGCGGCCGTGACGCTGATCGTCGAGCCGAACGAGGCCGGCAAGGGCTACGAGTTCGAATCGAAGATCGTCGGTGGCGCGGTGCCGAAGGAATACATCCCCGGCGTCGAGAAGGGTCTCGAGAGCGTGCTGGGCTCGGGCGTCGTCGCGGGCTTCCCGATCGTCGACGTCAAGGTGCAGCTCATCGACGGCAAGTATCACGACGTCGACTCGTCGGCACTGGCCTTCGAAATCGCAACGCGGGCCTGTTTCCGCGAGGCGCTGCAGATGGGCAAGTCCGTCCTGCTCGAGCCGATCATGAAGGTCGAGGTGGTGACGCCGGAAGACTACACCGGTTCCGTCATCGGCGACCTGAACTCCCGGCGCGGCCAGATCCAGGGCCAAGACATGCGCGGCAACGCCAACGTCATCAACGCGATGGTGCCGCTCATGAACATGTTCGGTTACGTGAACAACCTGCGCTCGATGAGCCAGGGTCGCGCGACCTTCACCATGCAGTTCGATCACTACGCCGAAGCGCCGGCGAACGTGTCGGCTGAAGTCCAGAAGAAGTTTGCCTGATTATCGTTGGTTGGCAGCTAACGATTGAACGGAGAGTCAAATGGCCAAAGCAAAATTTGAGCGTAACAAACCGCACTGCAACATCGGCACCATCGGTCACGTCGACCATGGCAAGACCTCGCTGACCGCCGCGATCACCAAGATCCTGGCGGAAACCGGCGGTGCGACGTTCACCGCCTACGACCAGATCGACAAGGCCCCGGAAGAGAAGGCGCGCGGCATCACGATCTCGACCGCTCACGTCGAGTACGAGACCAAGAACCGCCACTACGCCCACGTCGACTGCCCCGGCCACGCCGACTACGTGAAGAACATGATCACCGGCGCCGCCCAGATGGACGGTGCGATCCTCGTCGTGTCGGCTGCCGACGGCCCGATGCCGCAGACCCGCGAGCACATCCTGCTCGCCCGCCAGGTCGGCGTTCCCGCGCTCGTCGTGTTTCTCAACAAGTGCGACATGGTCGACGATCCGGAGCTGCTCGAGCTCGTCGAGCTCGAAGTGCGCGAGCTGCTCTCGAAGTACGACTTCCCCGGCGACAAGATCCCGATCGTCAAGGGGTCGGCGCTGGCCGCTCTGGAAGACAGCGACAAGAAGCTCGGCCATGACGCGGTTCTTGAGCTGATGCGCAATGTCGACGAGTACATTCCGCAGCCGGAGCGTCCGATCGACCAGCCGTTCCTGATGCCGGTCGAAGACGTGTTCTCGATCTCGGGCCGCGGCACCGTGGTGACCGGCCGTGTCGAGCGCGGCATCGTCAAGGTCGGCGACGAAATCGAGATCGTCGGTCTGCGCGACACTCAGAAGACCACCGTCACCGGCGTCGAAATGTTCCGCAAGCTGCTCGATCAGGGCCAGGCGGGCGACAACATCGGTGCGCTGCTCCGCGGTACCAAGCGTGAGGAAGTGGAGCGTGGTCAGGTGCTGTGCAAGCCGGGTTCGGTCAAGCCGCACACCAAGTTCAAGGCTGAGGCGTACATCCTCACCAAGGAAGAGGGCGGCCGTCACACCCCGTTCTTCACCAACTACCGCCCGCAGTTCTACTTCCGCACCACCGACGTGACCGGTGTCGTGCATCTGCCTGAGGGCACCGAGATGGTGATGCCTGGCGACAACATTGCGATGGAAGTGCACCTGATCGTGCCGATCGCGATGGAGGAGAAGCTGCGCTTCGCGATCCGCGAAGGCGGCCGCACCGTCGGCGCCGGCGTCGTCGCCTCGATCCTCGAGTAAGAAGCGAACAGGGAATGGCGAGTGGCGAATAGGAATTTCTATTCGCTACTCGCTACTCGCCACTCACCAAAGAAAGTACGGCAATGAACGGCCAGAATATCCGCATCCGTCTCAAGGCGTTCGACCATCGTATCCTCGATACGTCGACCCGCGAGATCGTGAACACGGCGAAACGTACCGGTGCCCAGGTTCGCGGTCCCATTCCGCTGCCGACTCGCATCGAGAAGTTCACCGTCAACCGTTCGCCGCACGTCGACAAGAAGAGCCGCGAACAGTTCGAGATGCGCACCCACAAGCGCCTTCTCGACATTGTCGATCCGACCCCGCAGACCGTCGATGCTCTCATGAAGCTCGATCTGGCCGCCGGTGTCGACGTCGAGATCAAGCTCTAAGTTTTTTGGATTGAAGTCCGCGCGAGCGGACGAAAGAGAACAGGAACCACGCCGATGCGCTCCGGAGTGATCGCACAAAAGGTCGGGATGACGCGGGTCTTCACAGAGGCCGGCGAGCATATCCCCGTGACCGTGCTGAAGCTCGGCAACTGCCAGGTGCTGGGCCACCGCACCACTGAAACGAACGGTTATGTCGCGCTGCAGCTCGGCTCGGGCTCGCGCAAGACCGTCTACATGCCGAAGGCCGAGCGCGGCCAGTTCGCCGTCGCCAAGGTCGAGCCGAAGCGCAAGGTCGCGGAATTCCGCGTTTCTGAGGATGCGCTGATCCCGGTCGGCGCCGAGATCCAAGCCGATCACTTCGTGGTCGGTCAGTTCGTCGACGTGACCGGCACCTCGATCGGTAAGGGCTTTGCCGGCGGCATGAAGCGCTGGAATTTCGGCGGTCTGCGCGCCACCCACGGCGTGTCGATCTCGCACCGTTCGATCGGTTCGACCGGTGGCCGTCAGGATCCCGGCAAGACCTGGAAGAACAAGAAGATGCCCGGCCACATGGGTGTCGATCGCATCACCACGCTCAACCTTCGCGTCGTCCAGACCGATGTCGAGCGTGGCCTGATCCTGGTCGAAGGCGCCGTTCCCGGCTCCAAGGGCGGCTGGATCAGGGTGCGCGACGCCATCAAGAAGCCGCTGCCGAAGGAAGCTCCGAAGCCCGGCAAGTTCAAGGTTGCGGGCGAGCAGGCTGCCGAAGCGCCGGCCGAGCAGGAGGGTGCGTGAGATGGAACTGAAAGTCACCACCCTGGAGGGCAAGGAAGCTGGCTCGGTCCAGCTTTCCGACGCCATTTTCGGCCTCGAGCCGCGCGCGGACATCATTCAGCGCTGCGTGCAGTGGCAGCTCAACAAGCGCCAGGCGGGCACGCACAAGGCCAAGGGGCGCGCCGAGATCTGGCGCACCGGCAAGAAGATGTACAAGCAGAAGGGCACTGGCGGTGCCCGTCACGGCTCGGCGCGCGTGCCGCAGTTCCGTGGCGGCGGCCGCGCCTTCGGTCCGGTGGTTCGCTCGCATGCGACCGACCTGCCGAAGAAGGTGCGTGCGCTGGCGCTCAAGCATGCTCTGTCGGCCAAGGCCAAGGACGGCGGCCTGGTCGTGCTCGACAGCGCTGATATCAAGGAAGCCAAGACCAAGGCGCTGGTCGGTCACTTCTCCGGCCTCGGGCTGACCAATGCGCTGATCATCGACGGCGCCGAGCTCAACAACGGTTTCGCGGCCGCGGCCCGCAACATTCCGAATATCGACGTGCTGCCGATCCAGGGCATCAACGTCTACGACATCCTGCGGCGCCAGAAGCTGGTCCTGACCAAGGCGGCCGTCGATGCGCTGGAGGCGCGCTTCAAATGAAGAATATCGATCCGCGCCACTACGACGTCATCGTCGCGCCCGTTGTGACCGAAAAGGCGACGCTCGCCTCGGAGCACAACAAGGTGCTGTTCAAGGTCGCTTCCAAGGCCACCAAGCCGCAGATCAAGGAAGCGGTCGAGAAGCTCTTCGACGTCAAGGTCAAGAGCGTGAACACGCTGGTGCGCAAGGGCAAGACCAAGGTGTTCCGCGGCAATTTCGGCTCGCAGTCGGACACCAAGCGCGCGATCGTGACCCTGGAAGAGGGCCACCGCATCGACGTGACTACCGGACTATAAGGGCGTAACGACGATGGCATTGAAAACTTATAATCCAACGACGCCGGGCCAGCGCCAGCTGGTCATGGTCGATCGTTCGGCGCTCTACAAGGGCAAGCCGGTCAAGGCGCTCACCGAGGGCAAGCAGTCGAACGGTGGCCGCAACAACACCGGGCGCATCACCGTGCGCTTCCGTGGCGGTGGCCACAAGAAGGCCTATCGCAACGTCGACTTCCGCCGCGACAAGGTGGACGTGCCGGCGATCGTCGAGCGGCTGGAATACGACCCGAACCGCACCGCCTTCATCGCGCTGATCAAGTATCAGGACGGCGAGCAGGCCTACATCCTGGCGCCGCAGCGGCTCGCCGCGGGTGACACGGTCGTGGCCGGCAGCTATGTCGACGTCAAGCCGGGCAATGTGATGCCGCTCGGCAACATGCCGGTCGGCACCATCGTCCACAACATCGAGCTGAAGATCGGCAAGGGCGGTCAGCTTGCGCGCTCCGCCGGCACCTATGCCCAGATCGTCGGCCGTGACCAGGACTACGTCATCATCCGCCTGAACTCGGGCGAACAGCGCCTGGTGCACGGCCGTTGCCGCGGCGCCATTGGCGCGGTGTCGAATCCGGATCACATGAACATCTCGATCGGCAAGGCCGGTCGTACCCGCTGGCTCGGCTGGCGCCCGCACAACCGCGGTGTCGTCATGAACCCGATCGACCACCCGCATGGCGGCGGTGAAGGCCGCACCTCGGGCGGCCGCCACCCGGTGACCCCGTGGGGCAAGCCGACCAAGGGCAAGAAGACGCGGTCGAACAAGTCGACCAACAAATTCATTCTCCTAAGCCGCCACAAGCGGAAGAAGTAAGGAACGCCGGACATGGTTCGTTCAGTCTGGAAAGGCCCGTTCGTCGAGGCATCGCTGCTCAAGAAGGCAGATGCTGCGCGCGCGTCCGGCCGTCACGACGTCATCAAGATCTGGAGTCGCCGCTCGACCATCCTGCCGCAGTTCGTGGGCCTGACCTTCGGCGTCTACAACGGTCAGAAGCACGTGCCGGTTTCGGTGAACGAGGAAATGGTGGGTCACAAGTTCGGCGAGTTCTCGCCGACCCGTACCTTCCACGGCCACTCTGGCGACAAGAAAGCCAAGAGGGCTTGAGGATTAAGCGATGAGCAAACCAAAGCGCGAACGTGTCCTCGCGGACAATGAGGCCAAGGCCGTCGCCCGGATGCTGCGCGTCAGCCCGCAGAAGCTCAACCTGGTGGCGCAGATGATCCGTGGCCGCAAGGCATCGGCCGCACTTGCCGACCTGCAGTTCTCGCGCAAGCGGATCGCGGTCGACGTCAAGAAGTGCCTGGAATCGGCGATTGCCAATGCCGAGAACAACCATGACCTCGAGGTCGACGATCTCGTCGTCGCCGAGGCGCATGTCGGCAACGGCCTCGTCATGAAGCGTTTTGCCCCGCGCGGCCGTGGCCGTTCGGGCCGTGTCTACAAACCGTTCTCGCATCTCACGATCGTGGTTCGTGAGGTCGAGGCCGAGGCGAGCGCTTAAGAGAAGCGCGGGAGAACAAGATGGGTCAAAAGATCAATCCGATCGGGCTGCGTCTCGGCATCAACCGGACTTGGGATTCGCGTTGGTTCGCCGGCAAGGCCGAATACGGCAAGCTGCTGCACGAGGACGTCAAGATCCGCGAGATCCTGCACAAGGAGCTCAAGCAGGCGGCGGTGGCGCGCATCGTGATCGAGCGCCCGCACAAGAAGTGCCGGGTGACGATCCACTCGGCGCGTCCGGGCGTCGTGATCGGCAAGAAGGGCGCGGACATCGACAAGCTGCGCAAGAAGGTCGCCGACATCACGGCTTCCGACGTCGTCATCAACATCGTCGAGATCCGCAAGCCGGAGCTCGATGCGACGCTGGTCGCCGAATCGATCGCGCAGCAGCTCGAGCGCCGCGTTGCGTTCCGGCGCGCCATGAAGCGCGCGGTGCAGTCGGCGATGCGCCTCGGCGCCGAAGGCATCCGCATCAACTGCTCGGGTCGGCTCGGCGGCGCTGAAATCGCGCGCATGGAATGGTACCGCGAGGGCCGGGTGCCGCTGCACACGCTGCGCGCCGACGTCGACTACGGCGTTGCCACCGCATTCACCACCTTCGGCACCTGCGGCGTCAAGGTCTGGATCTTCAAGGGCGAGATCCTCGAGCACGATCCGATGGCCCAGGACAAGCGGATGGCCGAGGGCGACAGCAGCCCGCGGTCGCGCCGCGACGCCGCCTAACGGCAAATGAGAATTTGAGGGCTTAACGCCATGATGCAACCAAAGAAAACGAAGTTCCGGAAGGCGCATAAGGGCCGGATCCACGGCGTTGCGACTTCGGGCGCGACGTTGTCCTTCGGCCAGTTCGGCCTGAAGGCGCTCGAGCCGGAGCGCGTCACTGCGCGCCAGATCGAGGCCGCCCGCCGCGCGCTGACCCGCCACATGAAGCGCGCCGGCCGCGTCTGGATCCGCGTGTTCCCTGATTTGCCGGTGTCGAAGAAGCCCGCCGAAGTGCGCATGGGCTCGGGCAAGGGCGCGCCGGAATTGTGGGTGGCCCGCGTCAAGCCCGGTCGTGTGCTGTTCGAGATCGACGGCGTCACCAACCAGGTCGCGCGCGAGGCGCTGACCTTGGCCGCCGCCAAGCTGCCGATCAAGACGCGCTTCGTCGCGCGCATCGCGGAGTAACCGAGATGGCCCAGATGAAAGTCGAGGATATCCGCGCGATGAGCGAGGACCAGAGGGAGGACGCGATCCTCAATCTGAAGAAGGAGCGCTTCAACCTGCGCTTCCAGCGCGCCACCGGCCAGCTCGAGAACACCTCGCGGCTGAAGGAAGCGCGCCGCGACATCGCCCGTATCAAGACCATCGCCGCGCAGCAGCGCGCGAAGAAGAAGTAAGAGGCCGGACATGCCGAAACGTACGCTGCAGGGCGTGGTCGTCAGCGACAAGCAAGCCAAGACGGTGGTGGTGCGCGTCGATCGCCGCTTCACCCATCCGATCTACAAGAAGACGATCCGCCGTTCGAAGAACTATCACGCGCACGACGAGAGCGACCAGTTCAAGCCGGGCGACACGGTGTGGATCGAGGAAAGCAAGCCAATCTCGAAGTTGAAGCGCTGGATCGTGATCCGGGGCGAGCAGAAGCAAACGGCCTGACGCACATCCGGCTTCGAAGCCGGAGAATGTCAGGAAAATTTTGAGCGCGAGTGAAGCGCAGAAAGAGGACGAGGTGCATCAATGATTCAGATGCAGACCAACCTCGACGTGGCCGATAATTCAGGCGCACGCCGTGTCATGTGCATCAAGGTGCTTGGAGGCTCCAAGCGCCGCTATGCCACTGTGGGCGACATTATCGTTGTGTCGATCAAGGAAGCCATTCCGCGTGGCAAGGTGAAGAAGGGCGACGTCATGAAGGCGGTCGTGGTGCGGGTCCGCAAGGACATCCGCCGCCCCGACGGCTCCGTCATCCGCTTCGACCGCAATGCCGCCGTGCTGGTCAACAACCAGTCCGAGCCGGTCGGCACCCGTATCTTCGGGCCGGTGCCGCGCGAGCTGCGCGCCAAGAACCACATGAAGATCATCTCGCTTGCGCCGGAGGTGCTGTGATGGCTGCCAAGATCCGCAAGGGTGACAGGGTCATCGTGCTGACCGGCCGCGACAAGGGACGCACCGGCGAAGTGTTCGAGGTGCGTCCGGCGGAAAACACCGCGCTGGTGCGCGGCGTCAACATGGTGAAGCGTCACCAGAAGCAGACCCAGAACCAGGAGGGCGGCATCATCTCCAAGGAGGCGCCGGTCCACCTCTCCAACGTCGCGTATGTCGGCAAGGACGGAAAGCCGACCCGCATCGGGTTCAAGATTCAGGCTGATGGCAAGAAGGTTCGCATTGCCAAGAGCTCGGGAGCAGAGATCGATGGCTGAGACCGCTTATGTGCCGCGCTTGCGCACGGAATACGACAGGAACATTCGCGGCCTGCTGACCGAGAAGTTCGGCTACGAGAACGCGATGCAGGTGCCGCGGCTGGACAAGGTCGTGCTCAACATGGGCGTCGGCGATTCCGTCAACGACCGCAAGAAGGCCGAGACCGCTGCCGCCGAGCTGACGCAGATCGCCGGCCAGAAGGCGATCGTGACTTATTCGCGGGTTGCCATCGCGACCTTCAAGCTGCGCGAGAACCAGCCGATCGGCTGCAAGGTCACGCTGCGCAAGGCCCGCATGTACGAGTTCATCGATCGCCTGGTCACCGTCGCGCTGCCGCGCGTGCGCGACTTCCGCGGGCTGAACCCGAAGAGCTTCGATGGCCGCGGCAACTATTCGCTCGGCATCAAGGAGCACATCATTTTCCCCGAGATCGACTTCGACAAGGTCTCGGAAGCGCGGGGCATGGACATCACCGTGTGTACCACGGCCAAGACCGACGACGAGGCTCGCGCCTTGTTGACCGCTTTCAATTTCCCGTTCCGGCAGTGAGACGCTGACGAACAGCCTCTCAAACGCGGAAACGTAAGGAGCCACGCATGGCAAAGAAGAGTGCAGTCGAGAAGAACAACCGGCGCAAGCGGATGGCCAAGAACGCCGCCGCCAGCCGCGCCCGGTTGAAGGCGATCATCGCCGACAAGACCAAGCCGATGGAAGAGCGTTTCGCGGCGACCCTGAAGCTTGCGGAAATGCCGCGCAACTCGTCGCCGACCCGGATCCGGAACCGTTGCGAGCTCACGGGCCGTCCGCGCTCGAACTATCGCAAGAACAAGCTGTCCCGCATCGCGCTGCGCGAGCTCGGCTCCAAGGGCCTGATCCCGGGCCTCGTGAAGTCGAGCTGGTAAGGAGGGTCGGAAGATGTCAACGCACGATCCGATCTCAGATCTCATCACCCGCATCCGCAACGCGCAGATGCGCTCGAAGTCCAAGGTCACGACCCCGGGCTCGAAGATGCGCCAGAACGTGCTCGAGGTGCTGAAGGCGGAAGGCTATATCCGCGGCTACGCCAGCGTCGAGCATTCGTCCGGCCGCAGCGAGCTCGAGATCGAATTGAAGTATTTCGACGGCGAGCCGGTCATCCGCGAGATCGAGCGCGTGTCGAAGCCGGGCCGCCGGGTCTACACGTCGGTGAAGAACCTGCCGCGCGTGAACAACGGTCTCGGCATCTCCGTTTTGTCGACGCCGAAGGGAATTATGGCTGACCACGAAGCGCGCGACGCGAATGTGGGCGGCGAAGTTCTCTTCACGGTGTTCTGAGGAAGGATTGAGCCATGTCACGTATTGGCAAGAGGCCTGTGGCGATCCCGTCGGGTGTGACGGCGACTGTCGACGGGCAGACGGTGAAGGTGAAGGGGCCGAAGGGCCAGCTTCAGTTCGTCGTGCATGACGACGTCGAGGTGAAGTTCGAGAACGGCCAGGTCAAGGTCGCTCCGCGTGTGAAGACCAATCGCGCGCAGGCGATGTACGGCACCGCGCGTGCCCAGGTCGCCAACCTGGTCGAAGGCGTCACCAAGGGCTTTGAGAAGAAGCTCGAGATCACCGGCGTCGGCTACCGCGCCGCGATGCAGGGCAAGAACCTGCAGCTCGCGCTCGGTTACAGCCACGACGTCGTCTACCCGATCCCGGAGGGCATCTCGATCGCGGTGCCGAAGCCGACCGAAATCACGGTCTCGGGCATCGATCCGCAGCGCGTGGGGCAGGTCGCGGCCGAGATCCGCGCCTATCGTCCGCCGGAGCCCTACAAGGGCAAGGGCGTGAAGTACGCCAACGAATTCATCTTCCGCAAGGAAGGCAAGAAGAAGTAACGGAGCCGGTCATGTCACTGAAGGTTACCAATGCCCGGCGCAAGCAACGCGTGCGCTTGGCGCTGCGCCGTTCCGGGGGCGGGCGTCCGCGTCTGTCGGTGTTCCGCTCGTCCAAGCACATCTACGCCCAGGTGATCGACGATCAGAAGGGCGAGACGCTGGCGTCGGCCTCTTCGCTGGAGAAGGCGATGCGCGATGGCGGCAACACGGGTGCGAATATCGACGCAGCCAAGGCCGTCGGCAAGCTGCTTGCCGAGCGTGCCACGCAGAAGGGCGTCAAGGAAGTCGTGTTCGACCGTGGCGCCTATCTCTATCACGGGCGCGTCAAGGCGCTTGCCGATGCAGCCCGCGAAGGCGGACTGAGCTTCTGAGCAGGTTTCGAGCGGATATTAGGACTGAGGCATAAGCCTTTCTAGAGATTGGAAAACACCATGGCAGAACGCGAACGCGGCGGACGCGAACGGAGCAGGGAGCGCGAGGAGCGCGACAGCGAGTTCGTCGACAAGCTCGTGCACATCAATCGCGTGGCAAAGGTCGTGAAGGGCGGCAAGCGCTTCGGCTTTGCGGCGCTGGTCGTGATCGGCGACCAGAAGGGCCGGGTCGGTTTCGGCCACGGCAAGGCGCGCGAAGTGCCGGAAGCGATCCGCAAGGCGACCGAATCCGCCAAGCGCAACCTGACCCGCGTGGCGCTGCGCGAAGGCCGCACGCTGCATCACGACATCGCCGGCCGTCACGGCGCCGGCCGCGTCTACCTGCGTGCCGCGCCGGCCGGTACCGGCATCATCGCCGGCGGCCCGATGCGTGCGGTGTTCGAGACGCTCGGCATCCAGGACGTGGTCGCGAAGTCGATCGGTTCGTCGAATCCGTACAACATGGTCCGCGCCACCTTCGACGCGCTGAAGAACCAGGATTCGCCGCGCTCGGTCGCTGCGCGCCGCAACATCAAGGTGTCCACGCTGCAGGCCCGCCGCGTCGGTGGCGATGCCGAAGTGGTGGCTGAATAACTCGCGCTAAACCAGCGCGCTATCTGGAGTTTTAAGAGATGGCCCAGGCCGCAAAGACGATCAAGGTCGAGCAGATCGGCAGCCCGATTCGCCGCCATCATTCGCAGCGTTCGACGCTGATCGGCCTCAAGCTCAACAAGATCGGCCGGGTTGCCGAGCATCAGGACACCCCTGAGGTTCGCGGCATGATCAGCAAGGTTCAACACCTCGTCCGCGTCGTCGGCGAGGGTTAAGACAGACAAGGAGAAGGGCGATGAAGCTCAGCGAGATCGCCGACAATCCCGGTTCGCGCAAGAAGCGCATGCGCATCGGCCGCGGTATCGGTTCGGGCAAGGGCAAGACCGGCGGCCGTGGCGGCAAGGGCCAGACCGCGCGTACCGGTGTGCGCATCAAGGGCTTTGAAGGCGGCCAGATGCCGCTGCATCGCCGCCTGCCGAAGCGCGGGTTCAACAACATCTTCAGGCTCGATTTCGCCGAGATCAATCTCGATCGACTGCAGCAGGCGGTCGACGCCAAGCAGATCGACACTGGTGCGGTCGTGAACGCGGAAGCGCTGGTGAAGTCGGGCGTGCTGCGCCGCGCCAAGGACGGCGTGCGGCTGCTCGGCCGCGGCGAGCTCACGGCCAAGCTCAACATCGAGGTGCATGGCGCTTCCAAGTCCGCGATTGCGGCGGTGGAGAAGGCCGGCGGTACGGTGAAGATCCTGGCGCCCGCCAAGAAGGAAGACGGCGAGGCGGCGTAACATCTGCGTCATTGCCTGGCTCGCGCAGGCAGGGACGGCAGAGAACGTTGGACTTATCGAAGCCGAGCACCAAATAATGTCCGGTGTCCGCCGATGATCCCACGGGGACGTCGGCGGGGCCTCCGGGAGAAAGCCGAAACATGGTCTCAGCAGCGGAACAACTCGCGTCCAACCTCAATTTCGCAGCGCTCGGCAAGGCCGAAGAGCTGAAGAAGCGCATCTGGTTCACGCTGGGTGCGCTGCTTGTTTATCGGCTCGGCACCTACATCCCGCTACCCGGCATCGACCCCAACGTGTGGGAGCAGGTGTTCCGCTCCCAGGCCGGCGGCATCCTCGGCATGTTCAACATGTTCGCCGGCGGCGGCATCCACCGCATGGCGATCTTCGCGCTGAACATCATGCCGTACATCTCGGCATCGATCATCATCCAGCTCCTGACCACCGTCTCGCCGCAGCTCGAGGCCCTGAAGAAGGAAGGCGAGGCCGGCCGCAAGATCCTGAACCAGTACACGCGCTATCTCACCGTGATCCTGGCCGCGTTCCAGTCCTACGGCATCGCGGTGGGGCTCGAGGGCGCCGGCAACGTCGTCACCGACCCCGGCATGTTCTTCCGCCTTTCGACCGCGATCACGCTGACCGGCGGCACCATGTTCTTGATGTGGCTCGGCGAGCAGATCACCTCGCGCGGCATCGGCAACGGCATTTCGCTGATCATTCTGTCCGGTATCGTCGCGGAACTGCCGTCGGCGCTGGCCAACATGCTCGAACTCGGCCGCCAGGGCGCAATGTCGACCGGGCTGATCCTGGTCGTGATCGTGATGGCGGTCGCCGTGATCGCCTTCATCGTGTTCATGGAGCGCGCCCAGCGCCGGCTCCTGATCCAGTATCCGAAGCGCCAGGTCGGCAACAAGATGTTCGAGGGCCAGTCCTCGCATCTGCCGCTCAAGCTCAACACCTCGGGCGTGATTCCGCCGATCTTCGCGTCCTCGCTGCTGTTGCTGCCGACCACGGTAGCGAACTTCAACGCCGGCTCGGGCCCGGAATGGATGCAGTGGATCACCACCCAGCTCAGCCATGGCCGGCCGCTGTTCCTGATCCTCTATCTGGCGCTGATCGTGTTCTTCGCCTTCTTCTACACGGCGATCGTGTTCAACCCGACCGAGACCGCGGACAATCTGAAGAAGCATGGCGGCTTCATCCCCGGCATCCGGCCCGGCGAGCGCACCGCAGAATATATCGACTATGTGCTGTCGCGCATCACTGTGGTTGGCGCGATCTATCTTGCGATCGTATGTCTCATCCCGGAGATTCTGATTTCCTACGCCTCCGTGCCGTTCTACTTTGGCGGTACCTCGCTTCTGATCGTGGTCAGCGTGACCATGGATACGGTGGCACAGGTTCAGGGCTATCTGCTCGCCCATCAGTATGAAGGGCTGATCAGAAAGTCCAAGCTCAGGGGCCGTCGCCGCTGATAGAGCGGAACGCGGGCGGCGCAAAAGTCAAAACCAAGGGTGTGCGGATCGCGCTCACCAAGCCGGGGGGCGAAAACTCATGAGATTGATCCTTTTGGGGCCGCCGGGCTCGGGCAAGGGGACCCAGGCCCAGCGGCTGGTTCAGAAGCACGGTATTGTCCAGCTCTCGACCGGCGAGATGTTGCGCGCCGCGGTTGCCGCCGGCACGCCGATCGGGCTGCAGGCCAAGGACATCATGGCCGCGGGCGGGCTTGTGCCCGACGAGATCGTGGTCGGCATCATCTCCGATCGAATCGATCAGGCCGATGCTAAGAACGGCTTCATCCTCGACGGTTTTCCGCGCACGGTTCCGCAGGCCGAGGCGCTGGATGACCTCTTGAAGAAGAAGCGCCTCAAGCTCGATGCTGTGGTCGAGCTTCGCGTCAATGAGAGTGCGCTACTCGAGCGGGTAGAGAAGCGCGCCGCCGAGACGCGGGCGCGCGGCGAGGAAGTCCGCGCCGACGATACGCCGGAAGTGCTGACCAAGCGGCTGGCGAGCTACCGCGTCCAGACCGAACCCCTGATTCACTATTATTCCGAGCGCCGCAAGCTGCTTACCGTAGATGGTATGATGACCATCGAGCACGTTACGAGCGAGATCAACCGGATCCTGGAAGCGCTCGGCGCCACGGAACCCAAGGCTGGACGGCGTGCCGCTCCAGCGAAGCGTTCTGGGTCTGGAACCGCCCGGAAGGGAACCAAGGCGCCTGCCAAGAAGGCGGCCGCCAAGACCAAGGGGACTGGCAAGGTCAAGGAGGGGGCCGGCAAGGGAACCAAAAAGGCCGCCACCTCGGCCCGGAAGGCCCGCAAAACGGTCTCAAAGGCCGCCAAGGCGAGGGGCGTCGGCAAGGCCAAGAAGACGGTAAGGCAGGCCGCCAAACGGCCCGCAAAAAAGCTCACGAAAAAGCGAGCTAAGCGCTAGGAGCGGTTGACGAAACCGACATGAATCCTTTAATAAGCCTCGCATCCAAGTCGGATAGTTTTATGACGATGCCGGGCCCCGAAGGAACGAGGGGAGGGCGTCGTGTTCGCGTTTGTGGACACCTGCCCGAGATAGCAGAGATCTAGGAAGCACCGATCCCAGGGGATCGGCGACAGGAGAGAAGGCCGTGGCCCGTATTGCCGGCGTGAATATCCCAACCAACAAGCGCGTGCTGATCGCGCTTCAGTACATCCATGGCATCGGCCAGAAGAACGCGGCCGACATCGTGGAGAAGGTCAAGATCCCGCTGGACCGTCGCGTCAGCCAGCTCACCGACCAGGAAGTGCTGCAGATCCGCGAAGTGATCGACCGCGACTACGTTGTGGAAGGCGACCTTCGCCGCGAGACCGGCATCAACATCAAGCGGCTGATGGACCTCGGCTGCTATCGCGGCCTGCGCCATCGCCGTGGCCTGCCGGTGCGCGGCCAGCGCACCCACACCAATGCGCGTACGCGCAAGGGGCCGGCCAAGGCGATCGCCGGCAAGAAGAAGTAAGTTTGCGAATAGCGATTGGCGTTGGCGAAGAGAATCATTCGCCATGCGCCATTCGCGTTTTGAGGTGTAGCCGCTGGCATTACGGCGGCGTTGAGATCATAGGAAAGGTTTGGAATGGGCAAGGAAGCCACCCGCGTACGCCGCCGCGAACGCAAGAACATCGCCTCCGGCATCGCGCATGTGAATTCGTCGTTCAACAACACCACGATCACCATCACCGACGCGCAGGGCAACACCATTGCCTGGTCTTCCGCGGGCACGATGGGTTTCAAAGGGTCGCGCAAGTCGACTCCGTATGCCGCACAGGTCGCGGCGGAGGACGTTTCCAAGAAGGCGCAGGAACACGGTATGCGCACACTGGAAGTCGAAGTCGCCGGTCCCGGTTCGGGCCGCGAGTCGGCGCTCCGCGCGCTGCAGGCCGCGGGCTTCACCGTCACCTCGATCCGCGACGTGACGACGATCCCGCACAATGGTTGCCGTCCGCGCAAGCGCCGGCGCGTCTGATTGTTGGTCGCGGGGCGGCTTTGCCGTCTCGCGATTGTTTTTGGAATTGACCGCGCGGACTAATCCGCGACGCCAGTAAGTTGATGTCGACTGGCCCAAATCGACTCACCAATGGGTGACACAGTGACGATCCAGAAGAATTGGCAGGAACTTATCCGACCAAACAAGCTGCAGGTGACGGCCGGCTCCGATGCCGCGCGATTTGCGACCATTGTCGCCGAGCCGCTTGAGCGCGGCTTCGGCCAGACGCTCGGCAACGCGCTGCGCCGCATCCTGTTGTCCTCGCTGCAGGGCGCTGCCGTGCAGTCAGTGCACATCGATGGAGTGCTGCACGAGTTCTCCTCGATCGCGGGCGTCCGTGAGGACGTCACCGACATCGTCCTCAACATCAAGGACATCTCGATCAAGATGCAGGGCGAAGGCCCCAAGCGGATGGTCGTGAAGAAGCAGGGTCCGGGCGTTGTGACCGCCGGCGACATCCAGACCGTCGGCGACGTCGTGGTGCTCAATCCGGATCTCGTGCTCTGCACGCTGGATGATGGCGCGGAGATCCGCATGGAGTTCACGGTCTCGACCGGCAAGGGTTATGTGCCCGCCGAGCGCAACCGTCCCGAGGACGCGCCGATCGGCCTGATTCCGGTCGACAGCCTGTTCTCGCCGGTCCGCAAGGTCTCCTACAAGGTCGAGAACACCCGCGAGGGCCAGATCCTCGACTACGACAAGCTGACGATGACGATCGAGACCAACGGCGCGATCACGCCGGATGATGCCGTGGCCTATGCCGCGCGCATCCTGCAGGATCAGCTCAACGTGTTCGTCAACTTCGAGGAACCGCGCAAGGAAGTCGCGCAGGAGATCATCCCCGATCTCGCCTTCAACCCGGCGTTCCTCAAGAAGGTCGACGAGCTCGAACTGTCGGTGCGTTCGGCCAACTGCCTGAAGAACGACAACATCGTCTATATCGGCGACCTCGTGCAGAAGTCGGAAGCGGAAATGCTCCGCACCCCGAACTTCGGCCGCAAGTCGCTGAACGAGATCAAGGAAGTGCTGGCCCAGATGGGGCTGCATCTCGGCATGGAAGTGCCGGGCTGGCCGCCGGAGAACATCGACGAACTCGCCAAGCGCTTCGAGGATCATTACTGATCCGGGATCATTACTGAGTTTTCGTCGTTCCGAGGCGATGCGGGAGCATCTAACCCGGAACCTCGAGATTCCGGATCGCCGCTTCGCGACGTCCGGAATGACTTGGGGCGAACACAGGAAGCCCACCTGGAAACATGTCCGACGAACCGTCGTGGCACAGAGAGTTAAGGAATAGATCATGCGTCACGGAAGGGTTCATCGGAAGCTCAATCGCACGGCCGAGCATCGGCGCGCGATGTTCGCCAACATGGCTGCGGCCCTGATCAAGCACGAGCAGATCGTCACCACGCTGCCGAAGGCCAAGGAGCTGCGCCCGATCGTCGAGAAGCTGGTCACGCTCGGCAAGAAGGGCGGGCTGGCGCTGCGCCGCCAGGCGATCTCGGAGCTGCGCGACGTCGACATGGTCAAGAAGCTGTTCGACACGCTGGCGCCCCGCTACAAGGATCGTCAAGGCGGCTACACCCGCATCATCAAGGCCGGCTTCCGCTACGGCGACAACGCCGCGATGGCCGTGATCGAGTTCGTCGACCGCGATGTCGACGCCAAGGGCAAGGATTCCGGCCCGGTGCAGGAAAAGGAAGCCGAGGCGGCGTAAGCCTTCTCCGGCCTGGTTTTCAGAAAGCGGCGCCACCGAGCGCCGCTTTTTCATTTCGGTCCGTAGGATGGGTAGAGTGCAGAGAAACCCATCATTCGCTCGGCTTGTTTCGTCGCGATGGGTTTCGCTGCGCTCTACCCATCCTGCGATTCTACAATTCCGCTCGGCGACGCTTTTCATTTTTGCACGGATACGTTGGCCCGACGTCAGCCATGCTGCATCAGGCAATTGCGTCCGTATCTCGGGCTCCCGATATCTCGGTGATCGAATTTACGGAGATACAGCATGAAGATCGATCTTTCGGGAAAGACCGCGCTCGTCACGGGCTCGACTGCCGGCATTGGACTGGCCATTGCCCGCGGCCTGGCGGCAACCGGCGCGGAGGTGATCGTCAACGGCCGCAACCAGCCCAAGATCGATGCCGCCGTCGCCGCGATTCAGAAGGCGGTCGCAGGCGCCAAGGTGCGCGGCATCGCCGCCGACGTTTCCACAGCCGCGGGATGCAAAGCATTGCTATCGGCACAGCCCGATGTCGATATCCTCATCAACAATGCCGGCATCTTCGAACCGAAGAACTTCTTCGAGATTCCAGACGAGGACTGGACCCGCTTCTTCGAGGTCAACGTGATGTCAGGCGTGCGCCTGTCCCGTGGCTATATGCAGGGCATGCTGAAGCGCAACTGGGGCCGCATCGTCTTCATCGCCTCCGAATCTGCGCTCAGCATTCCGAAGGAGATGATCCAGTACGGCATGACCAAGACCGCGCAGCTTTCGATCTCGCGCGGGCTCGCTGAGCTGACCCGCGGCACGGCGGTGACCGTCAATTCGGTGATGCCCGGGCCGACCTTATCGGAAGGCGTGGACACCTTCGTCAAGGATCTCGCCAGGCAGAATGGTGAGCCGGAGGACGAGGCGATTGCGAACTTCGTCAAGCAGCACCGCCCGACCTCGCTCCTGCAGCGCTTCGCCAGCGTCGACGAGATCGCCAACATGGTGGTCTATGTTGCTTCGAAGGAAGCCTCCGCCACCAACGGCGCCGCGCTTCGCGTCGAAGGCGGTATCATCAACACCATCTGAGGGGGCTCGCGCTCCGTCATTGCGGGCGTAAGCGAAGCAATCCATAGTACCGCTTACTGAGGCATGGATTGCTTCGTCGCTGTCGCTCCTCGCAATGACGAGGGAGAGGGCGCGGGCTCAGTTATAGGGTGGGCAAAGCGTAGCGTGCCCCACCATGACGAGCACGGCGATAGAAGGAGGGCACGCTTTACGGATCCGCACTTTTGCCGGAGGCCCGGATTGCGTAAAACCGTTCCATGAAGTTGACCCTGTCCACCCGCCACCAGCGGCTGGTTAAGATCACCTCGGCGCGCTGGCAGCGACGTGCGATCTTTCTGCTCGGTGGCATCGTTGTTGGCGCGGCTGCGGTGCTGCTGGCACAGCTCGCCGATCTGGCGCAGCAGGCTTTCGCGATGCTGCTGTCCAAGTCGCGTTATGCATCGCTTCTGGTCACGCCGATCGGCTTTGGGCTGTCGGCGTTGCTGACGGCGAGGCTGTTTCCGAACGCCCAGGGCAGCGGCATTCCGCAGGCGATCGCCGCGCGTCATCTCACCAACCAGCAGGCGAGGGAGCGGCTCGTATCCATCCGGATCGCGGTCGGAAAGATCATCCTGACCCTCTTTGGCCTGCTATGCGGGGCTTCGATCGGCCGTGAAGGGCCAACGGTCCAGGTCGGTGCGTCCATCATGTTCGCAGTCGGACGCGTGTCGCCGCGGCGGCAGCCGGGATTGATCCTGGCCGGTGCCGCGGCCGGTGTTGCGGCCGCCTTCAACACGCCGCTCGCGGGCATCGTGTTTGGCATCGAGGAGATGAGCCGCGCTTTCGAAACGCGTACCAGCAGCCTGATCATCGCCGCGGTGATTGCTGCAGGCCTGACGTCGCTCGCCCTGGTGGGCAGTTATGACTATTTTGGTACGACCGCGGTGACGTTGAACCGGGGCATCGACTGGCTCGTCGTTCCCGTTTGCGGAGTCGTCGGCGGATTGATGGGCGGACTGTTTAGTCGCATCGTCATTATCATGGCGCGCGGCCTTCCCGGCTCTGTCGGACAGGCGATACGACGCCGTCCGGTGCCATTTGCGGTGCTGTGCGGCCTCGCGGTCGCGCTGTGTGGACTTGTTTCCGGCGACACCATCTATGGCACGGGCTACTCGGAGGTGAAGGCTGCACTTGAGAGCAGCGCGCCATTGCCTGACGACTTCGGATTATTGAAGTTCCTGGCCACCGCCTTGGCAGCCGTCAGCGGCATTCCGGGCGGCATCTTTTCGCCCTCGTTGGCGGTGGGCGCCGGACTGGGCTCGAACGTGGCGTCCTTCTTTCACGAAACGCCACTGGCGGCGATCATGCTGCTCGGCATGGTCTCGTATTTCGCCGGTGTCGTGCAAGCCCCCATCACGGCGTTCGTCATCGTCACCGAGATGACCGGCGATCACACCATGGTGGTGCCGCTGATGACCGCGGCGTTGATTGCCTACGGCACCTCGCGATTGGTCTGCGAGGAAGGAATCTACCACGCGCTCGCCAAAGGCTTCATCGAGCGCTCAACGCCGGCTGCGGACGCGGCGCGTCCGCCGGTTCAGCCATGAGATGAGCGGACGCCCAGGCGCAAGGCTACCACCCCTCCAGCACGATCTTGCCGCGCGACTTGCCGCTTTCGAGCAGCGCATGCGCGCGCTTCAGATTGGCCGCGTTGATGGTGCCGAACGTCTCGGCGAGCGTGGTGCGCAATACGCCCTTGTCGATGAGGTCGGCGACATCGTTCAGCAGATGGTGCTGCGCGATCATGTCCGGCGTCTGGAACGAGGAGCGCGTGAACATCGATTCCCAGTGCACCGAGATCGCCTTGCCCTTGAACGCACTGACATTGAATTCCGGCGGGTCGTCGATCAGGCCGTACTTGCCCTGCGGCGCCATGAAGTCGGCGATCGCCTTGTAGTGCTGGTCGGTATAGGTGAGACTGGCGACGAGGCCGACCGGCGGCAGCTTCAATTTCTCGAGCTGCTCCTTCATCGGTTTGCCATGATCGACCACCGCATGCGCGCCGAGCTCGAGGCACCATTTCTGCGACTCCGGCCGCGTCGCGGTCGCGACCACCGTCAGGCCGGTCAGCCGCCGCGCAAGCTGGATCAGGATCGAGCCGACGCCGCCGGCGCCGCCGACGATCAGCAGCGATCGCGGATCGAGGCTCTTGCCGGGCACGGCGCCCAGCCGGTCAAACAGCAGTTCCCAGGCCGTGATCGAGGTCAGGGGCAGGGCGGCGGCCTGAGCGAACGACAGCGTCTTCGGCTTCGCGCCGACGATCAGCTCATCGACAAGATGGAATTCCGAATTGGTGCCCTGGCGCAGGATCGAGCCCGCATAGAAGACCTCGTCCCCTCGCTTGAACAGGCTGACGTCGGGGCCGACAGCGTCGACTACGCCGGCCGCGTCGAAGCCCAGAATCTTGACCTCGCCCTCGGGCGGGGCGGCGCGCTTGCGCACCTTGTAGTCGACGGGATTGGCGGATATCGCCTTCACCGCGACCCGGATGTCGCGCCCTTTGGGCTCCGGTTTGGCGGCATCGAAATCGAACAGCGATTCTGCGTCCTCGATCGGCAGGGATTTCTTGTATCCGACGGCCTTCATTGCCTTCTCCCTTGTCTGGCTGCGATCTAACTCTCGCGCTGGCGCTCAGTTGGCAAGTACGGTAAATTCAGGGAACTAGTCCCTGTTTGGATACTATTGGAAGAAAGCCCATGAAACGGCGGAATTTTGCCCATCGGCCGGGCTGCGCGGTCGAGGCGACGCTCGACCTGATCGATGGCAAATGGAAGGGGGTCATCCTGTTCCATCTGTTGTCCGGGACCCAGCGGTTTGGCGAGTTGCGGCGGCGGATGCCCGGCATCACCCAGCGCATGCTGACCAAGCAACTCCGTGCGCTCGAAGAGGACAAGCTCATCATCCGCAAGGTTTATGCCGAGGTGCCGCCGCGGGTCGAATACACCGTGTCCGACATCGGCGAGAGCCTGCGGCCGGTGATCGAGATCCTGAAGCAATGGGGCGAGACTCACCGGGCGCAGCTGTCCTGTGCTCCCGCGCCCGATCCCATCGAAGCGGCGCAGACCGCCGCCTGAACGCAGCAATCGCTTCTCTCGCCACTGGCTCACGCCTATATCACGACGATCAATTCCCGGGATTCTTGCATGATGCTCATTCGCCTAGCCGCCCTGTTGTTGATGTCTGCTGTCGCCGCGACACCGGCGCTGGCGCAGGACCGCCGCGTGCCGTCTTCGCCGGCCGAGCTGAAAATGTCCTACGCGCCGATCGTGCAGCGCGTGCAGCCGGCGGTCGTCAACGTCTACGCCGCCAAGACGGTGCAGACCCGCAATCCGTTCCTGGATGACCCGATCTTCCGCCGCTTCTTCGGCGTGCCCGGCCAGCCCGAGCAGATGCAGCGCTCGCTTGGCTCCGGCGTGATGGTCGATCCCTCCGGCCTCGTCGTCACCAACAACCACGTCATCGAGGGCGCCGATCAGGTGAAGATCTCGCTCGCCGACAAGCGCGAGTTCGAGGCCGAGATCGTGCTCAAGGACAGCCGCACCGACCTCGCGGTGCTGCGCGTGAAGGACTCGAAAGAGAAATTCGCGACGCTTGATTTCGCCAATTCCGACGAACTCTTGGTCGGCGACGTCGTGCTTGCGATCGGCAATCCCT
The DNA here is from genome assembly GCF_055229415.2 of Bradyrhizobium sp. Leo114. NCBI lineage: Bacteria > Pseudomonadati > Pseudomonadota > Alphaproteobacteria > Hyphomicrobiales > Nitrobacteraceae > Bradyrhizobium > Bradyrhizobium sp. Leo114. The sequence goes on along the minus strand of NZ_JBUYEN020000030.1, from coordinate 61,190 downwards.
TCGGCGTCGGCCAGACCGTGACGCATGGCATCATTTCGGCGCTCGCGCGTACGCAAGTCGGCATCACCGACTACCAGTTCTTCATCCAGACCGATGCGGCCATTAATCCCGGCAATTCCGGCGGCGCGCTGGTCGACATGACCGGGCGGCTCGCCGGCATCAACACCGCGATCTTCTCGCGCTCTGGCGGTTCGCAGGGCATCGGCTTTGCGATTCCCGCGAACATGGTGCGTGTTGTGGTGGCCTCCGCCAAGAGCGGCGGCAAGGCGGTGAAGCGGCCATGGCTTGGCGCGCGGCTGCAGGCGGTGACGCCTGACATCGCCGAGACGCTCGGGCTGAAGCTGCCAAACGGCGCACTGGTCGCGAACGTCGCGCCAAACAGCCCGGCATCGCATGCGGGGCTGAAGCCGTCGGACCTGATCGTTGCGATCGATGGCCAGACCATCGATGATCCCAACGCCTTCGACTACCGTTTTGCAACGCGTCCGCTCGGCGGCACCGCCCAGATCGACGTGCAGCGCGGCGGCAAGACCATCAAGCTCACCGTGCCGCTGGAGACCGCACCCGATACGGGGCGCGACGAGATCGTGCTGACCGCGCGCTCGCCGTTCCAGGGCGCCAAGGTCGCAAACATCTCGCCGGCGCTTGCGGACGAGCTGCATCTCGATGCCGGGGTCGAAGGCGTGGTGGTTACCGACCTCGCCGATGACGGCACGGCTGCCAATGTCGGCTTCCAGAAGGGAGACATCATCCTCGCCGTCAACAACCAGAAGATCGCGCGCACCGGCGATCTCGAGAAGGCCTCGAAAGCGACGTCGCGGATCTGGCGCATCACGCTGGTGCGAGGCGGCCAGCAGATCAACGTGACTCTCGGCGGATGAACGCGAAGCGTCAGCGCGAACCCAGCACCAATCTCTTTGCCGCGGCAGGGATGGAGCAGGATGCGCCGCGTCCGCTCCCCGATCGGCTCCGTCCGCACCAGCTTTCCGACGTCGTCGGCCAGGATCACATCCTCGGCCCCGATGGCGCGCTGACGCGCATGCTGGAGACGCGCACGCTGGGCTCGCTGATCTTCTGGGGCCCGCCGGGCACTGGCAAGACCACGGTGGCGCGGCTTTTGGCCGATGCGACCGAACTGCATTTCGAGCAGATTTCCGCGGTGTTTTCCGGGGTTGCCGATCTGAAGAAAGCGTTCGACGCGGCGCGCGCGCGGCGCGAGACCGGCAAGGGCACGCTGTTGTTCGTCGACGAGGTCCATCGCTTCAACCGCGCCCAGCAGGATTCCTTCCTGCCCGTGATGGAAGACGGCACGGTGGTGCTGGTCGGCGCGACCACCGAAAATCCGTCGTTCGAACTCAACGCCGCGCTCCTGTCGCGGGCACGCGTGCTGGTGTTCCATTCGCTCGACGCCGAAGCGATCGAAAAGCTCTACGCCCATGCCGAAGAGGTCGAAGGCAGGAAGCTGCCGCTGGATGCGGAGGCGCGCGCCGTGCTGGTGCGGATGGCCGACGGCGACGGCCGCGCCGCGCTGACACTGGCCGAAGAGGTCTGGCGCTCTGCGCGGAAGGACGAGGTCTTCAACCCCGCCCAGTTGCAGGACATCCTGCAGCGCCGCGCGCCGATCTACGATAAATCCGCCGACGGCCATTACAACCTGATCTCGGCGCTGCATAAATCTGTGCGCGGCTCCGATCCGGACGCGGCGTTGTATTATTTCGCGCGCATGCTTGATGCCGGCGAGGATCCGCTGTTCCTGGCGCGGCGCGTGGTACGCATGGCGGTCGAGGACATCGGCCTTGCCGATCCGCAGGCGCTGGTGATCGCCAATGCCGCCAAGGACGCCTATGATTTTCTCGGCTCGCCCGAGGGCGAACTCGCGATCGCGCAGGCCGTGGTCTATGTCGCGACCGCGCCGAAATCGAATGCCGTCTACACCGCATTCGGTGCGGCGAAGCAGGTCGCGAAGGAGGGGGGCTCCCTGCTTCCGCCCAAGCACATCCTGAACTCCCCGACCAAATTGATGAAGTCGGAAGGCTACGGCGCCGGCTACCAGTACGACCACGATGCGCCCGACGCCTTCTCCGGCCAGGACTACTTTCCGGAAGCCCTGGGCCGTCAGACCTTTTACGATCCGCCCGACCGCGGCTTCGAGCGCGAAATCCGCAAGCGGCTGGACTATTGGGCAAGGCTGAGGAAAGAGCGGGGCGGGACGTAAGACCGCCCCGACTCTCAAATCGCTAGCTTGCCTTGGCGGGTGCGCCGGCACGCATCCAGCCGAGGATGGTTTCGAGACGCGCGACCACATCCGGGATCTCCAGGATCTGTTGCATCTTTTCGATGCCGACCTCCAGGACCTGGGCGAGGACGTCGGCGAGCACGCCCGGCTCTCGGGCGTAGCGGTAGAGCGACGGCGGCAGCACGGTGTTAGTGAAGCCTTGATACGCCTCGAAGATTTCGCGCGTGAGCGCGAAGGCTTCGGTATCGACCGCGCGTAGCTCTCCGATTGGGGCCACTTCAGCCGCCAGGAAATCATCCTCGACTGGCCTCACAATGGCGACACGTTCTGCACAAGAGACTTTCACCCGGAAGTCTCCGTTCGGAAGTTGTACGCGATGAATGATGTCCGCTATCACTCCAACCGAATAGAGCGCTTCGAAATCGGGATTGTCATCTTCGGCCCGTTTCTGGGTCACCACGACGATGCGCCCATCATTGGCCACCGCGCGATCGAGCGCCCGCCGCGTCTTGTCGCGTCCGACAAATATCCACGAGATCAATTGCGGAAAAAACACGACGTCGCGCATCGGCGCGACCGGGAAGGCTGCGTTGCCGCTGACGGAAGGCACAGATGATTTTTTCGGTGGGACCGCAACCGGCTGGCTTGACTGGATGGCCGCCGACAGCACGTTCCAGTCATGAAAGCCCAGGGTCTTGGCGACCAGTTCAAGGCTCTCGCTGTGGCTGACGGAAATAGATTTGGTCTTGAGCGCATCGCGCAGCGTCTGCGCCATGGCCTTGGCATCGCGGAAATCGCGCATGGATCGTCCTCTGCTGTAAGCGAACGAGAAATCGTCAGGTGCTTGCGTTGCTGACTCGTTCGCCGGGGCAAAGGAAGCCGGAAGCGGCTCGATACGTTCACCATACCCTGTTCGGGCGCAAGCAGCGGGTCGTATCCACCCGCGGAAAATATGCATGGCGTTCCCGACACTGTCAACGAGTATAGGTGGCTCGTTGCACGCGTCTCGTCAAACCGACGTCACCTTTTGGAGGTTTTGCGCGGGATTTGCGGTGATTTCGCCGTGACGGCCAGCCGCATTTGCGCTACGCAACACTCGACCTCTGGAGCCGAACAGCATGAGCCGCCGCGTCAAGAGACCATTGTCAAAATCGGGCGATCGTGGTGATCGCCCGAAGGGCGCGCGGCCCTTTCGCAATCGTCACGAGGGCGATCGGCCGCCGATGCATCGCGCGGGCGCAAAGCCGCCGCGCTTTGCCCAGCCGCGGCGGGAGAAATCGGCCCCGCCCGTTGCAGCAGAGCCCGCGAAAGCTGCCGCCGAGCTGCCGTTGCCGACAAAAGTCCAGACCGTCACCGTGACCGCTGACGAGAACAACATGCGCGTCGACCGGTTTCTCGAGGCGCGGTTTCCCGGGCTGTCGTTCTCCCATATCCAGCGCATCGTTCGAAAGGGCGAGCTGCGCGTCAATGGCAAGCGCGCCGACAGCAAGGACCGGTTGGAGGAGGGACAGAGCGTACGCATCCCGCCGTTGAAGCTCGATGCCCCGAAGGTGGTTGGTCAGCTCTCCGAGGCCGCGACGAAGACGCTTGCCGCGCTGAAGGAGATGACGCTGTTCGAGGACGCCGACGTGCTGGTCCTGAACAAGCCCGCCGGGCTTGCCGTGCAGGGCGGCTCCGGCACCACGCGCCATATCGACCAGATGCTGGAAGTGATGCGCGACGCCAAGGGCCAGAAGCCGCGCCTGGTGCACCGGATCGACAAGGAGACCTCGGGCTGTCTCCTGGTTGCGAAAACGCGCTTTGCCGCCACGCATCTGACCGGCGCGTTTCGTTCGCGCTCGGCGCGCAAAATCTATTGGGCGCTGGTGGCCGGCGTGCCGAAGCCGAAGCAGGGGCGCATCTCGACCTATCTTGCGAAAGAGGAGGGCGAGGACGACACGATCATGCGGATCGCCGCCCATGGCGACGAGGGCGCGAGCCACGCCGTGACCTATTACGCGGTGGTCGAAACCGCTGCGCAGAAGCTGGGGTGGGTATCGCTGAAGCCGGTCACGGGACGCACCCACCAGTTGCGCGCGCATATGGCGCATATTGGTCACGCCATCGTGGGCGATCCCAAATATTTCAATCGTGAGAATTGGGAACTTCCGGGCGGGTTGCAGAACAGGCTGCATCTGCTTGCGCGGCGCATCGTGATTCCGCATCCGCGCGGCGGAGTCATCGACGTTAGCGCGCCGCTGCCGCCGCATATGCAGCAATCCTGGAACCTGCTGGGGCTTGACACCAGCCGGTTCGACCCGATCGAGAACGCGCCGGAAGAATAATTTATTTGCGGTTTCGCCGTGGCGTTCCAACATATGCTGTATGAAGCATTCTGCGCTCTTGCTCGCGCTTGCCTTGCTGCTCGCAGCGCCCCCTGCGTCAGCACAGTTCATTGCGCCTGGCAGTAACCCGAACCTGCTTCCGCCGCCTCCCTCGCCGCCGCCGCCCCCAAAGATTGTGGCGCCGACGACGCCGATGATGCGCGGCGAACCAGAAGCTCAGTTGCAGCCACTGCCAGGTCCCCGCGCGTCGGCCCGCAGATCGTTCAGCGACCGTGTCAGAGGCTGCCTCGACGAGGGCGCGGCTGCTGGCCTGAATCCTGCTGATCGCGCCACCTATTCGCGCAGTTGCGCCGCCCGTGACTGACGGCTGATCTGGCCAGCTTTATTTGCAGCGGCGCCTGCCTTATCCTGCTAGCAGACGAAGCCCAACGGAAGCTTGCATGCGCGAATTGTTCGATGAAGAGGCGGGACAATCCCCGCTGGATCCGCAGGAGGCAGCGCGCCGCAACGTGCGCGCGCCGCAGCGCAAGCGCTTCTATAAAGGCGCCGATGTCGCAGAAGACGAGGGCGGCTTTGCCGTGACGCTCGACGGCCGGCCGATCCGTACGCCATCGGGAAAGAAGGTGACGGCGCCCGCGCGCGCAATCGCGGACGCCGTCGCTGCCGAGTGGAACGCGCAAGGAGAGACGATCGATCCGCTGACCATGCCGCTGACGCGCTTTGCCAACAGCGTCATCGAAGGCGTGGTCGATCGCGTCGACGTGGTCGCGGACGACGTCGCAAAATATCTCGGGTCGGATCTGTTGTTCTATCGCGCCGGCCATCCGGAGGCGCTGGTCGCCCGTGAGGCCGAGCATTGGGACCCGATCCTGTTCTGGGCCGCAGATACGCTCGGCGCGCATTTCATCCTCGCGGAGGGCATCGTGCACGTCGCCCAGCCGGAAAGCGCGATCAAAGCCGCGCGCGAGGCGTTTCCGAGCGATCCATGGTCGGTGGCGGCGTTGCATGTGGTGACGACGCTCACCGGATCGGCATTGCTTGCGCTGGCCCTCACCCATGGTTTTAGGGGCCCCGCCCAGATCTGGGCCGCCGCCCATGTCGACGAGGACTGGAACACCGAGCAATGGGGCGTGGACGAGGAGGTCGCCGCGCGCCGCGCCGCACGGCTGGTCGATTTCAATGCGGCCGCCAGCATCCTGAAGACGCTGAACTGAGGTCCTTTACCGCAACCGCCACCTGCTAAGTTAACGGGAGGTTTACGGCGCGTCGGTAGGCTCTAGCCTTTCCAGCCGAGACCCTCCGACATGGCGTTGACCATCAATCCCGTGCTGCCGGTGCTTTCCGCCAAGGAGGTGGGCAGCGTCGCGCCCGATCTCGTTCTGCAGCCGGGAAGCGTGATCAATGCGCAGGTGCTGAAAGTGCTCTCCGCCGACCTGGTGCGGATCGCGATCTCGAGCCTGTCGATCGACGTGCTCTCGGAAGTTCCCTTGAAGGAAGGTCAGGCGCTGCAGCTCGCAGTGTCCCAGACCAAAGACGGGATCCGTCTTGCGATGCTCGGGCAGGGCGATGCCGTCGCCGACGATGCGGTGACGCTATCGCCCGACGCGCAGCTCGCCGCCGCCAATCCCTCGACCACGACCCAGTCCAGGAACGTGCTCACGCCGGTAGAGCGCGCGGCCGTCGCCAACGCCGCGCAAAATGCAGCGACGGTGCAGCAGAGCCTGGCGCCGCTGTTTGCCAATCTCGGTGCACTGGCCGCCGCGGGTAACCTTCCGCCAAGGCTGCAGCAGGCGATTGCGCAGGCGCTGACGCAGCAGACCCGGCTCGACCAGAACCTTGGCGGCGGCGATATCAAGAATGCGTTCGAGCGCTCCGGCCTGTTCTTCGAGGCGTCGCTGGCCGCCGGCACCGCGTCGTCGGCCGCGGGCGCCCCCGATCTGAAGGCCGCGCTGATCGTGCTGCGGCAGACCCTGCAGTCGTCGCTCGGCACGGCGAATCCGGCGCCATCGGCCGCCACCGCCCAGGGACAGGCCGCGGCTCATCCCGTACTCACCCAAAATCTCGTGCCACCCGATATCGAGGTCGAGGAAATCCTGCTGCCGCAGGCGCGCCTTCCGGTCGCTGAGGACCTGGTGATGCCGGGCAGCCTCGGCCGAGGCCCATCGAATGCGGGCCCCTCCGCCGGTGCGACGCTGAATCTGCTGCAGGAACTCGGCAATTCCGCGCGTCTCACTGACATCGCGACCGATGTCACCGTTCACACCAACACGCCGCCACCGCCGTTCCGCGGCGCGCTGCCGACCGCCCAGCCCGTCGCCTCGCCATCCGTGGCGCCGGATATGCCGCTCGCCGCCGTCGCTCATCATCTGCTTGGCGACACTGATGCCGCGTTGGCGCGGCAGACGCTGCTGCAGGTGGCGTCCCTGCCGGACCGCATCGATCCCGCGCATCAGCAGATCGATACCTCGTCGCCGCGCTGGCAGTTCGAAATCCCGTTTGCGACGCCACAGGGCACGGCGATGGCCCAGTTCGAGATTTCCCGCGACGGCGGCGGCGGTGTTGAGGCCGAGGCCGCCAAGCGCATCTGGCGGGCGCGTTTCTCGCTCGATGTCGAACCGGCGGGCCCGATCCACGCGCTGATCTCGCTGATCGGCGACAAGACTTCGGTGCGGATGTGGGCGGAACGCCCGGCGACCGCCGCGCAGCTTCGCGCCAGCGCGCCGCAGTTGAGCCAGGCGCTGGGCCGGGCCGAGCTTCTGCCTGGCGACATCGTGATCCAGGACGGCGCGCCGCCGCAGGCAGCACCGGCTCGCGCCGGCCATTTCCTGGACCGCGCGCTATGACCGTCGAGACCAAGAGCCAGCTCGCGGTCGCCCTGCATTACGACCACGGCGGTGCGCCGACGGTGGTTGCCAAGGGCAGGGGGGCGATTGGCGCCAAGATCATCGAGCTTGCGAAAGCACACGACATCCCGATCGAGGAGAACGAGGTCCTGGCGGGCGCACTTTCCAATGTCGAGCTCGGCGACGAGATCCCCGTCGAGCTCTACAAGGCGGTAGCTGAAGTGCTGGTGTTCGTGCTGCGCCTCTCGGGCCGCGGCCGGTAAGGTTCTTGCCATCGTTTCATCACGATGGCATCCATCATGGCCTGCTCCTCAAGCCATCAGGTTCAGCCGTGATCAATCGCCGCCAAGCGCTCGGTCTCCTCACCGCCGCGTCCGTTTTGCCGACCCGCAGCTTTGCCAACGTGTCCTACCAGCGCAACGAGTTTCGCGACAGCCTGGCGCGGCGCTTCTTCGAGCTCGGCACCGAGGGGACCTTCGTCGCCTACAAGGTCGACGACTACCTGATCATCGCCAGCGACAAGCGGAGGTCGAGCGAGGGCAAATTGCCGGCCTCGACCTTCAAGATCCCGAACTCGATCATCGCGCTGGACACCGGCGTGGTCGAGGATCCCGACAAGGACGTGTTCAAGTGGGATGGCGTGACGCGCAGCATCGAGGCCTGGAACAAGGACCATACGCTGCGCTCGGCGATCGCCGTTTCCGCCGTGCCGGTCTATCAGGAGATCGCGCGGCGCATCGGCGAAGAGCGGATGAAGAAATATCTCGATCTGCTCGAATACGGCAACCAAGACATCGGCGGCGGCATCGACCAGTTCTGGCTGACGGGAAACCTGCGCATCGATCCGGTGCAGCAGATCGATTTCGTGGACCGGCTGCGGCGCGGCACGTTGCCGGTCTCCAAGCGCGCCCAGGAATTGACGCGCGACATCCTGCCGGTGACGAAGGTGGGAGATGCCACCATCCGCGCCAAGAGCGGCCTCGTCGGCGCCGAGGTCGGCAAGCCTTCGCTCGGCTGGCTGGTCGGCTGGGTCGAGAAGGGGTCCTCCGTCACCGTGTTCGCGATGAACATGGACTGCAAGAACGAGAGCCACATCGCCGCCCGCATGACCGTGACGCAGCAATGCCTTGCAGATATCGTGGCGTATTGATGGCTGATGCGCGCCCGCACCGGCTGGTGCGCAAATCAATGCCAGACTAGCATCTCCGTACAACGAAAAATCGTACGGAGGAAACCATGCATTCTGCTTCAGTCTGGCTCTCGTCGCTCACACTTGCCGCCGCCGGCGGCTGGTTCGCGGCCACGATGTTTGCCGCGCCGGCGACCAGCAAGGAGCCGCGCTTTCCGCAGCTCACCATGGACCAGCTTGACGAAAAGCAGCGTCCGCTCGGCGAGCAGATTATGAAGGTCTCGAGCGTCGGCATCGGCGGCCCCTACAACCCGATGATCCGCAGCCCCGTGCTCGGCCAGCGGCTGTTCGACCTGTTCTATTATTTGCGCTGGCAGACCTCGGTCCCGACCAAGCTCAATGAATTTGCAATCCTGATCATCGGCCGGCAATGGCGCTCGCAGGTCGAATGGTTCGCGCATGCACCGCTCGCGGCCAAGGCCGGCCTGTCACCCGATATCATTGCCGAGCTGAAAGCCAACAAGCGACCGTCGCACATGGCCGAGGATGAGGCCGCGGTCTATGACTTCGTCACTGAGCTCACCACCACCAAGAAGGTATCCGACGAAACCTATGCGCGGACGAAGAAGGTGTTCAACGATCAGCAGATCGTGGATTTGACCGCGGTCGCCGGCAACTATGTCATGGTCGCGATGATGCTTGCCATGGCGGAGGAGACCGTGCCGCCTGGCAAGGAGGAGCCTTTCAAGGTGGGGGAGTGATGGAGCGGCGGCGAACGAGGGCGGTGAACAACCGGGATCGTCCCGGCCGCCAAATGATCAGGTCTGAGGTGACTTCGCCTTTCCGATCCGTCCCATGTGAGTGAAGCCGAATCCCGCCTGATATTTCAGTCCGTAGCCGAGCGCGCGGTCGATGCCGATATGGGCGAGCCAGATCATTGCGATCGAGAGCACCAGCGGCTCGGCGGTGGCAAAGCCAACGGTCATCAGGGCCACGGGCGCCATGTAGCTGTGGGCGGCATTGTAGATGACCGCGCCCTCCTTGGGGCCGAATGCATAGCCGGCGAAGCTCAAATCGGGTGCCAGGAACAGGATCGCGTAGACCCACCACGAGCCGCCCCAGACCCCGTACAGCACCGTCATGCCCACAAACAGCGTCAGGCCTTCCAGCCTGAGCAATAGGCGAACGCCGCCCGTGACCGAGCCGGCCTCAGCTGTCGTGTTATCCATGGTCTTTCTCCCCCAATTTGCGCTGATCAGATACCGCCGGTGCCCGGGATTCGGGGCAAGAAGGTGGTTTCCGGTTCAGAAAATGCCGTGTTAGAACCCCGCGCGGGTTCCAGCACCCAATCACTAGCTAATGCGGGCGGAAGCAAATGAAAGATATCCTCGACACCCTCGAAGAGCGGCGCGCCGGCGCAAAGCTGGGCGGCGGGGAGAAGCGCATCGAGGCGCAGCATGCCCGCGGCAAGCTGACCGCACGGGAGCGCATCGAGCTGCTGCTCGACAAGGGATCGTTCGAGGAATTCGACATGTTCGTCGAGCACCGCTCGATCGAGTTCGGCATGGAGAAGACCAAGGTTCCCGGCGACGGCGTCGTCACCGGCTGGGGCACCGTCAACGGCCGCAGGACCTTCGTCTTCGCCAAGGATTTCACCGTGTTCGGCGGCTCGCTGTCGGAGACACACGCGCTGAAAATTACAAAACTCCAGGACATGGCGATGAAGGCGAGGGCGCCGATCATCGGCCTCTATGACGCCGGCGGCGCCCGCATCCAGGAAGGCGTCGCCGCGCTGGCCGGCTATTCCTACGTGTTCCGCCGCAACGTCGTCGCCTCCGGCGTGATCCCGCAGATCTCCGTCATCATGGGCCCGTGCGCCGGCGGCGACGTCTATTCGCCGGCGATGACCGATTTCATCTTCATGGTGAAGAACACCAGCTACATGTTCGTGACCGGCCCCGACGTGGTGAAGACCGTGACCAACGAGGTGGTGACGGCGGAGGAACTCGGCGGCGCCTCGGTGCACGCGACGCGCTCCTCGATCGCCGACGGCGCGTTCGAGAACGACGTCGACGCGCTATTGCAGATGCGCCGGCTGATCGACTTCCTGCCGTCGAACAACACCGACGGCGTGCCCGAATGGCCAAGCTTCGACGATATCGGCCGGGTCGACCTGTCCCTGGATACGCTGATCCCCGACAATCCGAACAAGCCCTATGACATCAAGGAATTGATCCTGAAGGTCGTGGACGAGGGCGACTTCTTCGAGATCTCCGAGACCTTCGCCAAGAACATCGTCACCGGCTTCGGCCGCATCGCCGGCCGCACCGTGGGCTTCGTCGCCAACCAGCCGATGGTGCTCGCCGGCGTGCTCGACAGCGACGCCTCGCGCAAGGCCGCGCGCTTCGTCCGCTTCTGTGATGCCTTCAACATCCCGATCGTCACCTTCGTCGACGTGCCCGGCTTCCTGCCCGGCACCGCGCAGGAATATGGCGGCCTGATCAAGCACGGCGCAAAACTGCTGTTCGCCTACTCGCAATGCACGGTGCCGCTCGTCACCATCATCACCCGCAAGGCCTATGGCGGCGCCTTCGACGTCATGGCCTCGAAGGAGATCGGCGCCGACATGAACTATGCCTGGCCGACGGCGCAGATCGCGGTGATGGGGGCCAAGGGCGCGGTCGAGATCATCTTCCGCTCCGACATCGGCGACCCCGACAAGATCGCCGCGCGCACCAAGGAATACGAAGACCGCTTCCTCTCCCCCTTCATCGCCGCCGAGCGCGGCTACATCGACGATGTCATCATGCCGCATTCGACGCGGCGCCGGATCGCACGGGCGCTCGCGATGCTCAAGGACAAGAAGGTCGAGATCCCCGTGAAGAAGCACGACAATCTGCCGTTATGAGGCTTCAATCGGCGCTGTCGAGCTTATTGAATGGATATATCTGGCTTAGATCAAGTTGGTCTTTATGGTCGAGAACATGAGTTTCGAGATGGGGATGCCTAGCCGCGATTCGCTGCGCGTATTTGAACGCTGACTTGTGAAGTTCAGGCAGGCGTTTCAATGCCCGCTTGTATTTTGCCGCCGTTTCAATCTCGCAATCAAAGTAAAAGAAAATTGGTGGAGTAAGTTCGCTTCGCTCCTTGTCATCCAGCGATGCGTATAGGTATGCATTTGCATAGCCGTAACAGTATGCTGAATCGGAGTAGTTGCGAATTTTGCGATACTGCTCCGCATATGCATGGTACGAACGGAACGAGCCAATGAGGCGATGGCGGTCTGAATAGATTCCAGTCTTACGAAGGCGCAGAATTCTCTCTAAGGCATGGAGCATGCCATCCTGGTACCAGGAGCAAAATAGTATCTGAGGGTACTTGATTGCATTATAAGTGTCATGAAGCCAGCTATGTGCTCTTCTCGTTAGTGCGAGGATGCCCTCGACCTCTTCATACATAACGTCCGAACAGAGACAAATCTTCGTTGTGGCGTGTGCCTTGATCTGCTCAACGAAAAATGTCCCGTCTGTTTCGATGAGGTTTAAGTTTAGCTCGCTCAATCTCTGCCGATCGGAAGCTGAGATGTTGGGGGCAACAAAGTACGCCTGTCTGCGAAAATCGCGTAGCGCGTCGAGAACACCTCCGTAAATTTGGAGGAAATCATCATCTCTTAGCGAATAGCCGATGAAGACTACGTTGCGTGTGGCCAGTAGCGACTTAAGGTGAGCTCCCAACAATCCGATCTGTAAACGGGTCTCACAGGCTTTATAGTCCGAGCGCGTGGCAACGATTGATCCGAAATTCGATATGGATCCGTGAATCTTGATTACCTTCCGTTCGGCTGCTGCCCAAAGTCCAAGATCGCGGTCCTCGATAAATGGGGTGGCCGCGCAATGTTGTTCGAAGTAGTCATCCCAATTGGTGGTTACCACAGTGTCTAGTGGAAAGAATGTAGCTAACTCTCGATGAAACCGTGTCGCGTTGCGATAGATTTGACCGTGTGAATAGGCGTAATCAAAATGCTCCTTGATCTTCTGGATCAGTCCAATTTTTCCTGATGGTGATGAGCAAAAGTCCTCCATCAAATCAGGAAAGGCACGGTCATGTGTGGTGCCGCCAAGGATGTAGTTAATTTCGCTATATAGGGTGTTCGGCATCACGCCCGGCGCTTCGGTGCTGATGCCAGCGCCAGCGAACAGAAGTACTGATCCATCTAAGAATGCATCCAGAAGTTCGGATGGCGCTTCAAATGATTTGTTTCTCTTGCAGAATTCGCATTGGCAGTTGTCGCCGTTGATTTCAGCCGAGAAAGTTAACGTCTGCCGTTTTCGAGGCCAAGTCTTCATCGCTTGATCGTTGCACGAGATTAGGTGAGAGGACGCTGTGAATTCGTCTACTTGAGCGCGTGGCGAGGCAGTTTGCTCGGAATCGAGCTCGGCGGCAATCGAAGGGGGCAGTTTTTGGGTTGAAAATCGGACTGTATGAGGATAACGGGCTAGGGGCAACGGTGCGGCGGCCATAGACAAGGTAAGACAGCTGAGCGAAGCGCAACACGCCGTCTTTCTTGAAGAGAACTTCGGTGGATTGGGCAGTGGTTGGTCTGCCCTAGGGTTATAGTCGGTTCGCGACCAACCCCCTCGATCTTGAACCCATGACCGAAGTCGATCCAGAAGACGAGATTTCAGAGATCGAAGCGCGGATCGAGGAGCTTGCCGAGAGCGCCGAACGATGTCGGAAGTTCATTCGGGCTTCCAAGGCAGCGATTGCCGGCGGTATCACATTGCTGCTTATCGCACTCGTCGGCCTGTTTGGATTAGGTCAGGTCGCAGCACTTGGATCGATCGCCATGGTGCTGGGCGGGATCGTGTCGTTGGGATCGAATGTCAGCACATTGCGACAGACCGACAGCGCCATCTCCGCCGCCGAGGCGCGCCGCTTGCAACTGATCGGCAGGATCCATCTTCGGCCGGTCGGTGATGCGCCCAAGAAACTGATGTGATGCGCTGACTTGTGAACAGGTGTCGTCGGCACAATAACGAGCTATCCTTGGAGCGAATACCCGCCGGAGGATCACATGCCCACCACTCTCTTCATCGTCCGTGCCACCGTCACCGACCCCGCGAAACGTGCCGCGTTCGATGCCTGGTATTCGCGCGAGCATTTGCCGGATGCGCTGAAATCGTTCCAGGCGCAGAAGGCGTGGCGGTATTGGAGCGCGACGGATCCGTCGCAGCATTTGGCGACCTATCAGTTTGCCGATCAGACCTCACTCGAGCGCGCGGTCAACGGCGAGGAGATGAAACGGCTGATTGCCGACTTCAATCGCGATTGGCCTGACGTCACGCGCACGCGTGAGGTGCTGGTGTTGGCGGAGGAGATTGCGGCCTGATCGCCGCGTCGCGCCTACGCCGCCTTGCCCTGGTTCTTGAACATCTCCGTCGCGCGCTTCTTCAGTTCGTCGGGTGCGACGTCCTCGATGTGTGTGCCGAAGAACCAGCTATTGCCGGCGACATCCTTCACCCCGCCGGTGCGGTCGCCGTAGAATTGGTCCGCCGGCTCCATGATCGAGGTCGCGCCGGCCTCGATGGCGCAGCGGTAGGCGGTGTCGACGTCGGGCACGTAGAGATAGAGCATGGCGGGCATGGCCTTGGCGTGCTCGCAGGCATCGGCAATCATCACCATGGAATCGCCGATCCTGAGCGTCGCGTGCATGATCGTGCCATCGGGCCGCGGGGTCGGCTCGTGGTGCTTTCGGGCACCCAGCGCCTGCTCCAGGAAGCTGATGATCTTCTCGGCACCCTCCACGATAAGATAAGGCGTCACGGTGTGAAACCCGTCTGGAGTCGGTCGCGCCTTTGCCGCCATGGCGTTCTCCTTCGGAATTGGAGCTGACCCGGTTAACGCCGAGCGTCCATTTTGGTCGCATCGTGCCGGCAAAAAAAGATCGTGGCGAGTCCGCGGATGCAGAGGCGCGCGCGATTGCCGCGGCGCTTTTTGTCGCGCCCAGCGCACGCGCAAAGTTCAGCGGGCATTCATCTCACGGCGGCGACACTGTTCGAGCATCACATGCTGAGCAAGAAAAGGACAATGTTCATGGAACGCCGCCACTTTTTGAAGATTGCATTGGGCGCTGCCGCAGGTGTGGCAACCTTTGCTGCAACCGCGCAAGCCGCGGCGATGATGCCACTAAGCGAAGACGCGCGGCGGCCTTCCAGCCCGGATGCCCATCCTGCGGTTTCCACCGGCGATGAAGTTGAAAAGCTCAAGCCCGAACAGGTGCAATGGCATGGCAGTCACGGGCATCGCGGTCACGGGCATCGCGGTCACGGGCATCGCGGTCATGGGCATGGAGGTCATGGACATCGTCGCCACTGGCATCCTCACCGGGGCTGGCGCCATCGCCATCGCCACTGGCACCGTCGGCACGGGCGTCGCTGGTGAGGCCAATCTAGTCTAGCAGGCCCACTAATCGAAAAAGGGCAGGGACCGCGAGCCGCAGTCCCTGCCCACTATCGTTTGGCCACTAAAGTTTAGCGCGCTCTGCTCGGCCATCTGATTGGCCGAGCTTTGTTCGACTAGAGCTTCGGCTCTGATGGAATCAGATCCGAAGCTCTAGATTCTAGTTTTGACGCGTTTTCTGCGCAGATAAGTCTACGCAATCTGCGTAAACTTGATTGCTATGCGAACCGGAGTCCACTTCGCTCGAAAACGCTCTACGCTTTAACGACAAGTTTAGAAAGGCCGGCAACGGCCATGGCGCCAAATGAAGCCGCGGGGGCAGACGCGAGGCGCCACCACCATTCTCGGTGCAGGCCGCACGTAGACGGCGCGGTTGGGTCGGCAACCGCCATACGGACCACGGTGAAAGCCGGGGCCGCAACCGCCCGCCGCGTTTGCGGAGCTGAAGCTCGCGACCATGCCAGCCGCAACGACAGCCGCCGCCAGAACATACTTCATTCTTTTTCTCCCATTGAGTTCTCGCCGCACTCGAATGCGACAGTGATTCGCCGCGCTGGAGTGTCGCAGACGCCGCATCACTTGTCGCGGAGCATAGTTTCCAGGGCTGAATGCGATGTGAACGGAGCGGTTACTTCTTACCGTGGAGCAAAGAAACCTGCTACCAAGTTAGCGTTCTGCAGCATTTGCCGGTGCAAATGACGAAGCAATGACGGCGCCAGTTCTTCGCTGCGCTCGCGTGCCGCTATTCGCCAGTCCCGAATAGCGCAGCAAATCGCTTTTCGCCGTTCCGCGAAAAATTCACCACGCGGCTGCCCGGCGTCGTGTCGCGCGCCGCCCATTTCAACTCGGTGAAGCGCTCCATGATCGCAGCGCCCAGCGTGCCCGCCAGATGATGCCGCCGCTCGCTCCAATCGAGGCACGCCTTGCATACGGGGCGGCGAGGATGGAGTAGCGCGTCGGCGTCGATCTGCAGCGCCTTCGCGATGAAGCGCTTGCCTTCGCCGGTCAGCTCCATCGCGTCCTTGCTCTGCCGGATCAGCCGCTGCTTCTTCATGCTGTCGAGCATCTGAACGCCGAGGTCGCCCGCGAGGTGATCGTAGCAGATCCGCGCGCGGCGGAGCGCGGGGTCCTTCGGCCCGGTGCGCACGCGCATGTGGCCGGCGCGCGCGGCAAGCCCCGCAAGCCCCTCCAGCACGCCTGCGACGTCGGTGCCGGTGAGGCGGTAATAGCGGTGGCGGCCCTGCTTTTCCGGCTCGATCAGCCCGCCAGTTTCGAGCTTGGACAGATGCGAGCTCGCGGTCTGCGGCGTAATGCCAGCTTCCTGCGCAAGCTCGCTCGCGGTAAGTGCCCGGCCGCTCAACAGCGCGGTGAGCATGTTGGCGCGCGCAGGGTCGCCGACCAGCGACGCGACCATGGCGATGTCAGGACCAGCTTTCATACTTCGATCTTAGCCGAAGCATTAGCGTCGAGCAAGGCGTTATCATTCGCGCAACCTGATCGAAGTGTCGCACCGGTGCGAGGTGTCGCACCGGTGGCGACGAGGCGGTCCATCATTCCGCGTGCGCGGACGGATGCTTCCGCCTTCGCCCGCAACGACGCAAGCTGTGGGAGCAACCCATGACCATCACCGCGTTCATCCGCTACGAGCTCGATCCCTTCAAACGCGCGCAGTTCGAGGAATATTCCAGGCGCTGGCTCACCATCATTCCCAAATGCGGGGGCGATCTGATCGGCTACTTCATGCCGCATGAGGGCACCAACAACATCGCCTTTGCGCTGATCTCGTTCGAAAGCCTTGCCGCCTACGAGGCCTATCGCGCACGGCTGCGCGAGGACGCCGAAGGCATGGCCAATTTCAACTTCGCCGAGGAACAGAAATTCATCCTGGCCGAAGAGCGGACTTTTTTGCGGCCGGTTACGTTGTAGACTGTCGCCTTCCGGAACGAGGGAGGTGCCGATGATTGCCGTGATCTTCGAGGTCTGGCCGAAGCCCGAACTTCGGCAGCAATATTTCGATCTTGCCGCCGAGTTGCGGCCGATCCTGGAGAGCATTGACGGCTTCATTTCCGTGGAGCGCTTCGAGAGCCTGACCGAGAAGGGAAAGTTCCTGTCGATATCGTTCTTCCGCAATGAAGCCGCCGTCGAGGCCTGGCGCAATGTGGTGGAACATCGCAGGTCTCAGGCGAAGGGCCGCGCGGTCATATTTGAGGACTACCGGATCCGGATCGCCAGTGTGATCCGCGACTACGGCATGAACGATCGCGCGCAGGCGCCCAGGGACAGCCGTGCCGTTCATGAGCCGCACTAGCTCGCAATACCAATCATCGAAAGGAGAGCAAACATGCCGGTCACGATTGCCGAGAAGCGCGCTGCGTTCAGGAAGCTGCATGAGAGCGGCTGCTTCATCCTGCCCAATCCCTTTGACGTCGGCAGCGCCCGCGCACTGCAGCAACTCGGTTTCAAGGCGCTCGCCTCCACCAGCGCCGGCTTTGCCTGGACCATCGGCAAGGCAGACAACCGCGTCACGGTCGATGATGTCGTGGGCCATCTGACGGCGCTTTGCGCCGCCGTCGATCTGCCCGTCAACGCCGATTTCGAAGGCGGCTTTGCCGTAGAGCCGGACAACGTTGCAACCAACGTTGCCCGCGGCGTCAGGACAGGGGTTGCGGGACTCTCGATCGAGGACTCGACCGGCGATGCGGCAAAGCCGCTGTACGACTCCAGCCTGGCGGTCGAACGCATCAAGGCCGCGCGCAAGGCGATCGACGCCGAGGATAGCGGCGTCCTGCTCACCGGCCGCTGCGAGGCCTTCCTGTGGGGACGGAACGATCTCAATCTCGTCATTGAGCGGCTGCAAGCCTATTCCGCCGCCGGCGCCGATTGCCTCTATGCGCCCGGCATCAAGACGAGGGACGAGATCGCGGCGGTCGTGAAGGCGGTGCATCCCAAGCCCGTCAATCTCCTGATCGGCGCCTCCGGCCTGTCGCTGCAGGAAGCGACCGATCTCGGCGTGCGCCGCATCAGCGTCGGCGGATCGCTGGCGCGCAACGCCTGGGCCGGCTTCATGAAAGCCGCACGCGAGATGGCGGAGCAGGGGACCTTCACCGAACTCGCCCACGGCTATCCCGGCGGCGAGCTCAACAAGATGTTCAAGTAGCAGTTCTCACAAGAAACACGGCGGGCGGATCGATGCCCGCCGTGCCTCGAGAGTGTCGATACCTCTTACTTATTGCTGTCCGGCTTGGCCGAACGGTCGATCTCCTGGCCGGTCGGATTCGACTGCGGTGGTGTCGGGCGGTTAGTCGCCGCGCCCGTCGTCGTGCCGGGTTCGGTGTTGGCCTTCGGCGTGGTCGATGGAGATGCGGGGTTGGCCGGCTGGTTCTGCGCGCTCTGCGATGGCGGCGTCGTGCCGGCATTGTTAACGGACGTGTTGTTCAGGCCATAGAACACTGCGCCAAGCACCACCGCGATCGCAATCGCGAACATCGCGATCTTCGCACCACTGGCCGGGCCCTCGGCAAGCTCCGGATCCGGCTGCAACTCATTGTCCAGATTGTTGAGACGCGCCTGATGGCGGATCTCGTCCTCGGTCATATTGCTGCGGTCAGGGTCATTCGGTTGGTATGCCATTGGGGTTCCTCCGTTAGCCTAAGTTACAACTCGCGAGCGCTCCCTGACGTTCCCGGTCCCTGCGTGCTGCACGTCTTCGTCGAAGAAGAATGCACTGCACAAAAACACTTGAGCGAGAATCGCGCCGGCCGTTTGACGCCATGCCTGCATCCGCCCACCTGCTGTCGGCCTTCCGGGTACCTTACGGCGTTTCGCGCAACACCCCTCCGGCGCACGAAGCGAAAACAAACCCGGTCATTCCAGGCACGAAATTGCGAACTTCGAAAGCGAGCTGTTTCAGCACAGAATTGTGCTGCGCGGCCTTTGAAAACCGACATAGACTGGTTCTAAGGCGCTTGGATGACTAGCTAAAATCAGTCGCTGCGACCAAGGATTACGAGGGCTTAGATGGGAATCAACCAAGGTCCGATCAGTCTCGACCAGAAGTATACTCAGGGCACCGGCCATATCTTTCTGACCGGCATCCAGGCCCTGGTCCGTCTGCCGATGGCGCAGATCCGCCGCGACCGTGCAGCCGGCCTCAACACCGCGGGCTTCATCTCCGGCTATCGCGGCTCGCCGCTTGGCGGTTACGACCAGCAGCTCTTTGCGGCGAAGCAC
Organism: Bradyrhizobium sp. Leo114; assembly: GCF_055229415.2. Classification (NCBI taxonomy): domain Bacteria; kingdom Pseudomonadati; phylum Pseudomonadota; class Alphaproteobacteria; order Hyphomicrobiales; family Nitrobacteraceae; genus Bradyrhizobium; species Bradyrhizobium sp. Leo114. The sequence goes on along the minus strand of NZ_JBUYEN020000030.1, from coordinate 41,969 downwards.
CATCTTGAGCAGTACAACATCAAGTTCCAGCCTGGCGTGAACGAGGACTTGGCTGCCACGGCGGTCTGGGGCTCGCAGCAGCTCCACCTCTCGCCCGGCGCCAACTACGACGGCGTGGTTGGCATCTGGTACGGCAAGGGCCCAGGCGTCGACCGTTGCGGCGACGTGTTCCGCCACGGCAATGCGGCGGGCTCCGCCAAGCATGGCGGCGTGCTGTGTCTGGCCGGCGACGACCATGGCGCCAAATCCTCCACTGTGCCGCACCAGTCCGACCACGCCTTCATCTCGGCGCTGATGCCCTATCTCTATCCGTCCAGCATCCACGAGATGATCGAGATGGGTCTGCTCGGCATCGCGATGTCGCGTTACTCCGGCTGCTGGGTCGGCATGAAGGTGATCACGGAGACGGTTGAGACCACGGCCGAGATCGACCTCAGCGACGAGATGACGCCATTCGTGATCCCGACCGATTTCGAACTGCCGCCTGATGGCCTGAACATCCGCTGGCCCGACGACCGCTTCGAGCAGGACCGGCGCCTGCAGGACTACAAGGGCTATGCGGCGATCGCTTTTGCCCGCGCCAACAAGGTCAACCGCATCACCATGGATTCGCCGAACGCGCGCTACGGCATCATGGCCTCAGGCAAGAGCTACGAGGATATCCGCCAGGCGCTGCGCGAACTCGGCATCACGGAGGAGATCGCCGCCAAGATCGGCATCCGCCTCTACAAGATCGGCATGCCCTGGCCGCTGGAGCCGGAAGGCGTGCGCAACTTTGCCGTCGGCCTGGAGGAGATCTTCATCGTCGAGGAACGGCGCGAGATCGTCGAGAACCAGGTCAAGCAGGAACTCTTCAACTGGCGCGACGACGTCCGCCCGCGCATCGTCGGCAAGATGGACGAGCACGAGAAGCGCTTCCTTACTTTCGCTGCCGAGCTCAGCGTCGCCTCGCTCGCGAGCTCGCTGACCGAGCGCCTGCTTCGGCTCAATCTCAACCCTGAGATCGCCGAGATGCTGCGCGCCAAGGCCGATTGGTTCAACGGCCGCCAGGCGACGCAAATGCAGGCGACATCCCCGATCGCCCGCGTCCCGTATTTCTGCTCGGGCTGCCCGCACAACACCTCGACCAAGGTGCCGGAAGGCAGCCGCGCGATGGCCGGCATCGGCTGCCACTTCATGGCGCTGTGGATGAACCGCAACACCGAGACCTTCACGCATATGGGCGGGGAGGGCGTGCCGTGGGTCGGCATCGCGCCGTTCACCAACGAGAACCACATCTTCGCCAATCTCGGCGACGGCACCTATTTCCATTCCGGCATTCTGGCGATCCGGCAGGCCGTCGCTTCCAAGGCCAACATCACCTACAAGATCCTCTACAACGACGCGGTCGCGATGACCGGCGGCCAGCGTCACGACGGCGATCTGTCGCCGCAGCAGATCACCTTCCAGCTCCACGCCGAAGGCATTCGCGAGATCTACCTCGTCTCCGAGAATCCCGACGCCTATCCGGCCGGCACCATCGCGCCCGGCGTGAAGCTCGCCCATCGCGACGAGCTTGAGAACGTCATGAAGGCGTGCCGCGAGTTCAAGGGCACGTCCGCGATCGTGTTCGTGCAGACTTGTGCCGCTGAAAAACGCCGCCGCCGCAAGCGCGGCCTGATGGAGGACCCGCAGCGCCGCGTGCTGATCAACCCCGCCGTCTGCGAGGGCTGCGGCGACTGCTCGGTGCAGTCGAACTGCATCTCGGTCGAGCCGCTGGAGACCGAGTTCGGCCGCAAGCGCACCATCAACCAGTCGACCTGCAACAAGGACTATTCGTGCGTGAAGGGCTTCTGCCCGTCCTTCGTTACCGTCGATGGCGGCAAGCTGCGCCGCCGCGCGCCGCCGGATCTCGGCGCCATTGGTGACCTGCCGGAGCCCACCGTGCGGCCGTCACTCGATCGGCCCTATAACATCGCGGTCGGCGGCGTCGGCGGCACCGGCGTGCTGACGATCGGCGCGCTGCTCGGCATGGCCGCTCATATCGAAGGCAAGGCCAGCATGATCCTGGACATGTCGGGCCTCGCGCAGAAGGGCGGCGCGGTGCTGAGCCACGTCCGGCTATCAGATCACCCGGCCGACGTTACCTGTTCGCGCATCGTCACCGGCACCGCCGATCTCGTGCTGGCCGCGGACGAGGTGGTCGCGGCGTCCAAGGAGACGATCACGCTGTGCGAATCCGGCCGCACCGCCGGCATCATCAACAGCCATGTGATCCCGACCGCGGACTTCATCCTCAACCGCGACTTCAACTTCCAGGTTCGCAAGGTCAACTCGGTGCTGGAGAACGCACTGCGCCAGGACTCCGCCTTCTTCGATTTCACCAGGCCGGCCGAAGCCCTGCTTGGCGACAGCATCGCCACCAACATCATGATGATGGGCTACGCCTATCAGAAGGGCCTGTTGCCGCTGTCGGCGGCGTCGATCGAGCAGGCGATCGAGGTCAACGGCGTCTCGATCAAGATGAACAAGGAGGCCTTCCAGCTCGGCCGTCTTGCCGCCGCCGATCCGGTGCGGCTGGCCGCGATGATGAAGGACCAGGACGAGCCGGTCGCGCCGAAGACGCTGGATGCCATGACGCTGGACGAGATCATCGCCCACCGCAGCGCCCATCTCACGGCGTATCAGAGTAGCAGGTTGGCAAAACGCTATCGCAAGCTGGTCGATCAGGTGCGCGATGCCGCCACCAAGGGCGGCTATGGCGAAGCGCTGACGCGGGCGGTTGCGATCAACTATGCCAAGCTGCTCGCCTACAAGGACGAGTACGAGGTGGCGCGGCTCTACACCGACGGCCGGTTCGAGCACCAGCTCCGCGAGCAGTTCGAAGGCGATTTCAAGTTCAACTTTAATCTCGCGCCGCCGATCCTGGCGCGCGGCGTCGACGCCCAGGGCCGCCCGAAGAAGCGCGCCTTCGGTCCGTGGATGCTGAATGCCTTCCGCGTGCTGGCCAGGCTGCGCTTCCTGCGCGGCACGCCGCTCGACCTCTTCGGCTATAGCGCCGACCGCAAGCTCGAGCGCGATTTGATCGCAGGCTACGAGAAGGACGTCGCGACCGTGCTCGGCCTGTTGTCGCCGGTCACGGTCGACACCGCTGTCGAGTTGCTCTCGCTGCCCGATCGCATCCGCGGCTACGGCCCGGTGAAGGAAAAGGCGGTGCAGGACGCAAAAGCTCGCTACGCCCAACTCGCCGCCGACCTCGCCAACCCGCCGCCGGCCCCGAGGCAAATGGCAGCGGAGTAGCGTCGGGCCACGGCGCCGCTGCTTACTCCTCATGGTGAGGAGCGCGTAGCGCGTCTCGAACCATGAGGCCCGGCTGTCGCCCAGGGCCATCCTTCGAGACGCCGCTACGCGGCTCCTCAGGATGAGGTCTGATGCGTGTGGCGGCTACGCCCTCCCTCTCGCCGCACGGAATATTTCCGCGCTTGCCAAGGCCTGCCTGACGGTCCAGAAAAACGCTCGCACCAGAAACGCCAGCGGAGAACGAGTTGACCATCAAAGGCAAGGCTTACATTGCCGGCATCTATGAGCATCCCACCCGGCATGCTCCCGACAAATCCACCGCGCAGCTCCATGCCGAGGTCGCCAAGGGCGCGATCGAGGATGCGGGGCTCACCAAGGACGATATCGACGGCTATTTCCTCGCCGGCGATGCGCCCGGCGGGCTCTGGCCGATGGTCGATTATCTCGGCTTCAACACCAAGAAGTTGCGGCACGTCGATTCCACCGAGACCGGCGGCTGTTCCTACCTGATCCACCTGGGTCACGCAGCCGAAGCGATTGCTGCCGGCAAATGCTCGATCGCGCTGGTGACGCTCGCCGGCAAGCCGCGCACCGGCGTGATGCCGCCGCGCGCCGCCGGCGCCGAGGCCGATTTCGAATCCGCCTACGGAGCTACCACGCATAACGCCTACGGCATGTGTGCCATGCGCCATATGCACGATTACGGCACCACCAGCGAGCAACTCGCCTGGATCAAGGTCGCCGCATCCCATCACGCGCAATACAACCCGCACGCGATGCTGAAGGAGGTCGTCACAGTCGAGGACGTCCTGAACTCACCGATGATTTCAGATCCGCTGCACCGCATGGACTGCTGCGTCGTCACCGACGGCGGCGGCGCGATGATCGTCACCACGGAGGAAATCGCGAAGAGCCTGAAGAAGCCGCTGGTGCGCCTGATCGGCCATGGCGAAGCGATGAAGGGCCCGCGTGGCGGCAAGGATCTCGATCTGACGTATTCCGCCGGCGTGTGGTCCGGTCCGCGCGCCTTCGAGGAAGCGGGCGTGACGCCGAAGGATATCAAATACGCCTCGATCTACGACAGCTTCACCATCACCGTGCTGATGCAGCTCGAAGACCTCGGCTTCTGCAAGAAAGGCGAGGGCGGCAAGTTCGTCGCCGACGGCAACCTGATTTCGGGCGTCGGCAAACTGCCGTTCAACACCGACGGCGGCGGGCTCTGCAGCAACCATCCCGTCAACCGCGGCGGCATGACCAAGATCCTCGAGGCCGTCCGGCAACTCCGCGGCGAAGCGCATCCGAAGGTGCAGGTGCCGAATTGCGATCTGGCGATCGCGCATGGCACCGGCGGCCTGCTCGGCGTCCGCCACGCCGCCTCGACCTGCATTCTGGAGCGCGTGTGATGACTGAAGCGAAGAAATACAATGCGCCGGTGACCAACCCGGAAACCGCGCCGTTCTGGGAAGCGGCCAAGCAGGGCAAGTTCCTGATCAAGCGCTGCACCGCCTGCGGCGAGCCGCATTACTTTCCGCGGTCGATCTGCCCGTTCTGCTTCTCCGACAAGACGGTGTGGGAAGAGAGCTCGGGCGAGGCGACCGTCTATACCTACAGCCTGATGCGGAAGTCGCCGACCGGCGCGTACGCGATCGCCTATGTCACGCTGAAGGAAGGCCCGTCGCTGCAGACAAATATCGTCGACTGCGACCTGGACAAGATCAGGATCGGCCAGAAGGTGAAGGTGGTGTGGAAGCCGACCGATGGCGCGCCACTGCCGTTCTTCACGGCGGCCTGAGAAGTACCTTCTCCCCTTGTGGGGGAAGGTGGCAGCCGCAGGCTGCCGGATGAGGGGTTCTCTCCACAGGCACAGGTGCTCATGGAGGCAACCCCTCGCCCGAACGAGCTTGTTGCTGGCGGCGGAGCGGCCCTCTCCCACAAGGGGAGGGGGCGCAGCAACTAGCGCCGATGGAAAAGGAATCGGGAGGAACGAGAGAAATGCCGATCAACTACGAGCAACTGATGGCCCTGAAAAATCTCGGCCAGAAGTACAGCTACGGCGATCGCGAGGTGATGCTCTACGCCTATGGCATCGGCATGGGCGCCGATCCCATGGACGAGCGCGAACTCGCTTTCGTCAATGAAGCGACGCTGACGCCGCGTCCGCTGAAGGTCGTGCCGACCTTCGCATCAGTGGCGGCCTGGGGCGCCGGCCCCGGTGAGATGAACCTCAACCGCGTGCTGGTGGTCGATGGCGAGCGCGACATCAGCTTCCACAACCCGCTCGCAACGGCCGCAAACATCACCGCTGATTCCAGCGTGCTCGACGTGTTCGACAAGGGCAAGGACAAGGGCGCGGTGATCCGCCACCAGACCATCCTGAGGGATGAGAAGGGCGAGAAGCTCGTCACGCTGGTCGCCTCGCGCTTCGCCCGCGGCGACGGCGGCTTTGGCGGACCGTCCGAGGGCCAGCCCGAGCCGCACAAGGTGCCCGAGCGCGCGCCCGACCGGACCGTCGACATCGCAACGCGCCCGGACCAGGCGCTGATCTACCGCCTCTGCGGCGACCGCAACCCGCTGCATTCCGATCCGGAGTTCGCGAAGAAAGCGGGCTTCCCGCGGCCGATCCTGCACGGCATGTGCACCTACGGCATCACCTGCCGCGGCGTGCTGCAAACCTACGCCGATTACGATCCGTCCGCCTTCAAGCAGCACGTCGCGCGCTTCTCTTCGCCGGTCTATCCCGGCGAGACCGTGACGATCGATCTCTGGAAGGACGGCAACGTGATCTCGTTCGAGGCCAAGGTGAAATCGCGCGGCGTCACCGTGATCCGCAACGGCAAGACGGTGCTGGGCTAGTCGGCCGTGGTTGAGGCGCTCTGAGTTATCTCGTCATGCCCGGGCAAAAGCGCGAAGCGCGTCTTCGCGCTAGATGTCCCGGGCATCCACGTTCTTTGTTGCAAATGGCGCCTAAGTCGTGGATGGCCGGGACGAGCCCGGCCATGACGGAGAGGAAGAAAAAACAAAACGGGAGAAGCAACCATGGGATTACTCGACGGCAAGGTGGCGGTGATCACCGGCGCGGGCGGCGGGCTCGGTGAGGCCTACGCAAGACTATTCGCACGCGAGGGCGCGGCGGTGGTGGTCAACGATCTCGGCGGCCCGCGCGATGGCTCGGGCGCCGACAAGTCGATGGCGCAGCAGGTGGTGGATGCGATCAAGGCCGAGGGCGGCCGCGCGGTCGCCAATGGGGCCGACATCTCGACGCTGGAAGGCGGCCAGTCGGTGTTCGACGATGCCATCAAGAATTTCGGCCGCGCCGACATCCTCGTCAACAATGCGGGTATCCTGCGCGACCAGACCTTCGCCAAATCGAGCGAGGCCGACTGGGACAGGGTGATCAAGGTGCATCTCAAAGGCACCTTCTGCTGCACGCTGCCGGTTTTCCGCTGGATGCGCGAGAACGGCGGCGGCGTCATCGTCAACACCTCCTCGACCTCGGGGCTGATCGGCAATTTCGGCCAGAGCAATTATGGCGCGGCCAAGGGCGGCATCTGGGGCTTCTCCAACGTGCTCGCGATCGAGGGCCGCAAATACAACATCCGGGTCTGGACGCTGGCCCCGGGCGCGCTGACCCGCATGACAGCAGACCTGCCCCGCTATAAAGAAAACCCGGGTGCCGCGCTTGGCCCGGACGGCATCGCGCCGGCCGTGCTATACATGGTCAGCGATTTGTCAGGCGACCAGACCGGCAAGGTGCTCGGCGTCTCCGGCCCGCGTGGGGTGCGGGAGATGCGGATGATGGAAATGGAAGGCTGGAAGCCGCCGTTCACAGGCTGGAAAGCCGAGGATATCGTCGCCCATGCCAACGAGATCTTCTTCTCCGAGGAGCAGATCAAGATGGGTGCGCGGCGGTTTTGAGTTACACAGTCGTTCCGGGGCGCGCGCAGCGCGAACCCGGAACCTCGAGATTCCGGGTCTGGTCCTTCGGACGATCCCGGAATGACGAAAGAGGATAGAGGCACGAATGACAAAGCTCACCGCCCAGGCCGCCGGCACCTTCGCCATCGCGCCGACGCCGTTCCATGATGGCGGCCGCATCGACGAGCGTTCGATCGACCGGCTCAGCGACTTCTACACCGAGGTCGGCTGCGACGGCGTCACCGTGCTCGGCATCCTGGGCGAGGCGCCGAAGCTGGATGCAGCCGAGGCCGAGCAGGTCGCACTTCGCTTCATCAAGCGCGCCAAGGATCTGCAGGTGATCGTCGGCGTCTCCGCGCCGGGCTTCGCCTCGATGCGATCGCTGGCCAAGGCATCGATGGATGCCGGCGCCGCCGGCGTCATGATCGCGCCGCCGCCGCACCTGCGCACCGACGACCAGATCATCGGTTACTTCAAGCAGGCACAGGAAGCGATCGGCGACGACATTCCCTGGGTGCTGCAGGATTACCCGCTGACGCTCACGGTGGTGTTCACGCCGGCGGTGATCCGCAAGATCGTGACGGACAGCCCATCGTGCGTGATGCTCAAGCATGAGGATTGGCCCGGCCTGGAGAAGATCACCACGCTGCGCAATTTCCAGAAGGACGGCTCGCTGCGGCCGCTGTCCATCCTGGTCGGCAATGGCGGCCTGTTCCTGGATTTCGAGATGGAGCGCGGCGCCGACGGCGCGATGACCGGCTACGCATTCCCCGAGCTCCTGATCGACGTGGTCAAGCTCTCAAAGGCCGGCAAACGCGACGCCGCGCATGATCTGTTCGACGCCCATCTGCCGCTGATCCGCTACGAGCAGCAGCCGGGCGTCGGGCTCACCGTGCGCAAATATGTGCTGCAGAAGCGCGGCATCATCGCCTCCAGCGCGCAGCGCAAGCCGGGCGCCGTGATCACGCCGCAGGCGAGGGCGGAGGTCGATTACCTCCTGTCGCGCGTGGCCCGCGTCGACCGCCGCGCCAACCTGCAGCCGCAGTCCAGCGCCGCAGGCTGAATTCTTACACCTCATGGTGAGGAGGCGCACAGCGCCGTCTCGAACCATGAGGCCCGGATGTTTCCGCATCATCCTTCGAGACGCGGCCGATGGCCGCTCCTCAGGATGAGGTCCTGAGAGCCTGACTGAAAAAAGGAGTGAGTGATTTCGGTCGGCTGTGATTCCTTCGGATTTGCGAAGATTCGAGGGAGGGCACGATGCCGTGGACCAAAATCACTCGTGTTCAGTATCAGCGTAGTGGACTGCGTTACGCAAGCGATCTGACCGATGCGGAGTGGGCGCTGATTGCCCGGAAGATGCCGCGGCGACGGCGGCTCGGGCGACCGCGGCAGGTCGATTTGCGCGAGGTGGTGCAGGCGATCTTCTACATTTTGTCCACCGGCTGCCAGTGGCGGGCTTTGCCAAGCGAGTTCCCGCCGTACTCGACGGTCCAGAGCTATTTTTATGCTTGGCGCGATACCGGCAGGTGGCACAGGATCGTCAGGGCTCTGGTGCGACAGGCGCGGCGAAAACTCGGCCGCAAGCTGACACCGACGGCAGCCGCCATCGACAGCCAAAGTGCTTCGACGACACAAGCCGGCGGACCGCGTGGCTTCGATCCGGGCAAACGGGTTCATGGACGCAAACGGCACATCGTCACCGATACCAACGGTCTTCTGCTGGCCGTCCACGTTCATCCCGCCAATGTTCAGGATGTCCATGGTGCGGTCCCCCTGCTGGAGCGCGTGCGAGATCGCTTTCCCAAGCTGCGTCACGTCTTTGCGGACCGGGTTTATCGCGGAAAACAGCTCGTGGAAGCGCTCTCCCATTGCGGGCCGTGGACCATCGAAATCGTTCAGCGCCCGCCCGGGGTCAAAGGCTTCCAGCTCTTGCCTCGACGCTGGGTCGTCGAACGCACCTTCGCCTGGTTCGGAAGATGCCGACGCCTCGCCAGAGACTTCGAGGGCTCCGCCGCCACCGAAGTCGCCTGGCTTCTCATTGCCCACGTCAGGCTCCTCACCCGACGCCTCGCCACGCCCTCCAAATGCTGACCGCTTTTTGAGTCAGACTCTGAGGAGAGAGCCGCCATGGCCGAGATCGTCACGCCGCGCCCTGCCTCCACCATCCTGCTGCTGCGGGATGCCGCCGCGCGGCGCGAAATCGAAATCTTCATGATGGTGCGCCATTACGAGATCGATTTCTCCTCCGGCGCGCTGGTGTTTCCCGGCGGCAGTGTCGACAAGGGCGACAAGGAGATCATCGCCAACCACGCGCTCTATTCCGCGGGCGAGGGGCTCGACGAGAGCGCGCTCAGCTTCCGCATCGGCGCGATCCGCGAGACGTTCGAGGAGAGCGGCATCCTGCTGGCGCGGCCGAAGGGATCGAGCGAGCTGGTGGATGCCGGACGGGCCCACGAGATCGAGCTCGCGCATCGGAGCCGGCTCTGCGAAGGCAAGACCAGCTTCCTGAACGTGCTGGCCGAGACCGGCATGGTGCTGGCGCTGGACGAACTCGTGCCTTACGCGCACTGGATCACGCCGGAAGGCATGTCCAAGCGGTTCGACACCTGGTTCTTCCTTGCCGCAGCGCCCCCGGAGCAGCTCGGCGCCCATGACGGCAGGGAATCCACAGATTCGATCTGGGTTTCCCCTCGGGAGGCGCTGGAGGGCGGGGAGAGTGGCCGCTTCAAGCTGCCGTTCCCGACCACCCGCAACCTGATCAGGCTCGGCAAGCAGGCCAGCGTCGGAGAGGCGCTGCAGGACAGCCGCGGCAAATCCATCGTCACGGTGATGCCTATCATGACCAAGACCGCCACCGGCCGCCAGCTCCGTATCCCGCTCGAGGCCGGCTATGACGGGGAGGTCTTCGAGGTCGGCTCCGCCGGCTAGAGCATGATCCGGAAAAGTGGAAACCGGTTTTCCGAAAAAGATCATGCTCAACAAAGAGATTAGATCATGAACCGATTTCGTCTAATCGGATCATGATCTAATCGCCAGCGGCGCGCCTGCTCAGCCCGGACGGACTATGTGGGCCTCTTAATGGAGAAGTCTCCGCAGACGTAATTCCAGTTCGTCAGCACCTTGTTGATCCATGCCCGGTCCGAAGAAACGATCAATCCAGTGATGTTTTTCGAGTCCGTGCCGAACATGGGCTTCATTGCGAGCACGTTTTCAAACGATACGGTGGTGTCATCATTCTTGGCCTTGAAGACAAGAAAAATAGATGACGCTCCGTCGATGAACAGTCCTGTCGTGTCTTTCGCTTCTTCGTAACAGCCGAAACGGATGTATCGTCGCTCGGGAGGAGGCTGAGTATTTTCGTCGGTGAGCTTATTGATAAAATCGAAACGTTTGTAAGAACCGTTGCCACCGGCGACCAGATCCGAGGTCTTGTCGACGACTGCAATATCTTCGGCAAGAAGAGTGGTGAGATGGTCGGTCGCTTGCTTAGGGTGCGGATTGTTGCGTGCGTATTGGGCGAGAGAAGTGACGAGATCGTCGACCTTGGAAGCGATCACCCTGAATTTTGGCTGAATGCTGCTTCGATCGATGACTGGAAGAATTCCGTCAACGTCATGTTGGGTGAATTTTTGCTCGGCCTGAAAATCCTTCCAGATTAGACCGTCCTGATCTCTGCGGCTCGTAATCGCTGTCGCGTAATCGCGCGAAAGGCATTGCACCGTCTGATCATTGTCGATGCCGGCCTTGCCGGCAAGCGCAATCATTCCATAGGCAATATCGAGGGTGGAGCGGAAACCGAGGTCCGAGATCCCAAGACGGGCAGCTCGGCAGCTTTGCTCGAGCTTGGTTGCGTCAATCTTGTCTGGCGCAGCCTTCACCTGAGCGCGAAGATCGTCGCGGAAGCTTGGATTTCTGTCCAGCACGATCGATTCGATTGATCGGATCGTCACGTTAATGGCAGCATAGTCGGTGACGTAGCGGTAGGTCCCGGTCCGCAAGACATCGACCGGTCTCGTCTGGGTACTTCCCGATTTCAGCGCGCCGAGCAACTTGCTGAAAGGGTCGGCCGCGGACTGCAAGTTGGTGATCTTCGAGGCGACCGCAGTCGGCAAGGCTTGCCCTGTGAAGAACGAGAACAGCGGCGATACGATGCCGAGCAGACCAGATACAAACTGGCCAATCGGGCCGCTGGCTGGATCGTCGCTTTCGTTCTTCACTGCGACCAAAGCGAGTTTCGAGCCTGGGACGAGGAAATCTTTCTTGCAGTCCCGATAATCGTACGACGTCCAGTCCTTGCTGCTCGCGCTATAGGCCTGAACAGCTCCGATCACATCGCTCGGGAGCTTGTCCACGGCGGGAGTGCCTGTGCCGACAGATTTTGTAATCAACACGAGAAGGCTGCGTGTCTTGCCGGTCCATGCGTTCGTCACGCCCTCAAGCGATCCCCCGCGTGGAGTGCATCGGACCTCGACGGCGTAAAGGCCGAGACTTTGAACCTTCGAATTTCTCGATGGAGGCCTGGTCCAATCAACTTGATCTTCCCAAGCGGCACTGACAGGCGTGGCGACGGTAAGAAAACTCAAGAACGATAGCAACTTCGCAAAACGATGCCCCATAAAATCCCCCACTATCAAAGATTGCACGACTAGCAGGCGCAATAGTTGGATGCAAGCTGCCGCCCTGACCAACGATCGTTTCGTCTGTTCTGTCGTTTGGTCTATGCGTGGTCTGGATGGCAATGTAAGGTTGTGTCGTGCGCCGATGGAGGCGCTGTGTTCGCTTTCGCGGCGGCCCGTCTCCCCGGCACAAGGCCTCCGCCTTCCAGGCTGCGCCGTTGAAGGGCGGTATCCTGTGGCCAGCTTTCTCAACGTGCCTATCGATGGGCCCCCGCGAGGCCACTGGAGGGGCGCAAAGCCCGCTTTGGGGTTCGGGCCCGGTTTCCACGGAGCCGAATTACGTCGTATATTGGGGTCGATTTCAGCCTGGCCCCCCTTCGCATGACCTCCGAATTGCCGCCGAATCCGCCCCAGAAGCGACCGTTCGCGCTGTCGATCGGTCAGCTTACTTTCGGCAGCTTCCTCCTGGTGCTGGCGGTGATCATCATCACCTCGACCGCCAGCGTGATCGCGATCCGTCACATCGACGCCACGTTCGGCGAGCTGCAGCGGCTGCAGAGCGTCGGCGACCTGGCCGAGGATATCGATCGCAGGATGAACGAGCTGCGGCTTGCGGCACGCGACTTCGTCACTGATCCCGGGACGCAGACGATCCAGGTCGGCGAGGCCGCCAGCGCGCTCGGCGAGGCGCTGAAGAAGACCAGGATCGAGCTTGCCCCCGAGCAGCAGGACATGATCGACGGCGTGACCGAGCGCCTCGCCACCTACCGCGGCGGTATCGAGCGCATCTCGGCGCTGATCAACCGCCGCGCCGAGCTGATCATCGGTCTGCCGCCATTGCGCGAGGCCTTCGAAAAGGCGGTAGCCGAAACGTCCGATTCCGCGACTGCGTCCACCCTGCTGCAGGCCCAGGGCCGCATCGCCACCGCGCTGCTTGCCCACAACCCGTCCGCGGCCGAGCAGGCGGCGCAGAGCATGCGGTCGATGACCATCACTGAGCCGGCGCTGCGCACGGCCGTGAACAATTACGCCGACGCGGTCGTCGCAATATCGATCCGGGAACGCCAGATCGCCGATATCGACCGTGAGGTGCTGGGCACCGAGGGACGGCTGATCCAGCGCGTGACCGAGCTGTTGCGCGAACTCAGTTCGCGCCGCGGTCACGTCCTGTCGCGGGATTTCGCGCGCACGCTTACCGAGGCGAAATGGCAGAGCATCGTGCTTGGCTCGGCCGGCGTGCTGATCGGGATCTTCGCCGCGCTGCTCGTGGTCCGCCGCACCGTGCGGCCGCTCGCCTCAATCACCAAGTCGATCCGCGCGGTCGCAGCCGGCGAGAAGAGCGCGTCGATCCCGGCAACCGACGTCGACAACGAGATCGGCGAGATCGCCCGCGCCGCCGAGGTATTCCGGAAGACGCTGGTCGATGCGGATACCGCGCGCGAAGCAGCGGTGCGCGCGCTCGCCGAGCAGCGGCTTGCAGAAGAGAGCTATCGCAAGCTGTTCGAATCTTCCATCGACGGAATTTATGTGACGACGCCGGGCGGCGCGCTGCTCAATGCCAATCCGGCGCTGGCGTGGATGATGGGCTACGCCACGCCGCAGGACCTGATCAACGGCATCGACGACGTCGCCTCCAATGTCTATGTCGATCCGGCCGCGCGCACCGAATACCAGCGGCTGATGGACCGCGACGGCATGGTGCGCGACTACGAATATCAGGTCCGTTCCCGCAGCGGCGCGGTGCTGTGGCTGTCCGACAGCGCGAGCGCGGTGCGCGACGAGAAAGGCGAGGTGATCCGCTACGAAGGCACGGTGCGCGACATCACCGACCAGAAGCGGGCCGAAGACGCGATCGCCGAAGGCCGGCAGTTGCTGCAGATGGTGATCGACACCGTTCCGGCCGTGATCAACGTCAAGGATCGCAATCTGCGCTACGTCCTGATGAACCGCTACATGGCCGGCATTTTCGGCATCGAGGCGCACGAGGCGCTCGGCCATACCACCGGTGAGCTGATGGCACGCTATGGTGCTGCAAAGACCGACGAGAACGACAAACGGGTGTTGTCGGGGCGAACGGAGCTCGGCTTCTACGAGGAGGAGTACAAGGACGTCGCCGGCAACATGCGGCAATGGCTGGTCAACAAATTGCCGATCCTCGACATCAACGGCGAGATCGAGAACATCGTTACGGTGGCGCTCGACATCGGCGAGCGTAAGCGCAGCGAGCATGAGATGCGGAAAGCGCGCGACGCTGCGGAGGCGGCGCTACACAATTTGCGCGAGACGCAGAACTCGCTGATCGAGGCGGAAAAGCTCGCGGCTCTCGGGCGGCTGGTCGCGGGCGTCGCGCATGAGGTCAACAATCCCGTCGGTATCAGCCTCACCGTCGCCTCCGCGCTCGAGCGCAAGGCGGCGACCTTTGCCGCGCAGGTCGAGCGCGGCGAGTTGCGGCGTTCGAGCCTGAACGATTTCCTTGCCACGACGAGCGATGCGTCCTCGCAGCTCGTCGCCAATCTCAACCGTGCCGCGGAGCTGATCCAGTCGTTCAAGCAGGTCGCCGCCGACCGCAATTATTCCGATCAGCGCAACTTCGACCTCGGCGACCTCACCGAGCAGGTGGTGATGAGTCTGAGGCCGGGCCTGCGCAAGCACAATCTGACGCTGAATGTCGATTGCCAGCCGAACCTGATCATGAATTCCTATCCCGGCCCTTATGGCCAGGTGCTCACCAATCTCTTCCTCAATTCGGTCGCGCACGCCTTTCCCGACGGCAAGCCGGGTATCGTCGACATCCAGGTTCGCGCTTCCGGCAGGGACAATGTCGAGGTCATCTTCTCCGACAATGGCTGCGGCATGTCGCTCGACGTGCGCCGCCGCGCCTTCGATCCGTTCTTCACGACGCGCCGTGACCAGGGCGGCACCGGCCTCGGGCTCCACATCGTCTACAGCATCGTCACCACGCGCTTAGGGGGCCGTCTCGATCTCGACTCCGAGCCCGGCGGCGGCACCCGCATTCAGATCATCCTGCCGCGCGTCGCGCCCGTGGAGCAGGCCGCAGAGTAATCAGCTTTGCAATGGAGGCGAACGCGCAGCTTGTGCTCCCTCTCCCGCTTGCGGGGGGACTGGGGTGGGGGGTGTCTCCACGAATCGCGCTGTTCGATCGTGGGGAGAGAGCCCCCATCCGGCGCTTCGCGCCGACCTCCCCCCAAGTGGGAGAGGTGAAGTGAACCCGCAGTCAGATCGTCTCAATCTGATGGCGTGATGCGCTAATCGATATCCACGAGCTTGCGCAGCGTGGCGCCGAAGATCTGGCTGGCTTTGCCGACCAGCGCGGTTCCGCTCATCGTCGCCTGCGTGGCGGTGAAAGTTCCGGTGACGCCGATGCCGACCGGCGCAGGTCCGCCGAATAGCGGGTTGTCGCTGTCGCGCGGCGTGGTGTGTCGCTGCACCAGCACTTCGCCTTTGAAGGTGTTGCCTTTCACGGTGTAGGTGCCGGTGTAATAGAGATAGGCATCGCCGCCGACAATCTGGCCGTCGCGGAACACGATCACCCCGCTGCCCTTGCCGACGCGTCCGTCGAGCAGGGTGACGTGAATAGAATACAGGCCGTTTCTCATAGTGCCCCGCGGCCGGCCCCCTTCGCCCAAGGGCTGCCGGTTCAGAATTTATGCCAAAGCGGCATGGCCGGCGCAACGTGGCAGGTTGCCCATGCGTCGCTCGATGCCGTGCGAACCCGAAATGATTCCATTGGTGAACGACGTCTCGATGACGACGTTGTCGCTGACAGCGCTTGGCGAATCAACTTGGCCCGCGAAATGCATAACATTTGTCGGCACCGGCCGGTGGGTGCAGGAGCGAGAGACAGGTGACGAACTGGATCGATTCCGGCCGCATTTTCGCGCGCCTACGCGCAGAGCTCACAGGTTCCATCCGTGAAATTACGGACCATCGTCGAACGGTCCGCCTCAGAGTCCCACTCACATTGAGTCTGGTCGCGTTGTTGTCGGTCGCCGCCGTAAGTCTTGTGCATGCGCGCGATCCCGATGGCCGTTACGCCAATTCGCCGCTCAAGCAATGGTTCGACAGTTTGAGGAGCGGGAAGGGGCCGTGCTGCTCCGACGCTGACGGCACCGCGGTGAGCGACGTCGATTGGGAATCCAAGGACGGACATTATCGCGTGCGCATCGACGGCGAATGGATCGACGTGCCCGATGATGCCGTGATCACCGAGCCGAACCGCTACGGGCGCACGATGGTGTGGCCGATCCGCGGCTATCTCGGACTGCAGATCCGCTGCTTCATGCCCGGCAGCATGACCTGACCGCTAGAGCGTTTTCGAGCGAGACATGCCCTCGGACTTGATCCGAGGGTGGACACCGGTTCGCGTGAAGAAAACGCGTCAAAACAAGAATCTGGAGCTTCGGTTCTGATTCCATCAGAACCGAAAATGCTCGACGCGCACGTCGCACGGTCAGGCATATTTCTTGTCGCGCTCCAGGAGCTCGATCGAGATGCCCTGCGGGCCGCGGATGAAGCAGATGCGCACGCCGGGACGGATCGTGGTCGGCTCCGTCGTGAACTCGACGCCCTTTGCCTTGATCTCGGCGGCGACCGCGTCGATGTCCTTCACCGCCAGTCCGAAATGGTCGAGGCCCTGATAGGGCGTCACCGGCGGCGCATTGACGCCGTCGCCCGGTTTGACCGGCGCGATGAACACCTTGGCGCCGCCGAGCTGCACGTCGATGCGACCGGGATTGCGGATGATCTCGCCGCCCAGCACGTCCCGGAGCCATGCCGCGGTTGCTTCGGGATCGGGGGTGCGCAGGTGGATATGGTCCCAGGTAACCTCTATCGGCATTTCATCTCCCATCTTGCTCGATGATTTGTTTGAGCATGATCTTCCCACGCAAATGCTGCGCGTTTGTCGCGAGGAAAACCGGTTTCCACATTCGGATCATGCTCTAACCGCGCGATCCGCTGGTGCGGCAATCTACCGGCTCGGAATCCACAAGGCCATCCTGTCGCAGGTACTGCCGCAATTTTGCCGGGAGAGCTTGGAACCGTAGTTTCGGCGGATGGTTAATTGACTGGCGGTGGTTTCCGTACAGCAGCGCGTCCCTTTCAAGCCGTGCGGTGATCCGCCGGAGCGGCTTTGCGTGCAGGCAGGAAGCGCTGTCACGCGGGTGAGGACATGGCCATGGGCATCGGCAGGTGGTCGTTTCGAGGCTTTGGCGCCAAGCTGGTTCTGCTCACCGTCCTCGCCATCGTCGGATCTGCCGGATGGCTGATGCTCCCCGATCCCAGCGATGCCAATAACAAATCAGTTGCCGTGGCGTCGCCGCCCTCGACTTCTCAGCAGGAGGTCGTTTGGCTCGATAAGGCGACTGCGCCGACCGAGCAGGCGGCTGCGCCAGTCGAGCAAGCGATCGCACCGGCGGAGGATGTCGTCGACGATGAGGCGCCGGCTGCCACCACCAACGAGCCCGTCACGGTCGAGCGGGCGCCGATCGATGGGCTGAAGATCTCTCGCCAGTTCTGGCGCCGCGGCGGCCTCGGCTCGAAAGCGCTGGTCTGGCTGACGCTGCGCAATGCCAACCACTATCCGGTCAAGGATATCGAGATCGCCTGCGCCTTTGCCCGCGCCGACGGCACGCATCTCACCGACCGCCGGCGCGTGATCAGCGACACCATCAACATGAAGAGCCGCAAGACTTACGCCGGCATTCTGGTCGGGTTCGTGAACATCAATGCAAATAAGGCAAAGTGTTCCCTGGTCACGGCAAGCCGAGCCTAGAGCTTCGGTTCTGATTGGATCAGAACCGAAGCGCTAGATTCTCGTTTTGACGGGTTTTCTTGACGCGAACCGGTGTCCACCCTCGGATCAAGTCCGAGGGCACGCCTCGCTCGAAATTGCTCTAGCTCAAGCGTCCCGAAAAAGTGAACGTTTCGGTTGAACCCGTAGCGTGTGGCCAGGAACTAACTCCCTATATCGCCATTAGGCGATTAAACCGCGTCATCGCGCGGGGGAGCTGTTTGTGATGTTGGTGACGCGTTATTTCCTTTATGTCGGCGGAGCCTTGCTCGCGGCCTTATACGCAGTCGACGCTCTGGTGCCGCAGGACGCCGCCACGGCAAGCCACAGCGCGCCTGGCATCGACAAGTCCACCGTCCGCATCCAGTCTGCCCAGAAGCTGCCGGAACGGGTGGTTTTCGACACCAGCCTCCCGACCATCGTGCCGCCGGCTCCCGCCACCCAGATGGCTGCCGCGCCGCTTCCGCCAGCGCCCGGTGCCGAGTCCTCGGTTGCCCAGGCTCGCGAGCGCGAGACCTTCGCCCAATACGTCCCGGCCGACGCCAAGAAGCACGAGCCGCAGGCGCCGAAGAGGCATAAGGTCGCCAGGGCGCGGGCCTACCAGCCGATGTACGCGGGTCAGCCGATGTATATGGGTCAGCAGCCGATGTTCATGGGCCAGCGGCCGATGCGGGTGGCGCAGCAGTCGCGCTTCGGCTTCTTCGGCGGCTGGGGCACCTGGTAACCGGATTGCGGCCGGATTACTGCGGCAGCTTCGGGATCTTGTCGGCAAAGCCGTTGTAGCAGGTCAGCCGCTCGTCCTCTTCCTTCACGAACCGGCACTCGCTGACGGCCTTGGCCGCGGCCGGCTTCGGCTTGGGTTGCGGCGCGAAGACCTCGTCATAGCAGGTCAGCCGCTCCTTGGTGCCGTCATCGATCTCCTGGCATGCCTGGAGCTTCTGCGCGACGGATGGCTGCTTGCCCTTCTCGCCTTTCTTCGCCGCCGTCTTCTTGGCGCCGACTTGCATCAGGGGCTTGTCGCCGACCATGGGCGGACTGGCGGGGGCGGCCGGCGGGGTCGTACCTTGGGCGAGCGCGGCGGCCGGATACAGAAGCGCCAGCGCCAGGATGATCTTTCTCATATCGAATTGTCCGAAATGGCGGGACCGGAGAGGGCGCCCGAACGGATCGAACCGGACCGCTGGAATCGCCCCAAAACCCAACGTTGTTTACTCGCGCTTGTGCGCCCGTCCAAGCGGGCGCAACGCCGCTCCGACAGGCCATGTTTCTTTACGGATTTTCCGGTTCCTGTCCAGCGGGACGGAGCCTCCGGCCGGCCCCCCGGCCCCCAGCCCCCCAAAAGGAGGGCCGAGAGCATTTTCGGTTCTGATGGAATCAGAACCGAAGCTCTGGATTCTTGTTTTGACGCGTTTTCTTCACGCGAACCGGTGTCCACCCTCGGATCAAGTCCGAGGGCATGCCTCGCTCGAAAACGCTCTAAGCCGCCTTTCGGCGCTCCAGCACCTTGTCGAGGGTGATCGGTAGGTCACGCACCCGCACGCCGGTCGCGTGGTAGACGGCATTGGCGACGGCTGCCGCGACGCCGACGATGCCGATCTCGCCGAGCCCTTTGATCCCGAGCGGGTTGATCAGGCTGTCCGGCTCGTCGACGAAGATCACCTCGATGTCGTGGATATCGGCGTTGACGGGCACATGGTACTCGGCGATGTCATGGTTGACGATACGGCCGAGGCCGTGGTCGTAGACCGTCTCCTCATGCAGCGCCATGCCGATGCCGCCGACGACGGCGCCCATCACCTGGCTGCGTCCGGTCTTCAGGTTCAATATGCGGCCAGCCGCGACTGCGCTGACGACGCGGGTGACCCTGATGACGCCAAGCTGTTCATCGACCTTGACCTCGGCGAATACGGCCGAATGCGTGTTCCTGGCGTGCGCCTTGTCGTCGGCGAACTGGTTGGTCTTTTCCTTCTCGATCCGCTCCAGCGCGCCATGCCGCATGATGTCGGAGATCGAAACCCCGCGATCGGTCTGCGTCCGACTGACGAGCTTGCCGTCGGAAAGGGCGACGTCTTCCTCGACCGTGTCGGCGAGGGGTGAGCCCTTCATCAGCTTAGCCAGCCGCAACAGCTCGCTCCGAACCTCGCTCGCGGTCGCGATCACGGCGTGGCAGGCGGAGGCCGCTATCCATGACCCGCCCTCGACCGGTGCCTTGGGCAGCGTGGAATCGGCGAGCTTGACGCTGATATTTTCAATCGGAAGACCGAGGCTGTCGGCCGCGACCTGGGCCATGATCGTATAGGTGCCGGTACCGATATCGGAGGCCGCGCAGGAGACTTCAGCGTGGCCGTTGGCGGTCATTACGATACGCACCGCGGTCGGCATCTGCAGCGCCTCCCAAACGCCGGAGGCCATCCCCCAGCCCACGAGAGTCTTGCCATCGCGCATCGAGCGCGGTTCCGCCTTGCGCTTGTCCCAGCCAAAGGCCGCGGCGCCCTCGCGATAGCATTCGCGCAGGCGTTTGCTGGTGTAGGGCAGGTCCTCGTTCTGGTCGCGGTCCGAATAGCAGCGCAGCCGCAACTCCACCGGATCCATCTTCAGCGCGACCGCGAGTTCGTCCATCGCGCTCTCCAGCGCGTAGACACCGGTCGCAGCACCAGGGGCGCGCATGTCGCAGGACGTCGGCACGTCCAGCGGCGCCACGCGATGTTCATATCGCGCGTTCGGCGAGGTGTAGAGCAGGGCCGACCAGCCGGTGTCGTTGCGCGAAAATTCCTCGAACTGCGAGGTCGTGCCAACAGCCTCATGCGTGATCGCATCGAGCGTGCCATCACGCCGCGCGCCGAGCGCAAGCCGCTCGATGGTGGCCGGACGATAGCCCAGTCCATACATCTGCTGGCGCGTCAGCACCAGCCGCACCGAGCGCTGAAGCTTCAGCGCCGCCATCACCGCCAGCACCACCTGATATTGCGGCCGCAAGCCCGAACCGAAGGCACCACCGACATAGGGCGAGACCACGCGGATCTCTTCCGGCTTCTTCTCAAACACGCTGCAGAGATACTGCTGCACGTTCTGCACGCCCTGGGTCTTGTCGTAGACCGTCAGCGGGCCGCCGGCTTCCCACATCGCCGTGGTCGCAAACAATTCCATCGGGTTGTGATGCTCGGTCGGGATGAAATAATCCGCGTCGTGGCGGACATCGGCCGCCGCAAATGCCTTTGCGGCGTCGCCGCGCGGCTTGTCGGGCTTCTCGACGACGATGGCATCGTCGCGCTTGCGATAGACGTCAGTGACGAACGCCTGCTTCTCATAGTCGACGCGGACGAGCGATGCCGCATACCGTGCGATTTCCCATTCTTCCGCCACGACCAGCGCGATCGGCTGCTGGTTGAACTTGATCGCGTCGTCATAGAGCGGGCGGAACGGCGAACCTTCCTCCGGCGCGACGTCGTCCTTCCAGGCTTTATCGCTGTCGGCGACCCGCGGCCTGTTCTCGTGGGTGACGACGTCGATCACACCGGGTACGCTCCGCGCCTCGCTGGCGTCGATCCGTGCAATCCGGCCCCTGGCGATGGTCGCCTCCACGACCGCGCCATAGGCGAGGCCGCCTTCGTTGAAATCGCCGGCATATTTGGCGGCGCCGGTGACCTTGGCGCGGCCGTCGACGCGCGAAGTGGCGGTGCCGGTATAGGTTTTCGCGGTGTTGTTGACCATGCTCATTGGATCGTCTTGTTCGATTGCGATTGCGGCGTGCCCTGCGCAGCCTGCGTCAGTGTGCGGATGATCGCCCGCCGGGCGAGATCGATCTTGAAGCCGTTATGCGCCTGCGGCCTGGCGTCACGAAGCAGCAGATCAGCGGCGCGGGCAAAGCTCGCTTCCTCAGCGGCCTGTCCGCGTAGCGCCGCCTCGGCCGCCGAATCGCGCCATGGCTTGTGGGCGACACCGCCAAGCGCGAGCCGCGCCTCCTGGATCGTGCCGTCCTTGAGCTCTAGCGCGGCCGCGACCGAGACCAGCGCGAAGGCGTAGGACATCCGGTCACGGATCTTCAGGTAGGAGTAGTTGGTCGCAAAGCCCTTTGCCGGCACCTCGACCGCGGTGATGATCTCGTCCGGCCCGAGATTGGTGTCGATATGCGGGGTATCGCCGGGCAAGCGGTGGAAGTCCGCGAACGGAATGGCGCGCGCGCCGTTGGGGCCCGTCACGTGCACGGTGGCATCGAGTGCGGCGAGCGCTACGCACATGTCGGACGGATGCGTCGCGATGCAGGAGGTGCTCGCTCCGAGGATGGCGTGCCCGCGATTGATGCCATTGACGGCCGAGCAGCCCGAGCCCGGCTGCCGCTTGTTGCAGGCCGTGGCCGTGTCATAGAAATAGGCGCATCGCGTCCGCTGCACCAGGTTGCCGCCGGTGGAAGCCATGTTGCGCAATTGCTGCGAGGCGCCGGCAAGAATTGCGCTTGCCACCAGCGGATAGCGCTTTTCGATCAGCGGATGCCAGGCAAGGTCGGAGTTCGGCACCAGCGCGCCGATCCGCAAGCCTCCCGATGCTGTCTCTTCGACCGAGCTGAGCGGCAGGCGGGAGATGTCGATCAGCGTCGTCGGCCGCTCGACATTGTCTTTCACGAGATCGAGCAGATTGGTGCCGCCGGCGATGAACTTTGCGCCGCTAGTGGCCGCAATCAGCCGCACGGCGTCGGCGACGTTATTTGCTTTCGTATATTGGAATGGGATCATGGCCTGGTCCCCATCGCCTGCTGGATCGCGGCGACGATGTTGGGATAGGCGCCGCAGCGGCAGATGTTGCCGCTCATGAATTCCCTGATCTCGTCAGGGGTCTTGGCCCGTCCCTCGGCGATCAACCCGACGCCGGAGCAGATCTGCCCGGGCGTGCAATAGCCGCACTGGAAAGCGTCATGGTCGATGAAAGCCTGCTGCAACGGGTCCAGCGCGCCATTGGCTGCCAGTCCCTCGATGGTGGTGACGAGTGCGCCGTCCCGCATCACTGCGAGAGTCAGGCACGAATTGATGCGGCGACCGTCGACAAGCACGGTGCATGCGCCGCATTGGCCGTGGTCGCACCCCTTCTTGGTGCCGGTGAGATCGAGGTGATCCCTGAGCGCATCCAGAAGCGAGACCCAGGGCAGGACCGAAAAGCGCCTCTCTGTTCCGTTGACGGTCAATGTCACCGACACTTTTTCCGGCAGCGGTTGAAGCTTGGCGTCCGATTGCACGGCTCGATCTTGCATCGTCAGCAACTCCGTCTTGCGGGTGACTGCCATCCGCCATTACAGCGGAGAATACTGGCCGTTTAGATTGGTTCCAAAGCGAGCGCCAGCATGTCGAAGCGGCTGTTCCGGTTCTTTCCAAATTGCACGCCGGATTCCATGAGTGCATTTGCCACGATGCCGCAGGACATCCCGCTGCAAATTCGTGAGCGTCGCGCTTGCTGTGAATGTATTCCGTGAAGTCGCGGGTCTTTGTCGTGACAGCCTGTTCGGGAGTGTCCTGGTTCACATTGAGGCAACGCTGGTCAATCGTTGCTTCTGTGCGACCCCATATCAGCGTCGAGCCCGGCAACAATCAGGACGCCAGCGCTGGCGGCTGCCGCCATTAGAATCAGGATGATGCTGAGTGCATAGATCATGATCGGTAACCGTGAGGACTGTTATCCGATATAATCAGCAAGAGCAGCCATCGTTCCGCGCCGCGACATCACGAGTTGGGGCAGGGTGAGCATGAATGCTCTCGGGATTGGAAAATCTCTGACGGCTTTGCCCCGGAAGCGGGCAGCGTTGTTTCGTGCGGTCTGGGAAGAACCTAAGCAGAGGCCGGTGGAAAATTGGATGCCCGCGCGACGCATTCGCATGGGCGCCCGGATCAACATCTGGCAGCGATGCAAGCGACCATGGCGAGAAACGAAAGCGATGATCCGTTAAGCAGCCTGACGCCGTTCTTGCGTGTCAAACCCGAATTACAGGATTTCTGCAGGTTCGGCGGCACCTGGGTCTCGCCCACGAGGCGTCCGGCGGGGCGCAGTTTCATATCGTGACCCGCGGCCATTGCGTGTTCGAGGTGACCGGTCACGGTCCGGTGAAGCTTGGCGCTGGCGATACATTGCTGCTCCCGCACGGTGACGCTCATGTGGTCCGCTCGGTTTCGACCGATGGCACCATCCGCAGCATCGTGACCGAATTCCGCAACGCCATTCGCACGAAATCGACCCCGGGCGTCGCCTACGACACCGAGCTCGTGTGCGGCGTATTGCGGGGCGAAGCTGCGTCCGAGCAAGCCCTTATCGCCGCGCTTGCGAACTTTGTCGTGCTGCGCTCGACCCGGCTTCCGCTGGCCGAGCGATTGCACATGCTTGCGATCTGCATCAGCGACGAATTGGATTCGAACGAGACCGGCTCCGCGATCATCGCGACCAATCTGGCAACGGCGCTCTTCGTGATGATGCTGCGCGAACATCTCAAGGAGGCGCCGCCGGCTAGCGGTCTTCTCGCGCTTCTGACCCATCGCTCGACGTCGCATGCGGTGCTTGCGATGCTGCGGGAGCCCGCCCGCGACTGGACGCTTGATCTTCTGGCGAAGGCGTCCGCGGCATCCCGGGCAACGCTCGTCAGGTCGTTCCGCAAGCTGGCCGGACTGGCGCCGCTCGCCTTCCTCACCGAACTGCGTCTCGGCTTCGCGCGACAGCGGCTCATGACCACGAACGACCCCATTTGCGTGATTGCCGCCGATGTCGGCTACCAGTCGGAGGGAGCGCTGAGCAGAGCCTTGCTCCGGCGCTATGGCGTCAGGCCCAGCAAACTGCGGCTCGGCAGATCCGGTTGAACGCCGCATTCCGGTCGCGCCGAGGCACTGAAACGAAAGGGCCGCTGATTTCTCAGCGGCCCTTGCCGGTTAATAAATCTGTTCGGGATGAAATTGGCCCCGGCAAAGCAACCTTAGCGGTATTGCAGTCTGATTTGGATTCCGTGAAATCACGGTGGCCCCACTGTGAACGCCTTCCGTCTGGGTGCTCCCCGCCGTGAGCACCCCCGGAACTCGATCGAGCGCGACTGCGCAGGACTGGCCACCAGCTCGCATTGAGGATCGCAACACGTGCGGGTTTGCGCTCGCGAGCGGGAGGCTTAGGGCGCTTCGGCAAAACGGCACGGAACATACTTTGGCCGGGTATTGAGTCGAAATGGACTATCGACCGCCTAAGCTACTCTCATCGCCGATGGGCACCGAGACGAGCCGCTTCGATTAAGGCAAACTCCATTGACTTCCGGCGCCCAGCGGCGCAGTGCGAAAACCATCTGACGCTCATTTCCTATGGAGTAGGCGGACACATGGCGAAGAGCATGGGGACGGTATCCACCACCGAGTCAGGGCAAACCATTACATTCTCGCTGGCGGTCGGGCCGGCCAGGCAAGCATGCCGTCTTCGGACGACTTTTCGGACCCAGAACCAAGCTCTCAGCTACTTGCACAGGCATCGAACCGAGTTCGAGCATATCGCTCGCGCGAGACTTGCTCGCGGCGAGCTCGAAGATGGTGTGGTCCAGCTCGTGATGCTTTAGGCAGATTGCTCTCATTGATAAGCAGGACGACGGGCGCCTTCGTCGAAGGCTCGCTGCGTGAGGCGGTCGAAGGCTTCACTGGAATGGCCACAAGGGAACTTTGCTTCGCCGGGTTCCGACCGGTTCCGCGCCGCAATCGACACATCTACGCCGTTCGGCGGTCTTGCGCGACGTCCCGGCCTGAAGCTGCCGCCCTTTTCTCGCCGCCATCATCATTCAGGAAATTCGTGAGGGGCGGGTCTTACGGAGGCGGCTTCTGAAGTCCCGCGTGATCGTCCGACATTTACTGCAAAACGAAGTCATGATGTCCCGCCGTGCTCTGCTGGGCGGGCTTGCATCCTCTGCGGGCGCACTCGCGCTCGGCGGCTGCGCCAGCCTGGGCGCGACCGGCGCGCGCTACGATGCATCGTCGCTGTCGGTGGACCCCACGCTGCTTGTCGCAACCACGCGCAAGCCCGTAAAAGGCGGGCGCGCGAAGCCTTGGTTCGGGCCGGATCGGGCCTCTGCGATGACCGTCGCACGGGCGAAGCTGGTGCCACCGGACGAAAGTCGTTTCTCCCTGGCGGCAGCAGGGCTCGGCGATTGGCGTATTGATCAGGTCGAGCCGGTTTCAGGCGACGTCAGCGATCTTCTCGGGCAGGTCGGCGGCGGCGGATCAGACGTCCTGATCTATGTGCACGGCTTCAAACAGACGTTCGAGACGGCGGCGCTCGATGCGGCCCACCTTTCCGATGGCATCCGGTTCCGCGGCCAGACGATGGTGTTCTCCTGGCCGTCAAAGGCGGGGTTGTTCGACTACGCCTACGATCGCGACAGCGCAATGTGGTCCCGCGATGATTTCGAGCGCGTGCTTCAGGCCATCGTAACGCCTCCGGGCGTCGGCCGCGTCCACATCGTCGCGCACAGCATGGGAACGATGCTGGCGCTCGAAAGCCTGCGCCAGCTCCATGATCGATATGGTGACACCGTTGACGGCAGGATCGGGGCGGTGGTGTTCGCTTCGCCCGACATCGACATGGACGTGTTCTCGTCGGCCATCAACCGCATCGGGCCGCTCGCCCGCAAGATCACGGTGATCACCGCAACGAACGACCGCGCGCTCGCACTCTCGGGGTCGCTCGCCGGCGGCATGACACGCGTCGGCGCCGCCGAGAAGGCCGTCATCGAGAAGCTCGGCGTGCGCGTGGTCGATGCGTCCGACTCGGGCTGGGGCATCATCAACCACGATCTGTTCCTGTCGAATGCGGAGGTGCGGCGGGTGATCCGGCGCCAGATCGACACCTCGGCGGCATGAACGCGGCTGTCACGTAGCTGCGGCGCCAGCCACGCTGCTATTTGGCGGCCACCCACGCCGCCACAGGTCGCGGTTCCGCCACAGGTCTCGCCATATTTTTGTACGAGCGAGCCCTGATGTTTCAGCCATTGCGCGCAGTGCTACGCCGCACAGCAGCAGCCCTCGAGCTAATCTGCTTGCGAGCGAGGGCAAGTGCTGGCGGTAGAGGCTCACCTTGCCGCGCAGGATGGCGACCCATCGCTGCGAGTCGCCTGCCGAACTCGCGCCGCCTCGGTGGACATAATGCGCAAAGCCAGTGAATAGCGTGGCGCTCGACAGTCTTTTCGACCGAATGCACAGGTCAACATCTTCGCCATAGAGGAAGTACTGCTCATCGAACCCGCCCAAGCGGTCCCACAATGCGCGGTTGATCAGGAGCGTCGCTCCGGTGAGCACGGGGACTGTTCGAATACCGGTGCGGCACCAGCCGCCGAGCGCATCCGGATCGAGCCACCCGCAACAGGGCCAGCGCCGCAGGCCCAATGCGAACGCGATCGATTGCCGGAGCGACGGTTCGGCAAGGCAGTTGGTCGGGTCGACGCTGCCGTCGTGCCGCATCATCCGTCCGCCGACAATCGCCTCCGTCTCGCTCGCCAGCGAGGCCGCGATCAACTGATCGATCGCGTCGGCTGCCAGTTCGACGTCCGGATTGACGAGCAGAAGATGGTCGACTTCCTCACCGAAATCGGCGGCTAGCCGGTTGACCGAAGCGGCGAAACCGCGATTGACGAGGTTCGCTGTGATCTTCGTGCGGCATCCGGTTCGTCGAACCAGATCGACTGTGCCGTCGACCGACGCGTTGTCCTCGATTCGAATCGAAAGATCGGACCAGCGGGATTTCAGCGAAGCGAGGCAGGCTTCGATCTCGTCAGCGTTGTTATGCGTGACGATGCATATGCCGATGTGCGGCCGGCGTGGTGCGATTGGTGCAATCGGCCGCGGCTTTGGCCCGATCCACGCGGCGGCACCATCGCTCTCGCCTCGTGTGAGCCGTGCCGAGAGCGCAAGCAGTACGAAGCAGGCGAGGCCAGGGCCTTCTCGCCAGAGCCGCCCGACATCGCCCAACCGGGACCGGAACGACCTCTTGGGCAGGTTACCTGGTTGAACATCGTGCAGTCCTGCAAGGGCGCGATTGCCGTGGTCCCATCGGCGCTTGGCGCGGAGCAGATCCGATCCTTGTGGGATGTTGAACAGGAAGCCGCCCGCCGCAAGCAGTTTTCGTTCGCCTCTCGCGAAGCGCGAGCGCACGAACAGATCGTCCGCCGCGATCAGGGGAAACTCGCGCCACCTGCGGCGGCCCGCCGCGTTCGTGGCATAGAGGCCGGCCCCGACGACGTCGTTTTCCATCCCGGAGAGACGCGGCCACACCGAGGCGAACCCGCGCTCCAGTCGGCCCTCCGGCCGAACCAGCACCATGGGAGGCGCGACGAGAAGCGGCTCATCGGTGGCCAGGCCCGCGACAATCGCGGCCAAGGTGCCAGGGAGAATGATGGTGTCAGCGTCAAGGTAAAGGACCGCCCCGCCGCGACGTTCGCGATCGCCCCGATTGAGCGCTGCGGTCTTGCCGGGACAGGTGTTCGCTACGACGATCAATGTTTGGCGTTCATTCTCGAACGCCGTCAGCAATGACCGGGCGGTCGCCTGGTTTTGGCTTAACGCAGGCCCGTTTGCCACCACGATCACCCTAAGGTCAATCTCGTTGCCGTCGCACCGAAGTGCAACCAGGCATCGCAGAAGCAGCCCAGGATCGCCACCTGCGGGGATGACGACATCAAGGGCGCGGTTCACGATGGTCTCATCGTTCGCGCCCCGACGCTTTCCGCCAGCCAGGTCGCCCCATAGGCCGCGACGAAGACCGCGAAGTCGAACCAGGCCGACGGTCGCAACAGCGGCCTGAGCACGCCCCTGTAACGTGGAACCGGATCTGGAGGAGCAAGGTGCGACGCGCGCGCCAGTTCGCGATTACCACGCAGGTAGCGGCGCCGGGCTCGGATCAGCTCGCGCCAGCCTTGCGGCGCCACCACATGATAGCTCTCCGACGTCAGCAGCAGCCGCTCCTTCGGCGCGAACAGCATCCGGACAAACTTGTCGTCCGAAGCGAGCTGCGGGAGCGCGCCCCAACGTCGCCGGCCCTCGGCTGACACCGCATAGGCGCCCATGGTGACGGGCGAAGCATCGCAATAGGGTAAAGCGCACCAGTAGCGGCAGAACGCGCGCACCACCAGGGAAGGGGAGGGATCGAACCGCGCGCGAGGCGCGGCGAATTGAATGCCTGTGCTCGTCGTGAGCGCTGCAAATATGGCGGAAAGCGCGTGCGGAGATAATCTGGCGTCCTGGTCCAGATAGAGGCGATGGCTGCCGGCAGCCGCCACCGCCTCGGCCGCGGCTATGGCGGCGCGGCGGGTCGGCGGGGTCCGTAGCAATCGCACGTGGAAGTTCCGTGCACGCAGGCTCGCGACATGCGCCTCCGCCGCCGCCTCGCTGTCTGGTCGGCCGTCGTTCAGTGCCAGCAGCACCTCGACATCGCTCGCTTGCAGTCCGTCATCGTCATCGAATTGCTGATCGGCAAGTGCAGCCAGGCTCCGCCCCACGGTGTCGGCTCCGTGATACACCGGAATGATCACGGAAAAGCGCGGCACCGCGCCCCGTGGGGTGCGCAGAGCAGAGCGTAAAGGCATGGGTTCGAATCCCGGAAGGAGGCGCCTCAGCCGGCTGTTCGACTGGGTGACGTTGCGCGGCCGGATCATGTTCGGGCTGAACGAGGCCCGCGAGACCCGCTGGATCTCAGACACCGAGTTCATCTCCTGGCGCATCATGCTGATGATCTCGTACGGCGTCATCGCGGATGAGCCTGAAATGTGCACGAGTCCATGATGGCGCTGCGCTGCCAGCTCTATTGTTGCCAAAGCAGCGTCGGCCAGGCTGATTGCCGATCGCCATTCGTTGTCTATCGCGGCGACCGGTTCGTTGCGCTTCAGGCGTGCGGCGATCGTGGTCCATGATGTCTGGCGCTGATTGACCGGGAAACCGAACAGCAGCGAGTAGCGGGCGACCAATCCACAGCCGTGCTCTGCGACGACACGCTCGCCGGCAAGCTTGCTTCGGCCATAGACGTTCGCCGGAAGCGGCACATCGCCTTCATCGTGGAACCCGCCGTTTCCGTCCCACACGAAATCGGACGAGGCATACAGCATCCAGCCGTTCGTGGAGGCGGCGTAAGCCGCCATCCTCATCGCGGCGCCAACGTGGAGCGCATGGCAGGAGGCGGGATTGGACTCGGCGACCACCGGCGGCACTGCAGCAAGGTGCAGGACGCGCGTGGGCGCCGCGCGTTGCAGCAACTCCATCAAAGCCGCGCCGCTTCTGAGATCCACCCATTCGGTGACATGGGCACCCGGCAGCGGGGCACGGCCAAGCGCATGCACATAGTCGTCAGGACGACGATGCGAGAGCGCACGGAGGATATGACCGCCTAACTGCCCCGATGCGCCTGAAATCAGCCAGCGCTGCATCGCACTCTCGGAGATTGCAATATCTATCAACAGCAAACGTATCGACCAATAGTTGTAACTTTATCGGATACGCTCTGAAGCTTCAAGGAGAATTCGCAGATTGCGGCGCCGCTTGCGAACTGCCTCGGGAGGATTTCGCCACCGACGATGTCGGGAAGGCGGTTCGTCAGGCCGCCGGCACATATTGATATCCCGTGCCCTTCCGCTCGGCAAAGCCCAGGCCGGGACAGGGCCAATGGAAGCCCAGCATCTTCATCCTGTCGGTTGTGGGGCGGTCGAGCAGCTTCTTCCGGTTGGCGACGGGCACCCCGTTGTCCATGTCGTAGGCGAACTGCCATTCCGGATGAGGAAAATAGACCGCGGGTTCCGTGATCGCGTTGGCGGGAGGAAGCGTGACTGCCGAAGCCTACGCTTCAAGCCGGCCGGCCTGTTGTCGTTAGAATGACGGCAATACAACAGCGTGCAAGATCCAAAATCGTAGATGGCGTCTTGCAAATGGTGTTGTCAGCGCTTGCGTCGCTCCTCCGTACATCCGCTAGGGACAGCAAGCGTTTTGCGCATTAGCAGCCCCTCTGCTTTGAACCTTCAGTTGGCCATTCCGACACACGGCTAGGGGGCATTCGTCTTCGATTGAAATTGCAAAATCGGAGGAAACGCCATGAGATCTAGTTCCAAACTCGCAATGGTATTGCTAGCGGGCGTCGCAATTGGAGCTATCGCGGTCCAAGGCCTCCACGCTCAAGGAGCTAAGCCGAAAGCTTACTCCGTCGGCGAAATTGAGATCCTCGATGCTTCAGCCCAAGCCGCGTACTTGCCTGCCGCCCGGAAGGCGATAGAAGCAGCCCATGGTCACGCTTTGCGCACCGCGGCCGGACGGATTGTTGAGATAGACGGTGGGCCAGCCCCCAAAGGGGTGGGAATCGTCGAATGGAATAGCTTGGATGACGCCGTAGCGTTCTACAAGTCGAAAGCCTGGGCGGACCTTGCACCGCAGCGTGATAAGGCGGTCAAAGTCGTACGGAGGTACGTCGTCGAAGTCGAAAAGTAGTCGCGGTCCATCCCAGGCCGCGCTGCTGCGGCGCGCGTGCGCAGATATTGGTTTACCCCGCTCGAGACTGGCGCGCTCGGAGAGATTCGAACTTCCGCCCCTCGGAATCGAAATCCGATGCTCTATCCTTATGAGCGCGCACCGTCCTGGCGGCGGTCGTTTTCGGACCCGATCTTGCGGAGTGGCTCGCCACCTGCGGCGATGGTCATTATAGCAATCGCATGCTCGACTTCGCCGCACAGTATGAAGCATTTCGGCGCCGCGATCCGGCGTGGGACGGGCTGGTGTTTGTGGCGGTGAAGACGACGGGGGTGTATTGCCGGCCCGTCTGCCCGGTGCGAACGCCGCTCTCGCGGAATGTGAGGTTTTATCGCAGCGCCGCTGCCGCAGAACACGCGGGTTTTCGACCTTGCCTCCGCTCCCGTCCGGAGGCCGCTCCATTCTGCCCGGCCTGGAAGGGGACCAGGACGACTGTCGAGCGTGCACTAGCCCTCATCGAAAACGGTGCGCTTGATCGGAGCAATATCGAAGCATTGGCCGATCGTCTCGGAGTAGGGGCCCGGCACCTCGCGCGCCTGTTTGCCGAGCACCTCGATGCATCGCCCCTGCAAGTCGCGCTTTCGCTTCGTGTTCAACGTGCAAAGCGTCTCCTCGATGAAAGCGATCTTCCAATTCCTCTCATCGCCAAGCGTGCCGGGTTTTCGAGCGCAAGGCGCATGAGCGCATCTTTCAGCCGGATCTATGGCCGGTCACCATCGGCGTTTCGCAAGAACACGTCGCCAAAAACGAAAACGAGCTGAGCGAGACGGAGCGATATGATGCTGACCAAGACCTTCGGGACGGTGGATGCCGAGACACAGAAAGCGATGAGTGGATTGGAGTTCGTGCAGGGCCTTGCGAGTGGCACGATTCCTCTCAACACCTTGGCGCAAACCTTGGGATACGATGTCACCGAAGCGACACGCGGTCGCGTTGTCGTGACGCTCATCCCAACTGGCGCCCACTTGAATCCAGCCGGCACGGTCCATGGTGGTCTCACGGCGACGCTGTTTGATAGCTGTATGGGGCTCGCGGTCCAATCGATGCTGGACATGGGCGTGGCCCAGACAACGCTCGAGTTCAAGATTTCTCTTGTGCGTCCCATCACGCCGGAAACAGGCCAGATCAGGGCCGAAGGAACGGTCTTGAATTGTGGACGCCGCATCGGCACGGCCGAAGGGCGTGTCACTGACGTCAAGGGCCGATTGCTCGCTCATGGCACAACCACGTGCCTCATCTTGCCGAGTTGAACCCGACGATGGCGCGCTACGGCCGATAAAGACTGGCACTATTGCTTCGCCGTAGCCCTATGATCTAGCGGCCTGTTTGCTCCCTCCAACCACCAGGACCGTGACTTGACGCTTCACCTTAATACAAGAGACAATAGCGGGTTACTGGAGCGGAGCGACAGCGATGCTGTTTCGTCTCGCATTTGCCCTTGCGTCGATGACGGCGCTGCTGGTTGATCCCATTGACGCCGTATCGCAGGACCTGCTGCGCAGCGTCGACCTCAACAGTCCCGAAATGTCGACATCGGAGATGACGCGCGCCGAGGTCGAGGCGCTGCTCAAGATGGCGCCTGAGGACGGCGCCGGCCAACGCTCTGCGGATTTGCAAGGAAAGCGGCTGTCGCATCTCGATCTCTCAGGCCTCGACTTTTCCGGCGGCAATCTTCGCCTCGTCAAGCTCAACCGGACTCGCCTGAAACGCGCGCGCTTCGATCGGGCCACCCTGAACCAGGCCTGGCTGGTCGACGCGGATTTGACGGACGCGTCTCTCGTAGGGGCATCGCTGCTCGGCACGCAGATGCAACGCGCCAAGCTTGGCGGCGCCGATCTGAACGGCGCTCGCATCACCGCAGATCTTTCAGGTGCCAACTTGATTGGAGCCACGCTTGCGGGCGCCGATCTGAGCGCTGATATGCGCAACCAATCGATGGGCCTGATGCGTGGCGTGCTCAAATCTGCCGATCTCAGGAATGCGGATCTGAGCGGTGCCAATCTCTCGCGCACCGATCTGGGATTCGCGCAGCTGCAGAACGCCAATCTGGCGAATTGTAACCTGAACCACGCCGACCTTGCGGGAGCCGACTTGTCCAACGCCAATCTCGCCGACGCCGATTTCACCGAGGCAGACCTCGCCTCGGCCCTTTTGCCCAGTGCAGCCGCGTTGGAAAAGGCGCGCAATCTGGACAAGGCCCGGAACTTCAACCTGGCTCGGCGCCCACCTTAGCGATCGCAGTGAGCCAAAACCTGGCATTTCGGCCTGAAGCGATCCGCGTATCGCCGCCAACACGATAATGGAAGGTGCGAGCTGCCGTGATTTCAGATTTCGCAAAACGCCTTAAGTGTCGCGAGCAGCAGCTCATCGTTGGAATTCGTGCCATCGGAGGGCCAATGGCTCCGTTGCGATGGGCAACCCACACCGTCTCCGGCACGTAAGCGGCGGCCAATCAGAACAGAATATGGTCTAGCGCTCTCCGAGCCTGATCACCCGTTCGAATGCCGCGTCGACCCCATCCATGAACGCCAACGCGCGGGGCAGTGATGGCGCCTCGTAGATAATGGCACCGCCAGGGCCGCCCCACATGATCTCGACGTGCCAGTGATCGTCGACCCGGGCGATCGACCCGGCCAGCGTGTTCGGGGCGCGCTTGATGTTCACCCTGTCGTCGTCAACTTGATCGGTTCGGAACGTTGTCATGGTTCGGCCCTTCTTTGTCTCGGGCCTCCCGCCTGGACTACGGCCGTATGTAAACTCGCCCCAACCTTTGGTGTTCCAAGGCTGACCACGTCTGGTCGCCAGGGACAGTACCGGTGATGGAGACGCCAGTGGATATTCCACAACGTGCGTTACCAGGCGCCGGGACGTTGCAGGGCGGGCCGACCGCGCCGCAGCCGCAGGCGTGCTCATGCTCCTATCCGGCCCTGTCGTTGGTCAGGTGCTTCAGCATCGCCTCACACGCATTCTCGGCTTCAGCGAAGGTTTTGAACGGCGAACCGCCCACTCTGATCGCAGGCCTGTTCAGATCGATGGGACGCCACGAGGCAACAAAGCCGGGCTCTCCGTGAAGCCCGGGGCCGGTTCGGCTCTCATTACTGATCACGAACGAGAACCCGCGGCTTATCGCGCTCCAAACTTGGAAGTCTTCCGTCGGACCGATGATGCGGCTGAATTGCATGATGCACCGAAAGCCCCACATCAGAAGGATATCGCTTCGCCGATTGGGAAAAATGCAGCGCTATTGACGTAACGACCGTTTTCCCCAAGCCGGGGGTGAACCGTCGGCTGGGCGGGGCGCGAGAAAAAATTCTTAATAATTAAACTATTTAAATTTTAAATAAGGAATTTATTACCATTATTTACGCCTGGTCAAAATGCAGGAGAAATCTAATGAAGATTTTATCTGGCATTTCCGCCGCGTTTTTTGTCCTCGCTCTGACGATGATTGCCCCGCCTGCAAATGCCTCCGGCGGTCGCCATAGAGGAGACCACCCCCACCACATCAGCGGAGCCCCCGGGCCGATTGCTGGCGCCGGTCTTCCGGTGCTCGCCATCGGCTATGGCGTCTATTGGCTGATTAAGCGCCGCCGCAAGCGCGACTGAGGTTCTGAAACAAGGCGGCATGATATCGGCGAGGCGTACATGCGGCATGCACGTGACGTGGAGAGGATGCTGTCCCGGTATCGAACCCTTTAGGGACTTCGATAGTGGACAGTCGTGCAACAGCCGCCTGTCGCGTCCGGAGAGGAAAGGTCCCAGCTTGGCCCCGATGCTGGGACCTTTCTTTCCGCAGAGCTCCCTGCCAGATCAGCGATTTCAAATAAGCATCTCGGCAGCTTCAGGCGTGATCTTCACGTAGGTGCCGCTCTCGTGCATCCACAAGCCTGCGCTCGATCGCGAACTTAAACCCGGCGCCGTATCCGGGCGGCTTGGCCTTGTCCTGAAAAAGAAACGAGTAGTTGATTTTCTCGATGTGAATGCAGTCCGTCTGTTTCGCTCGACTGCACGCACGCACTTCACGAGCCGGCGAGCGGCTTTCTCCGGACCGGCATAGGGGGATCTAACGCTGGCTTGGAGAAGGCATCGTACTGCTGCTCGTCGTACTGCTCGTCGGAGCCCACATGCCCGGTTTGGCTTTTCACGACCTGCTCCAGCTCAAGTGCTTCGATGGCAAGCTCATCCGCCAAACGCTTAAGCAGCTCGCGTTTGTTCGGATCCGTCGCCGACATGGCCATGACGGCACAATTGTTGGCATCCACCCGAAGCTGGTGCAATCTTCCGCTGAGGTCCTTCATGGCTCACGTCCTCGCTGGCCTGTACGCTACGCGGACGTGGGACTCTAGCCAATCGACGCTAAGTCTCTGTTCGGTTGAGCACAGTTCGCTACTATTTTTGCTCGGGGGAGCTGCAGAGGGGTGTGCGCCCGCCGACCCTGCGGCGCATTCGAATGCATCCAAGCTGAACCCTGGCCAGCACTTTGCGGGGAGCTGAGTTACGCGTTTCTCGCAGTCGATTGCACGGAGGTGTCAAAACGGAAAAAACGAAAAAACGCAAATAAACCAGTGCGTTACGTCGTGCGGAAGTGGCGTGCCGCGGCCGATGAAGATAGGCACTATTGCTTCGCAGTTCCTTTATGACGCCGTTGCCTGCCGCGCGCTACAACCGGTAGTGATCCGACACCGTGCGATTTCGTGTGTTGCAGCCCGTGGGGCGCTCTGGCCGGATAACCTGCGATGGACTGCGATCTTGCGGTAGCTGTGAACTTTCAGCCCGGACGCGAGGCGACGCGGAACAATCTCCTTGCCCAGCCGGCTATTGACTGCAGGGCGGGCATAGCTCGGATGAGCCACTCCGGAGTCCCGATGTCTCGAAGCATCTCAACTTGACCATCGGCGTGGCGCTCGATGAATTGAGCATCACGAAAATAGTCTGGGTTGGCTTGGTACCAATTTAGATCTCATGCCGGTCTTCCCAGAGCTGGGCGCCGTCAGGCAATCGAACGGCAAAGGCCAACTCTCGACGAAAACAGATCGCCTCGATTCTCGCGCGCTGATCTTCGTCGTATTCGATTCCGAACCGCTCCAGCTTTGCGTGCGTGGCTTCGTGCACGATAGCTGAGGCGATCTGTTCTATATTCACAGCCGAATCGGCCACGGATCGCTTGTCGAGCACGCACGCCTTGAGTGAATGCTTGTATTCGGCAAGGCCGCCCGGCAGCAGGAAAATCCAAATACGCTCAAGGTCCCTGATAATGCGGGAATACTGCAAGGGACTGTGCTGCTTTACGAGAAGCAGCGCACGTTCGACGCGCGGCAAGTGCTCCGGCGCAAAGTAACTTCCGATCCAAATCCCATCAACCTGCCGACCATAGGACGCCGCCAGCTGTATCCTGTCGATAAGGCTCGGACGAACTTTGGGCGGCTTCTGGCGTTCCCTGCGCATCCTGAACTCGGCGTTCGATGCCTGATTGATACGATACGGTACTTTCGGCCCGCTTACCGGCACGGCCAAAATTCTTACCGGTTGCGTTAGGGGGCGCTAACGAAAACTACGCTCGTTGCGGCTTAGTGTTGCTCTCAACCTCAGAGGTGCCGCAGAAGGGCAGTATCTTGTGCGAGAATTGTAGCACCTCAGCGAGAAGAGGGATCATTTCCACTTCGGCCCAGCAGAGATCGGCGAAGTCGAGGTGTCGTCTGTGCCCTACAGGTCGAACGACCGAATATTGGAGTATGGCAGGTCTACTTCCGAACCGATGCATGCGGACGCTGGTCACCGCGTACGAGGCGAAGAACGCTTTCGCATAGCGGCAGACTGATCGCATCGCTGATGGAGCCGACGGCGCTTGCTTCGGGCCGCAACGGCTGTTTGGGCGCCGGAGCCTACATCAGCCAAATGGCTGTCGCCAAGGCTAAAAATCCGACCAGCGCGCAAGCGAGGAAACCACGCTCAACGGCATCCATGGCGTCATTTCCTTTCGTCATCGGCAAATACCTCCGGGGGCACATTATCTACCTTAAAGCCGTGGTGAGCGGCATCGTTCCCCCGCAAGTTGCCGCGTTTTCCCGGTTGTCTGGCTGAGGAACGCACGCGCTAGCGCCGGAGTTTTTCGCTGGTAAGACGATCTAGTCAATCTCGCCGGCTCGATTTGCGAGCATTCAAGCGGAGATCAGCGCAGGTAAGTTCATTCTGATCTGTCGGGAATCTGACTCGTCGGATTCGCTCAGATACGCTGTCTATGTTCAAGAGCAGAATAAATCTCGCTTCGGCTTAACACAGGTAAGTGGACCGCCGCTCGGGTGAGGCGATGCTATTTTTTCCCGAGGGAGGCGTAAATGGATTTTCCAATCGAAGGTGGTTCTAAAGAGGACTTTCAAATCGTGATTATCGTTATGGACAGGCTGGAACAGGAAAGGGCTCAGCTGCTTGCCCTTCGAAAGAAGGTGTCGGATGCGGCCGCTGGGCGAAAGCTCTGCAGTGCGCGTCGCACTCGACCGCCAAGAACGACGCCAAACCGAGGACATGAGCCATGAAGGACCTCACCGGGAAGTGGCACCAACTTCGAGCTGACGCGAAGCACTTTGCCGACCTCGGCACGTCGGCGACGGATCCACGTCAACGCGAGCTGTTTAAGCGTTTAGGTGTTGAGCTTGCTATCGCGGCGCTTGAGCTGGAACAGGTCGTGAAAAGGCAAAACCCGCATTTGGACTTCGACGAGCAGTGCGATGTTCTGTCCAAAGCCATCGCCGGGAAATGAATCATCGGCGCTTGGCTTGCCCGATCGCTGTATTTCATGCTTGCGAGCTTATCTTCCTTGTCGGGGCCGCACCGGAGATAGGCATCAGGGGAGAGATTGCGAATGCCTCGCGGGATCAACCCTCACCGATATTGAAGCTAACGATCCGGATAGGGTTGCGGTACTGGCCCTTCATGAGGTGGCACCGACCGCCGCAACCAGAGTCCCTCATGTGCGTTGATAGCGATGCTCAATCGACGCCCGATAGTGCCGTTGAAGCACTTCTTTCGCACCTGCGTTGCGAAGGGCAGCCAGTTGGAGCGCTTTCTGCTAGAACACGGCGCCGCCTACAACGATCGACGTCCAATAATAGTGCCGTTGAAGCACTTCTTTCGCACCTGCGTTGCGAAGGGCAGCCAGTTGGAGCGCTTTCTGCTAGAACACGGCCCCGCTTACAACGATCGACGTCCAATAATAGTGCCGTTAAAGCACTTCTTTCGCACCTGCGTTGCGAAGGGCGGCCAGTTGGAGCGCTTTCTGCTAGAACACGGCCCCGCCTACAACGATCGACGTCCAATAATAGTGCCGTTGAAGCACTTCTTTCGCACCTGCGTTGCGAAGGGCAGCCAGTTGGAGCGCTTTCTGCTAGAACACGGCCCCGCCTACAACGATCGACGTCCAATAATAGTGCCGTTAAAGCACTTCCTCCAAACCGGCGCCGCGAACGGCGGCCGGTTCGAGCGCTTTCTGCTCGAACACGGCACCGTCTATAAAGGGCGTGCGCTGCCGAAGAAGTACGGTGCGGCGCGCGGTGCGCTCGGCTGGTGCTTCCGAAATGCGGCCGGCCTCGCGCTCATCGACGACAACTTGACCTACGTCGAGGGTTACGCCGTAGACCACGAGAGCGGCGGCAGCCCTATCCATCACGCGTGGTGCATCGATCGTCATGGCCGCGTGATCGAGACGACATGGCAAAACGTCACCAAAGCCGAATACTTTGGGGTGCCGATCGAGGCCGAGCTGCTGGCCGTCGAGCTGTCGAGGGTCAGCTATTGGGGCGTGCTGTTCGCGGACGGCCAACTCAACGAGCGGCTTATCAAACGACTGACCGGCTGACAGACTCGTCCGGACAGCTCCTTCGCAGCAGGCGGACCCGCTCAATGCGCCCGCATGGATCCCAGCGATATTGAAATGATGTCCTTGTGGTCGCCGTCCGGGTGACTTCCCTCAGGCCGCATCGTTTTTTGCGTATGATGCAGGAGATCAGGGTCAGCGGCGGGCTGCATCGTTCATCCCCCCTCGAACACACAACGCCTAGCACCGTTCCACGATCTATCGCCAGAACGCAGCGAGTGCGACCATCAGGGCCGCCGCCAAACAGGCGAGCCCGACGATGTAAGGCATGTCGCGCTTCTCGCGTGGCGTCATCGATCGTTCCGGAGCTGTTGGATTGCAAATGGCAGGCTGGAACGCTGCCCCGACGCGACCGGCGTAGGGGAGCACGCCGGGGCTGCGCTTCCTCTCGGC
Organism: Bradyrhizobium sp. Leo114; assembly: GCF_055229415.2. Classification (NCBI taxonomy): domain Bacteria; kingdom Pseudomonadati; phylum Pseudomonadota; class Alphaproteobacteria; order Hyphomicrobiales; family Nitrobacteraceae; genus Bradyrhizobium; species Bradyrhizobium sp. Leo114. The sequence continues at coordinate 2,585 of NZ_JBUYEN020000030.1, read as the reverse complement.
GAACCGTCGGGCCGAGGAGTCGACACGGATCGACCGGGAGGTTACGTGGCCGATCCAAGCGCCCTTGGGCAGGGAAGTCTGTGCACTTTTGCACCGAACGGCGGGGGCGCAGCCAAAAAAGCCCGGCCGCGCATTGCGGGGGCTAAAGGGAGTCGTCACAATTAAGGCCGCTGAAGTAGAAGCGCCGCTAAAGGCATCTTCATCAGTCCGCCACGGCAGTTGCGGTCCATAATTAACGCTTAGGCGAACAGTTCAGCCCCAGCCGGCGTGATCTTTACATAGGTTCCGCTCTCGTGCATCCACCGCCGGCCGCGCACGATCGCGAGCTTGAAGAAGCGAGCGCTTCAATCGTCGCCAGATGCCCGTTGGCCTACCTACGGCGGCGCCTGATCAGCCAATAGACGCCGTAGCCAACCGCAAGGATCGGAAGGCCTGCGCCAGCGATCGGCCCGGGCGCTCCGCCGACGTGTTTGTTCTGACCGGGAGCGTTCTCGTGGGCCTCCGTGCAATTTCCCCCGCCATTGCAGGCCTGCGCGGGCAGGGTGACCGTCGTCAGAGCGAAGACCAAAATCGCAGCTTGACGAACGCGTGCCATGCCTTGCGCGCGACTTCCGTCATCTTGGCTTGGTTGCGCCGATGGACGGCGCGATCATGCTGCTCAACGGGATAGAAAATGGGGTGGATCACGCGGACATGCGTCACGCTGGAACGCAAAAGATCGCATCCGATCGACGTCAACCTGGATAGACTTTGGAGTAAACGACCCTCAAACCCCTCGACAACCCGTTCGGCACGAGGTTGTCACCCATCTCTCAGGTACGTTCTGTTACCTATGTGTCCGGGCTGGACAGTGTGGAATTGGCGCGCTCGGAGAGATTCGAACTCCCGACCCTCGGAATCGAAATCCGATGCTCTATCCAGCTGAGCTACGAGCGCGTGCCGTTTGCGTCGATTATCAGAGTTGGGCCGGAACGGCCAGCGGGGGGAGAGCGGGAAGGGTGCTCTGCGCACATCGTCCCGCCCGGTGGGCTTCAGAAACAGGGATGCCGGCGGCCATCTTGGCCGATATAGGCGGAGGCGCTCTGGCGGCATTTTACCGTCGCCGGGCCGTCGTAATAGGCGAACGTACCGGGCGTCGGCCCCGGGCCGTAATTGTGGAGGTAGCTGATCTGATAGGGCAGGTGCCCGGCGTAGTGCCGGTGGTGGTGGTGATGGCGGTAATGGCGGGCGTCGGCCACGCTTGGGGCGGCAGCCATGGCGGCGAGAACCGCTGCGGCGGCGAAAAACTTCAGTCTGGGCATTGTGCGTCTCCAGGGCCAGCCGGGGCGATTCTGGCCGATCCGGCCTTTCATTTAGCGCGGTTTGGAGGGAAAAACTGCGGGAAATCGGCCACATCACGTCAATTTTTGGCCCATTCTGGATGCTTAACGGTTTCCCAACACAGTCCGGCCAGAGTTTTGGGGTCTGGTCCGGGGCCCGCAGCCGGCTTTGTTTGAGGCGACCAAGGCGACTGTCACATTGTTCATGCGCATCACGCTTCTCGCCCTGTTGTTCCTTGCTCTCGCGATGGCGCCGGCGCGTGCCGTGCTGCACATCACGCGCGACCACGGCGGCTACGTCGATGAGTACAAGGCCAAGTACAAGCGCATCCGCGATCGCGGCGATCGCGTCATCATCGACGGCATCTGCAATTCCGCCTGCACGCTGGTGTTCGGCATCGTGCCGATGAACAAGATCTGCGTCACGCCCAGGGCGAGCGTCGGTTTCCACCAGGCCTATTACGACAAGGCCTTCACCTTCGGCATCAAGGTCACGAGCCTCGATGGCACCTCCGACCTGATGTCCTATTACCCGCAGACGGTGAAGGACTGGATCCGCCGCAACGGTGGGCTGACCACCGAAATGAAGAAGATCAAGAACGGCGTTGAGCTCTGGAAGATCGTCGATCCCTGCCCGGAAGAGTGGTAGGGCGGGCCGGTTTCAGTCATTCGCCTCACCGCAATTTCCGTCGTCATTCCGGGGGGCCAATTCCCACGCCCTCCGTCATTCCGGGGCGATGCGAAGCATCGAGCCCGGAATCCATCTGTCCGCTCGCGCATGTGGCGCAATGGATTCTCTGATGTGCAATTGCACATCATAGCTCGCGCCAAGAGGCGCGCCCCGGAATGACAGCGGAGAAAAATTCGCAAGCGATTTCAACATGATTTGCCCCGTCCAGCCCCCACACAAAAAACATTCCGCTTTCGCCGTCGGGCAAATCAGTGATTTAACTCCGCGCGTCTCACGGCGGATGAGGGGCGGCTCGCGATCGTCACGAACGTTGCGGTGAGATGCGGTGGACGTGAAGCGTGTGACTGACGAGCACGCGCATCACGGACGGCGAAGTCGTGTGGTCCTGGCGCCCCGACGCTGGCGCTAAGTCCTGGGGGATGGAAACATCCCTAAGGGCGACGGTGGCAGAAAGCCCGGTCACCGGGGAGAGCGCGAAGGAAACCGTAACACCATCGCGCAGGGAAAGCCGGAATGCTTCGGTTGAACCTGTGGTCCTACCCCCGTGCTTTTTGTTGCACGGGACCCACGGGTGC
>NZ_JBUYEN020000029.1:0-116658 GCF_055229415.2 Bradyrhizobium sp. Leo114 | reverse complement strand
GAGCGTCATCTAATCGAATGCTGCTTCTCGAAACTGAAGCGTTTCAGGCGCGTTGCTACGCGCTACGAAAAAACCGCACGAAATTACTTCGCTGTCGTCGCTATCGCCGCAACTCTGCTCTGGCTAACATAACTGTCCACGCGACCTAGGCCATCGCCAGCCGCTGCCGCGAGCGGATCAGCAGCATCAGCATGATGGTGACGTTGAGAGCGTTCCAGGCCAGCCCGTTGGCGAAGGCGGCGGCGTAGGAGCCGGTGGCATCGAAGATCACGCCGGAAATATAGCCGCCCAGCGACATGCCGATCACCGAGGCAAAGATCACGATGCCGACGCGGGTGGCGGCCTCCGCGGCCGGCATCGCCTCGCGGATGATGATGGCGTAGCTCGGCACGATGCCGCCCTGGAACAGGCCGAACATCGCCGAGATGATGTAGAGCGAGGTCAGGCTGTCGAAGAACAAATAGAACAGCAGCGCCGTGCCCTGCGCGACCGAGCCGATCAGCAGCGTACGGATGCCGCCGATCCGGTCGGCGAGAAAGCCGGAGCCGATGCGGCTGATGATGCCGAAGCCGAGCATCAGGGACAGCATCTCGGCACCGCGCGCCTCCCCATAGCCAAGGTCGCCGCAATAGGCGACGATATGCACCTGTGGCATCGCCATCGCCACGCAGCAGGCGATCGCGGCCAGCGAGAGGATCGCCGTCAGCGCGTTGGTGGAGAGCCGCACTTTGACGCGCGGCGGCGGCGCGTTGAGATGGCTGCGCCGGCTCGCCGCGCCCGTCAGGCGCCGCAGCACCAACAGCGCGACCGTCATCGCCACCGCCGTGAAGATGCCAATCGCGACATGCGTGGTGCGCCAGCCGAACTGCTGCATGCCGAGATTCACCAGCGGCGGCCAGATCGTGCCGCCGATATAGTTGCCGCTGGCGGCGATCGCGACCGCGAGTCCGCGGTAGCGGTCGAACCAGTGCGAGGCTTCCGCCATCAACGGCCCGAAGGTCGCCGATGACGACAGTCCGATCGCGAAATGAAACAGGATGAACGACCAGATCGACGGCGAGTAGCCGGCGCCAATATAGCCGAGCCCGAGGATGCCGATCCCGAGCCCGATCGCGGTGACGATCCCGTAGCGATCGGTGATCTTGCCGGTCAAAACCCCGCCCGAGCCGAAGCCGATCATGACGAGGGTGAATGCGAGCGAGGCGGTCCCTCGCGTGGCGGCGAAATCCCCCTGCACCACCGGCAGCGCCACCACCACGGACCACATACCGACGCTGCCGAGCGCGCCGATCACCACGGCGACAGCGAGCCGCAGCCATGCCCGGCGCGAATCGGGAATGAACTGGTCCGAATTTGGGCTGATCTGAGAAGGAATTTCCACGGCGAGGCCAAACTTCGTCGCGAATTGCCTCCTGGTCAAGCGCTTTGGCGAAATATTGGGCATGCGGAAATGCCCTCCGCCACTCCCGTCATTCCGGGGCTCGCGCAGCGAGAACCCGGAATCCATTTCACCACCGTGCCTGCGGCCCAATGGATTCCGGGCCTGCGCCTCACGGCGCATCCCGGAATGACAGCATTCTCACGCTGCCACCAACTTCGTGAGCAATAGGGCTCTTCCAGCAACCATCCAACTATGCGAAACTCGCACCGTGGATATCCGCCAACTGCTCAAGCTCCTGGTCGCGCTGCTGGTGACGGCAAGCCTGACCCTGGCGCCGCTCGCCACCCCGGCCGCGGCGGAGCATATGCTGTCGTCCGCTGGCATGCAGATGGCGGACGATCAGGACATGGCGGACATGCCCTGCTGCCCGGACAAAGAGAAGAGTCCGGCTTGCCGGGACTGTCCGCTGGTTGCGATCTGCATGATGCAGGTCATGCTGGCCGGCCCATCGACCAGCATGGTGGACGTGATCCGACGGCCGGGCGAACAGCTCCGTCCGCTCAACGACATCATCGCTGACGGGCTGGCGCGCCCACCTCCCGACCACCCCCCTCGAACTTTGGCCTGACCGGCGTCACGGCGCCGAGCGCTGCCGCGTGGCTTGAGACGCCGCGCGGATCACACGTGCTGCGCGAGCAGCAGACCAAAGCAATCGAGGAATGGAAAAATGAAATCGTTCAACACCAGGCGCGCCGTCTCGGCAGCGCTCATCGGCATGGCCGTGCTGGGCACGGCCGGCACCGCGCGGGCCGAGATCAAGGACTACGAATTCCAACTGGTCGATCAGACCGTCCAGGCGGGAGCGGACAAGATCATCACGGTTCGGCTGGTCAACAAGAAGACCGGCAAGCCGGTGCCGGATGCCGTGATCTTCGCCACGCGGCTGGATATGGCCCCCGACGGCATGCAGGAGATGGCGACCAAGGTCACCGCCGTGCCCGGCGGCGAGCCCGGACTGTACAAGTTCAAGGCCACCCTGGGCATGGCCGGCCGGTGGCAGCTTTCGCTCGGCGCCAAGGTGCAGGGCGAAACCGGCGCGGTCGAAAACAAGCTCGTCGTCACGGCGCAGAAATGACCCGCGCCATCGTGATCGGCGCCGCCGCTGCGACCTTCGCAGCGGCGGGTCTCGCCATTTTCGCCGGCGGAATCCCGTGGCCGAAGCCCGCGGGTTACGCCATCTCGCACGCGGCCGCAGCCGACACGGACACGACCTCCGGCCGCAAGATCAAGTACTACCGCAACCCGATGGGGCTGCCGGATACGTCGCCGGCGCCGAAGAAGGACTCGATGGGGATGGACTACATCCCCGTCTACGAGGGCGAGGAGACCGACGACGGCTCGATCAGGCTGTCGCCGGGCCGGATCCAGCGCACCGGCGTCAAGTCCGAGCCGGTGATGCTCCATATCGTCAGCACATTGGTGCGTGCACCGGGGACGATCCAGCTCGACGAGCGCCGCGTCTCCGTCATCGCCATGCGCGCCGAAAGCTATGTGCAGAAGGTCGCCAATGTGACCACCGGCAGCCGGGTGACAAAAGGCCAGCCGCTGATGGAGATCTATAGCCCCGCGGTCTCATCGGCCGCCGCCGAATATCTCGCCACCATCACCTCGAAGACCACGGCGACGATCGAAAGCTATGGCCGCGGCTCGCGGCAGCGGCTGATGAATCTCGACGTGCCGGAAGCCGCCATCGCGACGATGGAAAAGACCAAGGCCGTCCCGATCGTGATCGAATGGTCGGCGCCGCGCGACGGCATCGTGCTGGAGCGCAACGCCGTCGAAGGCATGCGTGCGCAGCCCGGCGACGTGCTGTTTCGTGTTGCCGACACCTCGCTGGTCTGGGCCGTGGTCGACGTGGCGGAACGCGATGTCGGCGGCGTCGCGGTCGGCCAGCCCGTCACCGTGCGTGCCCGCAGCTTTCCGGGCCGCGCTTTCGCCGGCAAGGTCAGCGTGATCTATCCGCAGGTCAACCGCGACACGCGCACCGTCCGCCTCCGGATCGAACTCGACAATGCCGACCTCGCGCTGCTTCCCGACATGTATGTCGATGCTGAGATCGAAGTCGGCAGCCAGAACCCCGTGATCGCCGTACCGGACAGCTCCGTGCTCGACACCGGCAGCCGGCAGACGGTCATCATCGACAAGGGCGGCGGCCGGTTCGAGCCGCGCGAGGTCAAGGTCGGACATCGCGGCGGCGGCTATGTCGAGATCACGGAGGGTGTCAGCGAAGACGACATCGTCGTGACCTCGGCCAATTTCCTGATCGACGCCGAGAGCAATCTCAAGGCGGCACTGAAGGGCTTTTCCGATGCACGCAGTGTGCAGGAAACATCCTCGACCAGCGGCATGGGAGGACAGCCATGATCGCCCGCCTCATCGCCTGGTCGGCACGCAACCTGCTGCTGGTGCTGTTCGGCACCGGCTTCGCCGCGGCGGCCGGACTCTATGCGCTCCTTCATCTGCCGCTCGATGCCATCCCTGACCTCTCCGACACCCAGGTGATCGTCTACACCGAATATCCGGGCCAGGCGCCGCAGGTGATCGAGGACCAGGTCACCTATCCCTTGACATCAGCCATGCTGACCGTACCGAAGTCGAAGGTCGTGCGCGGCTTCTCGTTCTTCGGCGCCTCCTTCGTCTATGTGATCTTCGAAGACGGCACCGACATCTATTGGGCGCGCTCGCGCGTGCTCGAATTCCTCAATGGCGCATCCTCGCGCCTGCCAGCCGGCGTGACGCCGACGATCGGACCCGACGCGACAGGTGTCGGCTGGGTCTACCAATACGCCGTGATCTCGAAAGAGCTGAACCTCGCCGACACCCGCACGATCCAGGACTGGAATCTGAAATTCGCGCTCGCCAAGGCCGAGGGCGTCGCGGAGGTCGCCAGCATCGGCGGCTTCGTGAAGCAGTACAACGTGATCCTCGATCCACAGCGGATGCGCGACCGCGGCATCACCATGCAAAGGATGCGCGAGGCGATCCGCGCCAGCAACGCCGATGTCGGCGGCCGCACCGTCGAATTGTCCGAATTCGAATACGTCATCCGCGGCAAGGGCTACATCAAGGATGTCAACGACCTCGGCAATATCGTGCTCAAGACCACCAACGGCACGCCCGTGCTGCTGCGCGATGTCGCCCGCGTCGAGCTCGGCCCCGACGAGCGGCGCGGCATCGCCGAGCTCAATGGCGAGGGCGAGGTTGCCAGCGGCATCGTGCTGCAACGCTTCGGCGTCAACGCGCTCGACGTCATCGAGAACGTCAAGAAGCGCTTCCAGGAGATCGCAACCAGTCTGCCGAAATCGGTCGAGATCGCGCCGGTCTACGACCGCTCGAACCTGATCAACGCCGCCATCGATACCTTGAAGCATACGCTGGTCGAGGAGAGCGTCGTCGTCGCCGTCGTCTGCATCGTGTTCCTGCTCCATGTCCGCAGCGCGCTGGTCGCGATCCTGATGCTGCCGGTCGGCGTGCTGATGGCATTCGGCGCGATGAAGCTGCTCGGCATCGGCTCCAACATCATGAGCATCGGCGGCATCGCCATTGCGATCGGCGCCATGGTGGATGCCGCCATCGTCATGATCGAGAACGCCCACAAGCATCTCGAGCGAGCGAAGCCCGGACAATCGCGCATCGCCATCCTGATCGATGCCGCCGCCGAAGTGGGTCCGGCGCTGTTCTTCAGCCTGTTGATCATCACCGTCTCCTTCATGCCGATCTTCACATTGGAATCGCAGGAGGGCCGGCTGTTCAGCCCGCTCGCCTTCACCAAGACTTTCGCGATGGCGGCCGCCGCGCTGCTGTCGGTCACGCTGGTGCCGGCGCTGATGGTGATCTTCGTCCGCGGCAAGATCGTTCCGGAGCACAAGAATCCGATCAACCGCTTCCTGATCTGGATCTATCGACCCATCATCAAGGGCGTGCTGCGTGCCAAGACGCTGGTCGTGCTGCTCGCGCTCGTCGTCCTCGCCGTGACGGTCTGGCCGGCGCGACAGCTCGGCACGGAATTCATGCCGAACCTCAACGAAGGCACCCTGCTCTACATGCCGACCACGCTGCCCGGCATCTCCGTGACAAAAGCCGCCGAGCTGATGCAGATGCAGGATCGCATCATCCGCTCGTTCCCCGAAGTTGCCTCGGTCTACGGCAAGGCCGGACGGGCGGCGACCGCGACCGATCCGGCGCCGACCGAGATGTTCGAGACCATCGTCAACCTCAAGCCCAAGGAGCAATGGCGGGCGGGAGTCACCGTAGACAGCCTGATCGCGGAGATGGACAAGGCGCTGCAGTTCCCAGGTGTCTCCAACGCCTGGACCATGCCGATCAAGGCGCGCATCGACATGCTTTCGACCGGCATCCGCACGCCGATCGGCGTGAAAGTCGTTGGTACCGACCTGGTCGAGATCGATCGTCTCGCCAAGCAGATCGAGCAGGTTCTGAAGGCAGTCCCGGGAACATCATCGGCTTATGCCGAGCGCGGCATCGGCGGCTATTATCTCGAGATCACGCCGGACCGCACGGCGCTCGCGCGCTACGGCATGTCGGTCCAGGACGTACAGGATACGATCGCAACCGCGCTCGGCGGACAGACGGTGACGACGACAGTCGAAGGCCGGCAGCGCTTTACCGTCAATATGCGCTATCCGCGCGATCTCCGTGACAATCCGAAGGCGATCGGGAGCGACGTCCTGGTGCCGATGCCGGCGGGAGGCGCGGTGCCGCTCGGCGAGGTCGCGACCATCCAGCCGGCACGCGGGCCGACCTCGATCCGCACCGAGAACGGGCAGCTTGCGACCTACATCTATGTCGACATCCGCGACCGCGACCTCGGCGGCTACGTCACTGAGGCGCAGCATGCGGTGCAGGCAAGCGTCCAGTTTCCGCTGGGCTATTATGTGATCTGGAGCGGCCAGTACGAATATCTCGAACGCGCGATGGCCCGCCTGAAGATCGTCGTGCCGGCAACGCTCCTGATCATCTTCCTCCTGCTCTACATCAACTTCCGCTCGGTCACCGAGACGGGCGTTGTCATGCTGTCGCTGCCTTTCGCGCTGGTCGGCGGTCTCTGGCTGATGTGGTGGCTCGGCTTCAACCTTTCGGTTGCCGTCGCGGTCGGCTTCATTGCGCTCGCGGGCGTTGCCGCCGAGACCGGCGTCGTGATGCTGATCTATCTCAACCAGGCGCTGGCCGAGATCAGGGAGCGTCGCGCCGTCGAGGGACGCGCGTTGACTAGGGCCGACCTGCGCGATGCCATCATGGAAGGCGCGGTCGAGCGCGTGCGGCCGAAGATGATGACCGTGGTTGCGATCATGGCCGGACTGCTGCCGATCATGTGGAGCACCGGCACGGGCTCGGAGATCATGCAGCGGATCGCGGTGCCCATGATCGGTGGCATGGTCTCCTCGACGCTGCTGACGCTGATCGTGATCCCCGCGATTTTCGGCATCGTCAAAGGCTTCGGCCTGCCTTCCGACGATCAGGACAAATCACTGCCGCCGGCCGCAGCACCGGCGACGGCGAGCAAGGCGCGCGTTCCGGAGCCGGCCGAATGACGCGAGCCGAAGCGCGCGCCTGACCTCATCTTGCCAGCGGCTTCCCCGCCGTCTCGGGCGCCATCGCGATGAAGGGCAGGCCGACCACGTAGATCAGCGACAGCAGCGAGATCGCGAGCGGATAGCTCCCGGTCTTTGCGGCGAGCGCGCCGATCAGGGTCGGGCCGGCCGCGCCCAATACGCGTCCCATGCTGAAGGCGAAGCCGGAGCCGGATCCCCGCAAGGCGGTCGGAAACATCTCCGGCAGCCAGATCGTGAACAGGCCGAACACGCCGTTGGTGAAGAAGCCGAGCACTGGAAGCAGGACCAGGAACAGCGCGAGATTGTCGAGACGCGCGATGGCGATCTCGTAGCTCACCACCACCGAGATCAGCGAGCCGATGAAGAACAGCACCGCCGTCCGGCGGCGGCTCGCGAGATAGCCGGTGATCCAGGGCATCAGCAGGCAACCGGCCAGCGTGCCGACATTGGTGATGAGACCGGCCACGGCGCCCATCTGCTGCGCATGGGCTGGCGTCGCGCCCGCCGCGGTGAGCTTGGTGATGATGACCGTCGGCGCCCAGAAGTTGGATGACCATAGGCCGAAGATGATGCAGGCCATCATCAGCGCTGCCGCCCATGTGGTGCGCGCTTGCGCGCCCGAGAACAGCGCCGCAAGCGAGGTCTTCGTCTTGGATGCGCGGCTGTGCGCCGGCTCAGGAATATTTCTGCGCAAGTACGCGATCAAGAGCGCCGGCAAGATGCCGAGCATGAACATGCCGCGCCAGCCGAGCAGGCTTCCCCCGATCAGCGTGACGGCTGCGGCGAGAAACAGTCCGGTCGGCGTTGCCGTGTGCAGCCAGCCGGCGAGCCGCACCCTTGTGTGTTCGGGCACGGATTCCTGCAGCAGCGGCGTGCCCGCCGCCCATTCGCCGCCGACACCGAAACCGGCCATGAAGCGAAACAGGGCGAACATGACGACGCCGGTCGCAAGGCCGCACAGTGCCGTGAACAACGAATAGACCAGCACCGTCCAGCACATGATCCGGACCCGGCCATAGCGGTCAGCCGCCCAGCCCCACACCATCGAGCAAGCCCAGCCGAGCATGAAGATCGAGAACAGGAGGCCGCCATAAATGCCGATATTGGCGTGATTCGCCTCGATCCCGCTCGCCGGCAACAATTCCGAGAGCGCGCCGACCAGGATGTAGCTGTACATGGAGGAGTCGAAGCCATCGAGCATCCATCCGAACCAGGTCGCCCAGAACACTTTCCTGGGCGATACCGCCCCGCCCTCCGCGACCTCCGACGCGGTCGTCTCAACGGTACTCTCGGTCATGTTTCCTCCACGTTTCTTTTTCGGGCGGACTATGACCGCGTTTGTACGATGCGACATCTCCGGCAAATGGGACGGAGGCATCTTGTGGAAGAATGGCAGCGGGCTGCGACGCCGTGTGCAAGCGAGCGCGATTTTTTCGAGGGGACCGGGACGCAATAAAGCAATATACAGGCCGTGAACAAAGTCGGCGCCGGGTTCGTTGTATCGACAACGGCGCAGCAAAGGTGAAAGCGAGACGGCCGTGCGAAGGATTGAAGACCAGGGTTTCCTGCTACTGCTGTTCGCCGTCACCCTGGCGTTCGCCTGGATCCTGCAGCCGTTCTATGGCGCGGTGCTCTGGGCCATCGTCGTCGCCGTCATCTTTGCGCCGGTCAACCGGAGGATATTGAGATCGGTGGGCGGAAGGGAGACCCTCGCCGCCTCGATCACGGTCCTGCTTATCATCGCGATGGTGCTGCTGCCGTTCGCGATCATCGCGACCTCACTGGCTCGGGAAGCTGCCGGTCTTTACGCAAAGATCCAGTCCGGGGAGTACAACTTCTCCGCCTATGTCCAGCGGGTTTTCGATGCGCTGCCTGCGTGGGCGACCGGCTGGCTGGATCGCTTCAACCTGGGCGATCTTTCGGCCCTGCGCGAAACGTTGACGTCCGGCCTCATGAAGGGCGGACAGGTCCTGGCGCCTCAGGCGCTCAGCATCGGGATGAACACATTCGATTTCGTCATCAGCCTGGGCATCATGCTGTATCTTCTGTTTTTCCTGTTGCGCGACGGCAAGGCAGTGGCTGATAGGATCAGGGAGGCCGTTCCACTCGAGGCCGATCGGAAGTCCGCGCTGTTCACGCGCTTCGCCGATGTCGTCCGCGCCACCGTCAAGGGTGGCGTGCTGGTCGCGATGGCCCAGGGCGCGCTCGGCGGACTGGCGTTCTGGTTCTTGGGCGTTCACGCGCCGATCTTGTGGGCCGTGCTGATGGCGTTCCTGTCGCTATTGCCGGCGATCGGCGCCGGACTGGTCTGGATCCCTGTTGCCATCTATTTCCTGGCCACCGGCGCCATATGGCAGGGCCTCGGTCTTATTGCCTATGGCGTGCTCGTCATCGGCCTGGTGGACAATCTGCTGCGTCCCTTCCTGGTCGGCAAGGGCACCAAGCTGCCCGATTACGTCGTGCTGATCTCCACGCTGGGCGGAATCGAAGTCTTCGGTCTGAACGGCTTCGTCATCGGCCCGTTGATCGCCGCCATCTTCATGGTGAGCTGGGAAATCTTCGCCACATCGAGGCGGACGTCAGGCGATAACGCGTAGCGCGTAGGATGGGTAGAGCGCAGCGAAACCCATCATTCATGCCGCTTGCTCCATCGCGATGGGTTTCGCTTCGCTCTACCCATCCTACTCCTTGTCTCGCTACTCCGCGGCCACGGCGATAGGCACTCTCCCCTCGTCACTCAGCCCGGCAAACCGGCGCAAGGCTTCGGCCATCCGTACACGTCCGCTGACGCCGGTGATGATCACGTCGACCATGGTGAAGGAACAGTGGAAGTGACCTCGCGCGTTGAGCTGCTCGACCGGCACGCCGGCAGCGGCGAGCGCTTCGGCATACGCCATGCCCTCGTCACGCAGCGGATCGAACTCGCAGGTCACCACGAAGGCCGGAGGCAAGCCCTCCAGCTTGCCGCGTAGCGGCGAGGCGCGCGGATCGGTGCGGTCGCCGGGCGAGCAGTAGAGATCCCAGAACCAATACATCAGCGAACGCGTCACGAAATAGTCCGTCGCATTCTCGGCATACGAGGGCCTTTCGAACGTACAGTCGGTGACCGGGGTCAGCAGGAGCTGGCCCGCAATCTCGGGGCCGCCGCGATCGCGCGCCAATTGGCAGGTGACCGCCGCGATGTTGGCACCGGCACTCCAGCCGGCGACCAGCACCGGTCCTGGCGCACCGCCGAGCTCGGCCGCATGCTCGGCAATCCAGCGCGTCGCGGCAAAGCCGTCCTCCGCTGCCGTCGGGAAGCGGTGCCAGGGCGCATGCCGATAGCCGACGCTGACGAAGATCATTCCGCTGCGCCGGCACATGTCGCGGCAGAACGGTTCGTCCGATTGCTCGTCGCCGAGCACCCAGCCGCCGCCGTGGAAATAGACCACGACCGGATGCGGTCCCGGCGTCGCCGGCCGATAGAGCCGATAAGGCAGCGGACCGTCATTGCCGGGAAGCGTGCCGTCGACGATCTCGCCGACCGGCCGGCCCGCGGGACGGCCCTTGTTGAACTCGTCGAGGAAGTCGCGCGCGCCCTGGGCGCCGAGGGACTCGATCGGCGGCAACTTCATATCCGCCAGCATGTTCAGCACCAGCCGCACATCCGGCTGCAGGCGAACGACCTCGCCGTCATTGCATTGCTCGGCAACGTTCGGACCCGTGAGCTTGAAGCCGAGCATGCCGCGGCTGACGATCTCGTTGCAGATGCTGCGATACGGGCCGACGCCGCCGGTATAGGGCATCACGCCGCGCGCCTTGCCCGGAACGTTCGCGCCCGTGTACCAGGTGTTGGCGAGCCGGTGCAGCGTGACCGTCGCGCAGTCGGCCATGTGCCGCGCCCAGCCGGCCTGCGCCGTCTCGGTGGCTTCCATCGTGGTGAAGCCCGCTTCGCGCAATGCGGTCAATCGATCGACCACCCAGTCGATGTGCTGCTCGATCGACACCGCCATGTTCGACAGCACCGACGGGCTGCCCGGCCCCGTGATCATGAACAAATTGGGAAATCCGGCAACGGTGAGCCCGAGATAGGTCTGCGGTCCCTGAGCCCAGACGTCGGACAGCGATTTTCCATCACGCCCCGTGATCGGATGCACGGCCTTGATGGCGCCGGTCATCGCATCGAAGCCGGTGGCGAACACGATCACATCGAGATCGAAGCTGCGCTTGTCGGTCGTGATGCCGGTCGCGGTGATCTCCTTGATCGGCTCCTGCCTCAAATTCACTAGCGTGACGTTGGGACGGTTATAGGTGGCGTAATAGTTGGTATCGAGGCAGGGACGCTTGGCGCCGAACGGATGATCGTGCGGAGTGAGCGCCTCGGCCGTATCAGGATCCTTCACGGCCGCACGGATCTTCTCGTGAATCAGTTCGCTGACCAGCGCGTTCCCATCGACGTCCACGCCCTGGTCGGCCCAGAGTTGCGTGAGCACGTGAACGAGATCGCCGGCGGCCCACGCCTTTTCGAAGCGCTCGCGCCGCTCGGCATCGCTCAACTGCCAGCTGACGACAGTTTGCTGCGGATATGGCACGCCCGTGAGCGACCAGCGCGCCTGCTCGCGGTAGCCGGCGCGATCGCCCTCCAGCATGGAAAGCCGATCAGCCGGCCGAGGGCCGTTGTGCGCGGGCAGTGCGAAATTCGGCGTGCGCTGGAAAACTGTGAGATGCGCCGCCTGCTCCGCGATCAACGGGATCGACTGGATCCCCGACGATCCCGTGCCGATGACCGCGACGCGCTTGCCGGCAAGATCGACGCCGTCATGTGGCCAGCGGCTGGTGAAATAGACGTCGCCCTTGAACTCCTTGACGCCATCGATCTCCGGCGGCTTGGGCGACGAGAGACAGCCCGTGGCCATGATGTAATTGCGGCAGGAGACGGCTGCGCCATTGTCTGTCGTGAGCAGCCAGCGTTCGATGGACTCATCCCACATCGCCGCCGTGACTTTGGTGCCAAAGCGGATATGGCGCCTGAGATCATAACGATCGGCGACGAAGCCGAGATAGCGCAGGATTTCAGGCTGCGTCGCGTATTTCTCCGACCATTGCCACGCGCGTTCCAGCTCCGGATCGAACGTGTAGCTGTAGTCGATGGTCTGAATGTCGCAACGTGCGCCGGGATAGCGGTTCCAGTACCAGGTTCCGCCGACGTCGCCGGCCTCCTCCAATGCCACCGTCGTGAAGCCGGCCTTGGCCAACCGGTGTAAGAGATAGAGGCCCGCAAAGCCGGCCCCTACCACTGCGACGTCGACCTGTTGCGCCGTGCCGTTTGTCGCCTCAGAAGCACGTGCTGCAACCATTGCGTCTGGCATGCCATCCTCCCGTGCATTTGATTTTTCGTGAGGCTACATCTGCTTCCCTCGGCTTGTCATCGGACAATTCAATCTTTGGTTGGTGCGCTGCAGCTACTCTTTGTTCTTGTTGGGAAACAGTCGAGCGCGATGACAGACCCTCATGGTGAGGAGCGCGTCTTCGCGCGTCTCCGGACGATGCTTCGCATCGCCTTGAGAACCATGAGGCGCCGATCTCGCCCGGAACTCATCCCTCGAGACGGCCGCAGTGCGGCCTCCTCGGGATGAGGTAGAAGCCGTGGCCCGGATTGGACTTAACGTTGGTGAACCGGCGCCGTCAGCGAGCCCGGCGCAGCATTGGAAACAGCGGCGGCGATGCCCCTACCTGGATCGTGCCGAGGACCTCGAAGCCGTGTCGCTGATACAGCGGGATGTTGGCCGGGTTGGTGGATTCGAGATAGGCCGCGACATGATCCCGATCGAACAGCCGAACGGCGTCCCCCAGCAATGCCCCACCACGGCCTTTGCGTCGATGCGCCGGATCGACGCCGATCAGCGGTAGATACCAATGAGTTTCCTTGGGATGATAGGCCGCCATCCCTTCGAAAACCGCAGCCATCTCGGACTCTCGCCCGGCCGGCATGGTCGCTGCGAGCGCCGCCTCGTCGGGTTCGATGCCCGGCGGCAGCCACAGTGCCGCGCCTGCATAATCGTCGACACAGCGCGCCGTGTCCTGCTCAAAGGCGCGGCCGCCGAATGCGCGCACCAGGGCCGGGAAAGATGCGAGATACTGATCCGGATCCGGATAGGCCCAACGCGTCACCGGATCGGCGCTGAAGGCAAGCACCAAAACGGAAATGGCCCGCTCGATATCGGCGGGCGCAACAGCAGTTACGACGGGACCAGAAACTGCGTTCGCCGGACTCATCACAACACCTCCATCGCGGCCCCATTGCCAGGTTCAAGACCAACATCGAACCACAAATCTGGGGCGTCAATCGGGAGAGGCGGTCAACAAGACGTGCGTGAGAGCGTTTTCGAGCGAAGTGGAAACCGGTTCGCGTGAAGAAAACGCGTCAAAACAAGAATCTAGAGCTTCGGTTCTGATGCAATCAGAACCGAAAATGCTCTAGCGGTTCGTCCGCGAAATGCGCGTCGGCGACGCGGAAAACCGCGTCGCCTCGCCAAGGATTCAGAAACTAACCGTCAGCCGGCCGTTGATCGAGCGCCCCGGCCCTTTGACATTGTAGCCATAGGCCGCCGACGATCCCATCATCGAGACCACCTTGTAGTCGACCAGATCGGCGCCGCCGAGCGGCAGGTAGTAATTCTGATCGAACAAATTGTCGATACCGAGATCGATCCGGACGTGCTGCCATTGATAGCCGGTGCGCAGATTGACCAGCGCGTAGGAAGGCGTCGTCAGTTCGTTGTGAACCTGGCTGACCTGGTCCTTGGAGCCGACGAGCTGCAGTTCGATGCCGTTGGTCCAGCCGCCAATTGCGTGCTCGAACGCAAGCTTCGCGTTGATCGGCATCACGTGGTAGAGGTCGACGCCGTCCTGCCGCCGGCCGCGCACATAGCCGAGCGTTCCGCGCAGCTCGCCCCGGCCGTAGCTCGCATTGTCCCACAAAGCGAGCCGGCCTTCGAGGTTCACGCCATACAGCGTAGCGTCGTGGTTGGCGAAACGCAGATAGACGAAGCCAGTGGTGGCGGTGAGGTTGTCCGGATTGTTGGCAAGGCAACTGCCGGTCGCGCAGCGATCGACGTCGATATAGTCCTGGACGTAGCTCGCATAGGGAGTGACGCTGAAGCTCCAGATCTTGTGCGCCGGATCGTGCCAACCTGCGGTGAAGCTCACCGTGTGCGCCTTTTCCGGCTTCAGGTCGAGATTGCCGACATAGCCGTTGCCGTCGCCGAACCACCCGATCATCTGCATGGCCATGGCGTTGGTCGACCAGGCATAGCGTTCGTAGAGGTTCGGCGAGCGTGTCTTGCGCGCAAAGCCGAGTTCGTAATGGCTGAACTGATCGGGCTCATAGCGCACCAGGGCGGAGCCATCGAAATGAACGTCGGTCCGGGCCCGATCCTGGGCATTGAAGGCGGCGGCATCCGCGCCATACATCATCGCATTGTACCCATGGACGTCACCGGTGTTCATCCACACCACGTCGTTGCGCAAGCCGACGATGGTGGTCCAGTTGCGGTCCCAGTGCCGCTCCCATTCGGCGAAGGTGCCGACGCGGTCGCGCTGGCCACCATTGAGGTTGATGAAGCTGTTCGGCCCCATCATCATCGAGCCCGCAACCGGATCCCACCAGTCGTCAATCCGGTTGAGCGTCAGCTCATTGCCGACCCGCAGCAGGTCGATGTTGGACGCCGCGAACGTGGCTTTGACGGCGTATCCGCCATCGATCCCATCGGTGTCCATCGGCATCTCGCCGGTCTTGTCCGGCGCAATGAAGCCCATCGTATGCCGGATCTGATGGACGAACGCGCTGGCCTCCAACTTGCCCCAGTCGAAGTCTCCTTCGTAACGGCCGTTCGCGTACAGGCCGCGGTTGTAGACCATGTCCATGTACTGATTGACGTAGCCCTGATAGGGGATGAACTGGCCGCCGACCTGGAACGTGAACAGGTTGCCAAAGGTACGCTTGGAAATGCTGAGCGCGTGGTTCTGGGTCTCGTAGAGCGTCGATTTGATAGTGCTGCCGTCGCCCGCCTTGTAGTTGCCGGAGCGCACCCAGCCGCCGGTGTAGGTGACGCTGGTGTCACGGTTGGCGAGCGTTGCGGTGGCGTCGACGCCGTAGGCATTGCCGTTGCTGCGGAAGAAGCCTGAGACGGTTGCGGTCGATAGCCACCCGGACGGATCGTTCGCGAACACAGGAGGCGCGGTCGTGACATCGATGCGCGCCCCGATGTAGTCGCCGCCGGTGCTGACCGGCGCGATGCCGAGATAGGCCCGCATCTTCGCGATCATGGTGGGATTGACGAAAGACAGCGGCGGATTCATTTCGTTCGGACATGCGGGGCTGATCAACATGCTGTTGATCGCGACCTGGACCCGGTCGGCGCCGAACCCGTTGATCGCGGGCAGGCTCGACACGCCGCCGGCACCCCACACTGCGCCTCCCGGCAATTCCGTGACGAGCGAAGCTGAATCGCTGGTCGACAGACCCCGATCGAACGCGGTCCGCGCCGTCACGGTCGCGTTGCCCGCAGGCTGCGCCGGATTCTCGGCCGGGCGCTGGGGTGCCTCCGCGAGATGGCCCGCCGCGGGACCCGACGGACGACGCGCATTCGATCGTTGATGCACGGAATGTCGTCGATGCGGTGCGGCAACGTCGACCGGGGGAAGCGTATGGGCCGACTGTGCCGCGACGCTCGTCACGGCCGGCGGCGCCAGCGTGATGGTGGCGGTCAGCGCCGATGAGATGAGGGCGCTGGACAGGTAGAGAGTGGATCGGCCAAGGCCGGACGAAGGCTTGCTCATGATGATAAGGACTCGGGTGTGGCGCGGCATCGCCGCGCATAGGGGTGACGCCCCTGCCCGGCGATCGGGCCGGACAGGCAAACGAAATCGGGACATGCCTTCGCGCGCCGTCGAGGACGGCGATCGAGCGATGCGTGTTGGTTGAAGGAAAAGGCGTCGCGCTTCGATGAATTGTCGAAGCGGTGGCGCCGGCTCGCCTTACGACATCGAAGGCGGTGCGCGCGCCTGCGTGTTGGAGCCTGCGCGGGAGGCTACATCGGTATGTCTGCGCGCGTGCCAGACCATCCGGACCGGTTGCCGATATGGCGTCGCGAACACGATGGCCTGCGGCGCATCAAATGACGCATTTGCCTGAGCCGCGCAGCAAATCAGACAGGCGATGCCATGCGCGCGCTGGCTGGCATCTCGATTGGCGTTTGCTGCCGACGCGACTGAATCGCTGTGACAGATTTCAGCGAAGCCGACCGGATCGGAAATGGCGATGGCCGCAGCCCAGCAGGTGGCGATCGGCGCCAGAACCTGAACCGCCAGCGCGATCAGAACGATCGGAAAAAATCTTTGCAACCGCTGCCGCATCAGCCCCACCCCATCAAGTTCCTAACACCCGAGGGTTTCAGAGTCGAGATAAGGCATTTCGGCCACCGCATTTCCTCGTCGCGAATCTACGTGTCGCAGATCGGCAGGGAGGTATCTTTGATCTAGCTCACACTGCCGGCAATTGAGAGTATTGCCGACACCGCATGGCGAGCCGGTTCGCTGCATCAGGCCACCGCCAAATTGGCCGCGGAGCGCCGAGTGGCGCGGAACCGGTCGGAACTATCAGATCAAGGATTCGTCAGGACTACCGACGCATCGCGGCATCGATTGACATGGCAGGCCGCAAGGAGTTTATTTTGTCTTCCGGGGATTAAGCGATCTCCCCGCGAGGCGACATGCCCAAGCATCGCGTCCTTAACTTATGAGGGACGCAGCATGTCTTCATACACATCCATTTCCCCTGACAAGCTTTCACGACGGATCGGCACCGCAAGTGCGCCTGTCCTGATCGATGTCCGCCTCGATGAGGACTTCGCGGCGGACCCGCGCCTGATCCCGGGCGCGACGCGCCGCTCGCATCTCGACATCAACGACTGGGCACGAGAGCTGGCCGGACGGTCGGCCATCGTCATCTGCAACAAGGGCGAGAAGCTCTCAGAAGGCGCCGCCGCCTGGCTCCGTCACAACGGCATCGCGGCGGAAATCCTGGAAGGCGGCCATCTCGGCTGGAAGCAGGCGGAACTGCCCACCGTGCCCGCCAACAGGATTCCACGGCGTGACGGGCGCGGTCGCACTGTCTGGGTGACGCGATCGCGGCCGAAGATCGATCGCATCGCCTGCCCCTGGCTGATCCGCCGTTTCGTCGATCCCGCCGCGGTCTTCCTGTTCGTCGCACCTGCGGAAGTGGTTGCGGTCGGCGAGCGCTTCGCGGCAACGCCGTTCGACATCGAGAATGTGTTCTGGAGCCACCGCGGCGAACTCTGCACGTTCGACGTGATGGTGCAGGAATTCGGCCTGTCGACGCCTGCACTGGAGCGGCTGGCCGTCATGGTGCGCGGGGCCGACACCGCGCGTCTCGATCTTTCTCCGGAGGCGTCGGGCCTGCTCGCGGTCTCGCTCGGCCTGTCGCGCATGTACGACGACGACCTCGAGCAGCTCAACGCCGGCATGCTTCTCTACGATGCCTTCTACCGCTGGTGCCGCGACGCAACCAAGGAGACCCACAACTGGCCGACCAGCAAGGTGAAGCCATGACCGCGCTCACCGCCGAATCGAAGGCCACTTCGCACAACGAGGTGCACGGCATCTCTTTTGCCGATGCGCTCGTTGTCTGGCTGCGCGTCGCGATCCTGAGCTTCGGCGGCCCGGCCGGGCAGATCGCGGTGATGCATCGTATCCTCGTCGAGGAGAAGAACTGGATTTCGGAAGCGCGCTTCCTGCACGCGCTCAACTACTGCATGCTGCTGCCCGGACCGGAGGCGCAGCAGCTTGCGACCTATATCGGCTGGCTCCTGCACCGGACAGTCGGCGGGATCGTGGCGGGAGGCCTGTTCATCCTGCCTGGCGTTTTCGCCATCATGGCGCTGAGCTACATCTACGCCGCCTACGGCAATGTCGGCTTCGTCGAGGCGCTGTTCTTCGGCCTGAAGGCGGCGGTGCTCGCCATCGTGATCCAGGCGGTGGTCCGCGTCGGCAGGCGTGCGCTCCGCAATCCGGTCATGGTTGCGTTGGCGGCGATCGCCTTCATCGCAATCTTCTTCTTCGGGGTGCCGTTTCCGGTCATCATCGTTGCCGCCGCCATCACCGGCTTCGTTGGCGCGCGGCTCGGAAGGCCGGAGTTCGCAGCCCTCGAACACGGCGGAAAGAGTTCTGCCGTGATCGACAGCATGCTCGGCGAAGCTGTGCCGGATCACGTCCGGCCGAATGCCGCGCGCACCCTGCGTGTGGGCGCGGCATGGCTTGCGCTCTGGCTTGTTCCTGTCTTCGCCTTGCTTATCGCCCTGGGACCGAGCGATGTGTTCAGCCAGATAGCGATCTTCTTCAGCAAGATGGCGATGGTGACGTTCGGCGGGGCTTACGCCGTGCTGGCCTACGTCGCGCAACAGGCCGCCGAATACTATCACTGGGTAACCCCGCGCGAGATGCTCGACGGCCTCGGAATGGCAGAGACCACGCCGGGGCCGCTCATCATGGTGGTCCAGTTCGTAGGCTTCATGGCCGCGTTCCGTGAGTCGAGCGGGCTGTCCCCGATGCTGGCCGGCACACTCGGCGGATTGCTCGCGACCTGGGTCACTTTCACGCCGTGCTTTCTCTGGATCTTCGTCGGGGCGCCCTACATCGAGGCGTTACGCGGCAACAAGGCGCTCGCCGGCGCACTCTCGGCGATCACCGCCGCGGTCGTCGGCGTCATTCTCAATCTCTCCATCTGGTTCGCGCTGCACACGATCTTCCGGCAGACTTTTCCGGTGCAAGGCTTCGGTCTCTTCTTCGATGCGCCGGTACTGCGCAGCGTGGATTGGCCGGCGCTTGCGCTGTCGCTCGCGGCGGCGACTGCGATTTTTCGCTTCAATGTAGGAATGCTTGTCGTCCTCGCAGCGTCCTGCATCACCGGCGTCCTGTGGCGCCTGACTGGCATCATCTGACCGAAGCGCATGTGGCGGCGAGCCGAATGACGATAGCAGTAAACAATGGGCTGGAGGCACAAGCTGGGAGCAAGGACCATGATGCGACTGATCTCTGGCGCAGCCCTTTGCCTGACGATGGCGGGCGTGCTGTCGCCTGCCTATGCCCTGACGCAACAGGAACTCGTCGCGAAGCTCGAGTCGGCCGGCTACTCGCAGGTCGGTGAGATGAAATCGACCGCCGAAGGCATCGTCGTGAAGGCCGTCAAAGACGGCAAGGAGGTCCAGATCGTCGTCGACAGCAGCGGTCAAATCAAGGAACGGCGGTAGGGCCGCGCGCCGCGGTCGCAAGCACAAGCATCTCGACTACAGGAACGCCAACAAGAGGAGCCAATCCCCATGACCATGAAACCTCGTTTTGCCGCCATCGCCGCGGCCTTGCTGTTACCGAGCCTCGCATCGGCGCAGTCCGTCGATTGGAACATCTTTGCGGAGCCGTTCATCTCGGAAGCTCACGCGCAGTCGATCGATTGGAAAAAGGTGGACACAGCGCTCGGCAAGACCGCTACCGTCAGCGGAGAGGCCCATCGCTATGGCCTGCCGCGGTCCGATCTGCATGTCACGCTCGACGGCGTGACGATCAAGCCCGCGCTCGCGCTCGGCGGCTGGGTGGCCTTCACTCCCATGGATGGTCAGGCGATGGTGATGGGCGATCTCGTCCTGCTCGAATCCGAGATCACGCCAGTCATGACGAAGCTCTTGAACAGCGGACTGGACATCACGGCGGTCCACAACCACATCCTGCGCGCCTCGCCGGCAACGTTCTACATGCATGTCGCCGGACATGGCGATCCGGTGAAGCTGGCTAGCGCGATCCACGAGGCGCTGACGACCGGCAGCAAGACGCCGTTCGAGCCGCCGGCGACCACCGCCGGCCCTGCCCCCACCGTCGACCTCGACACCGCGAAGCTCGACGAGATCATGCACGCCAAAGGGAACGTCACCGGCGGCGTCGATCAGTTCACGATCCCGCGCCGCGAGCCGGCGACCGAAGCAGGCATGACGGTCACCCCCGCGATGGGCGGTGCCAACGGCATCAACTTCCAGCCGACCGGCGGCGGCAAAGCCGCCATCACGGGCGACTTCCTCGTCACCGGCGACGAGGTCAATCCGCTGATCCGAGCCCTGCGCGCCGGCGACATCGAGGTGACCGCGATCCACAGCCACATGCTCGACGAGCAGCCGCGGATGTTCTTCATCCATTTCTGGGCCAACGACGACGCGCAAAAGCTCGCCCGCGGCATCCGCGCCGCGCTCGATAAAACGGCGGTGGCGCAGAAGTGAGAGGGCCGCCCATGGGTACGCCCGCCGCGATTGGGCCGGGTCCATGATCTCCGCGGCTGCTACTGCTCACGATACGTCCCGCGAGTTCCTTCGCGTGGAAGACCTCGTTAAGCGGTACGGCCAGGAGGCGGCGGTCGCGCATGTCTCATTTTCCGTCGCGGCCGGTGAAATCCTTGGCATTGTCGGTCCGAACGGGGCCGGGAAGACGACCTTGCTGGAATCGCTTGTGGGCTTGCTCGCGACGGAGCAAGGCACTGTTTTCTGGTGCGGCGAGGAATTGCCCCCACCGCGGAGAAAGGAAGCGCTGTTCTATCTGCCCGATGGCATACGGCCCTATCAGGACCGGTTCGCGATCGACGTCATGACTTTCTTTGCGCGGGTCCACAAGCGAACGGCAGCGCAGACGGCCGCAACGATCGCTGCCGTCGGATTGACGCCGGCCCTCGGCAAGCGCGTGCATGCGCTGTCCAAGGGCTACAACCGCCGGCTGCTGCTCGGGCTCGGTCTGCTGACACCGCATGACGTGCTGGTGATGGACGAACCGTTCGATGGCTTCGACATCAGGCAGACGCGCACCATCATCGACGTGATCCGCCAGGAGGCGGCGCGTGGACGCACCTTCATCCTCGCCATCCACCAGCTCGCGGATGCCGAGCGTGCCTGCGACCGCTTTCTGCTGCTCGCCGGAGGAAAGGTACGCGGTATCGGCACTCTCGGCGAATTGCGCGCGATAACCGCGCTGGCGAACGGCTCGCTGGAGGAGATTTTTCTTGCGCTCACCTGAACCACATCGCGCTCGCGAGGCGCCGCTTGCTCCGCTGCTTGCAAAGGAATTGGCCGAGATTGTCTGCGGCCGGGCGCTCTGGACGATGCTTCTCCTGGTCTGTCCATTGATCGGCTACAGCTTCGTTCAAGCCGTCTCGCTCTATGGCGAAGCGAGCGCGTCGGCGCAGCAATCTCCGGTACTGGCGGCAAGCCTGTCGCCGCTCGACGGCGTCCTGGTGCCGACATTCGGCGCGTTCTACGTCGCGGTCACGCTGCTGTTCCCATTCGTGGCGATCCGCGCGCTGGGCCAGGAAAAGGAATCGGGCGCGCTGCGCCTGTTGGTCCAGTTGCCCTATCGATCCTCGACGCTCATTCTTGCCAAGCTCGCCGCCGTGCTCGCGGCCTGGATTCTGGTAAGCATTCCCGCCCTTTCAGCACTCGCGATCTGGGCGATGATGGGCGGGCATCTTGCGGCGTCCGAGACCGTGAATCTCTTGTTCGGCCATCTGCTCTACGGCCTGCTCGTGGCCGCGATTGCATTATTCGCCGCGACCATTGCCGATAGCGCGGCCACTTCAGCCATCATCGCGCTGGCAGTGACGATCGGATCATGGGTGCTCGACTTCACCCTCGCCGGCCATTCCGGCCTCGCGGCCTTTGTCGCGCAACTATCACTGACGCAGGCGCTGCGCCCGTTCGAACAAGGCTTGCTCTCCGCCGGGCTGGTGCTCGGCGTGACCGGCGCAATCGCAGCCCTGTCCGCCCTCGCGTCCATCTGGTTGCCGCCCGGCGTCCCAACGCAAACCAAGTGCATGCGTTCTGTCCCATGCGTGCTCGCCATCTTGCTGGCGCTCGGTCTGGCGACGCAGATCAGGCAATCGGTCGATGTCACCGAGGACCGGCGAAACTCCTTCCCGGCTGCCGATCAGCGGCTGCTCGCCACGCTCCAACTGCCTCTGATCATCAAGGTGAATCTCGCCCCCGAGGATCCACGCTACGCCGATCTGCAACGCAACGTGCTGGCAAAGCTCGATCGCGCGATGCCGAACGTCTCGATCATTGTCGCCGGCAGCCATCGCGATGCCGCCAGCCAACCGGCCAATGATGCTTATGGCGAAATCGAATACTCATACGGCGCCCGATCGGATGTCAGCCGCTCGACCAGTCCGCGCGAAGTCCTGCCGCTGCTGTATGCCCTCGCCGGCAAGCAACCGCCCGCGCCCGCACCCAGTGACGAATATCCGGGCTATCCGCTGGTCGCCACGGCAGATGCTGCACTCTTCTGGTTCGTCGGCGGACTACCGCTGTTGATCGCGGGCGCCTGGTGGTGGAGCCGGCGCCCGCCGGCCAAATCCCTGTTCACCTGCAAAGGAGCCCAATCATGACCGCAGGAGGAAGCATCAAGGCCATCGCTGCTGCGATGGTTCTCGCAGCGCTGGCGCTGCCGGCACTCGCCGGGCAGCCGACAAAAATCGACTTTGTCGACGAAACCGTGGGCACAGAGCCGAAATCGCTCGTGCCGGTCGTCGGCATCTGGCACATCGAGAGCGATAGCGGCAAGAAGGTGCTTGCGGTGGACGGCCGGCAGTGGAAGGAGGGACAATCGTCTGCCGGGATCGCCGACAAGGCGCGCGCGCTGTATGGCGAGCGCTACGCCGAATTCCTCGATCGGGTCCAGGCCTATGCCTACTTCCCCTACGTGATCGCGCCCAACATCGAAAACTTCACCAACGGCGAGATCACCGTGCGCTTCCAGGGATTGTCCGGCCGCATCGATCAGGGTGCCGGAATCCTGTTCAACCTGAAGCCGAACGGCAACTACCTGACCGTCCGCGCCAATTGTCTGGAAAACAACCTCGTGCTCTGGAAGTTCGAGAACGGCAAGCGCTCGTCGGTCAAATGGGTGCGCAACACGCCGACCGCCACGCGCCAATGGCACGACCTCAAGGTTCGCATCATCGGTACAAAGGTCGAGGGCTATCTCGATGGCAAGCTCTATCTCGAGCACACATTGGCGCAGCCCGTCTCGGGTCGCGTCGGCCTGTGGTCAAAGGCCGATAGCCACGTACAATTCGCCGACTACATCGTCACGGCAGCCGACTGAGAAATACGGTAAACGCTTTCGCCACCGATGAGCGCATCATCTGCGGACCGAAGATCGCGCTCCGATACGCGAGCCTAGGCGGCGACGCGACCGGCCTCCAACCGAAACTCCAAGTCCTCGATAAGCTGCGCCAACCGTTCGCGCGTAAACAGATCGGTCGGTTCCTGTGCCAGCCTTCGGGTTTGCGCAAGCTTTTGTTCCAACTCTTTACGCTCGCGGCGCAACATTTGGAGCTCCTTGCTATGTGGGCGAAGTCCGTCAAATTGATCGGGAGAAGTTTACAACTTGTTAAAGCGGCGAGCGCTCCGCATCCGACAAACGGAAACCGTTTGCACGGAACTCATGCTTGAACAAAGATGAGATCATGATCCGATTCCGTCTAATCGGTTCATGATCCAGCGTCCCGTTCTCCGTTGCTTCAACGAGTACAGCCAAAAAACGTAATCCGCCATCCGTTGCGCCTCTGCCCCGTGCGTTACGCCATCACTCTCACGCGTGGAAGTTACGATGCGTGTGGCTCGACCAACCCACCCCGTGATTCTCGCGTCCTCAGACGCCAAGTGTTGCGGCTGTAACCTTTGCCTGGGCGGGACACACTTCGGTGATGCCGCTCATCGATAACAGCGGCGCTTCGGACTCCTGATAGAATTCGCCGAGGAATATCAGTCAAGCGCCGTCCCATGATGGCGATCGTGCAAGAGGAAGATCATGGCCGACGACCTTGCCGCTCGTGTTGAGGCCAATCAGCAGAAACTGAGAGCTGAGTTGAAGTCCCACTATGACTTCATCATTTGCGGGTCGGGGTCATCGGGTTCAGTAGTGGCGCGGCGTTTGGCGGAAAATGCCGACGTCAGCGTTCTCCTGCTCGAAGCCGGCGGCAGCGATGACGTGCCGGACATCATGAGCGCGTCGCGTTGGCCCGCCCTTCGCCGTGGCGAACACGACTGGTCCTTCAACGCGATGCCAAATCCTCGGCTGAACGATCGCGCCATTCCCATGTCCATGGGCAAGGTGCTCGGTGGCGGATCCAGTATCAACGTGATGGTTTGGTCGCGCGGCCACAAAGCGGATTGGGATGGCTTCGCGGCGGAAGCCGGTGATGACGGCTGGAACTATCAATCCGTGCTGCAGATCTATCGGCGCATCGAGGACTGGCACGGCGCACCGGATGCAGCCCGCCGCGGCTCCGGGGGGATGGTCTTCGTGCAACCGGCGCCTGATCCGCATCCTCTCGCCGCCGCGATGATCGAGGCCTTTGCCACCGTCGGCGTTCGGACGTTCGATGACCAGAACGGCGTGATGATGGAGGGCCATGGTGGCGCCGCCCTCACCAACCTGTGCGTCCGTGATGGCCGACGGCAATCCATCTTCCGTTCCTATGTCTCTCCTATCATGGATCGTTCAAATCTCACGGTCCTGACAGGCGCACTCGTCACTCGTCTAACGTTGGCCGGCAAGCGAGTGACCGGCGTGGAGGTCGCGTATGAGGGCAAGATGCGTCGCATCGGTGCTGGCGAAGTCGTGCTGTCGCTGGGCGCCATTCACACGCCCAAGCTGCTCATGCAGTCCGGTATCGGCGATGAGGCCGAGCTGAAACGCTTCGGCATTCCTCTTGTCCAGCATCTGCCCGGCGTTGGTCAGAACTTCCAGGATCACTTCATGGCACCATGCGTCTGGGAGTCGTGTGGGCCTATTGAACGCCGCAACAATTTGACGGAAGCGACCGCACTTTGGCGCAGTGACTCCGCGCTCGAGGTGCCGGACCTGCAGACGCTCATAGTCGAGGCACCCTATGCCAGTCCGCAGGCCGCCAAGGATCCGCTGCCGCCCGATAGTTGGTCACTGACAAATGCGGTACTGCGCACCGCCAGCCGGGGCTGCCTCCGACTGACCGGACCCAATCCAGACGACCCAGTCGAGATCGATGCAAACTGCCTCGACGATCCCGCCGATCTGAAGGCGCTGAAGACCTGTGTCGAGTTCTGCAGGGCTATCGGCAATTCACCGGCCTTGCGACCTTTCATGAAAAGAGAACTCGTGCCGGGACCGGTCGACGATTCCGGGCTGGAAACGTTCATCCGTAATGCGACGGTCAGCCACTCGCACCAAACCTGCACTGCCAAGATGGGGCGCGATGCCATGTCGGTGGTCGACCACGACTTGCGCGTTTACGGCCTCGATCATTTGCGGATCGCCGACGGATCGGTCCTGCCGCGGGTGACGACCGGCAATACCATGGCCCCATGCGTTGTCATCGGCGAGCGTGCTGGCGAGTTCCTGAAAGCCACTCACCGCCTCGGGCCATGAGCGGACTCCGGTGTTCGCTATCTGGCAATCCGAACAGGCAGGGTCTCGTAGCCATTGACGAAATTCGAATACACTCGCCTCGGTTCGTCGACCACTTCTATACGCTCGAAACGCTTCAGGATTTCTTCCCAGATGATCTTGAGCTGCAGCTCGGCGAGCCTAAGCCCGACGCAACGGTGAATACCAAAGCCGAACGACAGATGCTGGCGCGGTCGCTCCCGATCGATGATGAACTCGTAAGGCTTCTCGATGACCTCTTCGTCGCGGTTGCCCGAGACATACCACATCGCGACTTTATCGCCCTTCCTGATCCGCTTGCCGCGGAACTCGATGTCGGAAAGTGCCGTCCGCCGCATATGGGCAACTGGCGTCTGCCAGCGGATCACCTCCTGCACGAAACTATCGATCAGGGCAGGGCTCTTCCTGAGCTTCTGATACTGATCCCAATGCCGGTTGACCGCATAGATGCTGCCCGACAAGGTATTGCGAGTAGTCTCGTTCCCGCCGACGATCAAAAGCAGCAGATTACCGAGGAAATTTTTCGGATCCACATCGCGTGCGGCCGGGCTGTGCGCCATCAGCGACAACAGATCGCTTTTCGGCGGCTGGTTGATGCGCGCGTCCCAGAGCCGGCTGAAATATCGCGCGCATTCTTCAAGTTCAGCCTGCCGCTCGTCCTCGGTTGCAACGACTCCTCCGGGGCCCGGAATGGTCGTTGCCAGATCAGACCAGCGCGTCAGCTTTCGGCGATCCTCGAAGGGAAAATCAAACAGGACGGCCAGCATCTGCGTGGTCAGCTCGATCGAGACCCGGCCGACCCAGTCGAACACCTCACTGGTCGGCAGATTGTCGAAGCATTCGACAGAGCGCTCACGGATGCCGATTGCCAACTGTTCGAGATGTGTTGACGTGAATACTGGAGCTATCGTCTTGCGCTGAGCGGCATGGCGCGGAGGATCCATGCTGATGAAGCTCTCGCGGCGCAGGTCGGGTGTCACGTCGACCAGGGTGATGCCGCCAAGCGCCGAGGCCGAGGAGAACACCGCATGATTAGCTTCAACATCGATGATGTCCTCGTATCTGGTGATGGACCAATACGGGCCGAACATGCTGTCGCTGGTGTAGTGGACCGGATCTTCCTTGCGCAGCCGATCGAAATAGGGCCAATGGGTGTTGGAGCGGAACAGCTCGGGATCTGCGGGATCGAGCTCTTCCAGCGGCAGGGAGAGAGCCCGCTCTCGGGCCCTGTCGTATCGGCTGTCTTGAGTGGGATCGAGTGTCCTGTGCATGGCCGGCTCCTCGTCGGTCCTTTCCTTTTTCTTGTGCGGAGCGTCTGATCTTCTGCGGAGTGCTTGATGGGCACGAATCAAATCCGTTTGTCTGCATCTCGGCCCGTGCGCCGGTTTTCGTGATGCAATTCGCTGACGCGCAATTACGCGTCATGGCTCGATGCTGCTTCGGCTTCGCCCAATCCCGGCGAGCCGTTGCAAGCGGCGTCTCAAGATAGGCCGCGCGCCTCACTCTCCGTCATTCCGGGGTGCGCGCAGCGCGAGCCCGGAATCCATCTAGCCGCATGCACGAGCGGAGAAATGGATTCTCTGATGTGCAATTGCACATCATAGCTCGACGCTGTCGCATCGCCCCGGAATGACGAAGAAAAATTCACCTGCGATTTCAACCTGATTTGCCCCGTCCAGCCCTGTAGCGAAAAACATTCCGCTTCCGCCGTCGGGCAAATCAGTGATTTAACTCCGCGCGTCTCACGGCAGATGAGGGGCGGGTCGCGATCGTCACGAACGTTGCGGTGAGATGCGGTGGACGCGGGTGTTGCGAAAGACGAACGCAACATCAGCGGACGGCGAAGTCGTGTGGTCCTGGCGCCCCGACGCTGGCGCTAAGTTTTGTTCGTTGAACACAGCGATGGTGGCAAGAAAGCCCGGTCACCAGGGAGAGCACGAAGTAAGCTGTAAAACCATCGCGCAGGGAAAGCCGGAATGCTTCGGTTGAACCTGTGGTCCTACCCCCGTGCTTTTTGTTGCACGGGACCCACGGGTGCAACCAGCACCCGGCTTTCCCTGCGCCCTCTGATTGATGAGAGGGTGAAACGAGACGCAAAGCTCGGGCGCAACGCACCGCGAGAACGCGAACTCACATCTCTCCCCAACTCCACCGTCATGCCCCCGCGAAGGCGGGGCATCGTATCCGGCGGCCACTCGGCTCAAGCACTGCTGCCTCTGGAATACTGGATCGTCCGGTCAACCCCGGACGATGACAGCGGAGAGCTGTTTGACATCTTGAATCAGAACTCGCGGCGACGCCGTAGGGTGGGCAAGCCTCCCGAAAGGACAGTGCCGTTAACCCTTTACTAACCATACGCTGGGCAAAAATTGCCGGGTGAAGTCGAGTGTCGTCGGTCGCGGATGACGGGAGGGGATCCCCCGTGGACGCCAGCGCGGTGCCTCACTTTCGGAGCGGCGGCCCGCAAGCCGCCGCGCAGACATTTGGCGGCCGCGCCCGGCAGGCGCGGGGGGATCGGGCTACCATGGTCGACGTGACGGCGGGTCAGGGCACGGCATCCGGCGGCTTCTCCCTGGCCGACATCACCAATATCCTGAAGCGCGGCGACATCGCGCTGGCGTTCGGCATCCTCACCATTCTGGTGGTGCTGATCCTGCCGTTGCCCGCGATCGTGCTCGACCTGTTCCTGGCGATCTCGATCACGCTGTCGGTCCTGATCCTGATGACCGCGCTGTTCATCCAGGCGCCACTGGAATTCTCCTCATTCCCGACCATCCTGTTGATCTCGACCATGCTGCGGCTGTCGCTCAACCTGGCCTCGACCCGGTTGATCCTGTCGCGCGGGCATGAGGGCACGGCAGCCGCCGGCCACGTCATCGAGGCCTTCGGCAATTTCGTGATGGGCGGCAATTTCGTGATCGGGATCATCGTGTTCGCGATCCTGGTCATCGTCAACTTCGTCGTCATCACCAAGGGTTCGGGCCGCATCGCCGAAGTCGCGGCACGCTTCCATTTGGATTCGATGCCGGGCAAGCAGATGGCCATCGACGCCGACCTCTCCGCCGGCCTGATCGACGAGAAGGTCGCCAAGGAACGGCGCAAGGAGCTGGAAGACGAAAGCGGCTTCTTCGGCGCCATGGACGGTGCCTCGAAATTCGTCCGTGGCGACGCGATCGCCGGCCTGCTCGTGGTGTTCATCAACGTCGTCGGCGGCATCATCATCGGCGTCGCCCAGCAGGGCCTCGGCTTTGCCGAAGCCGCGCGCACCTACACGGTGCTGACCGTCGGCGACGGCCTGGTGACGCAGGTCCCGGCGCTGATCGTCTCGACCGCCGCGGGCCTCCTGGTCTCGAAGGCCGGCGTCTCCGGCGCCGCCGACAAGGCGCTGATGAAACAGCTCTCGGGCTATCCTCAGGCGCTCGGCATGTCGGCCGGCGTCATGATCGTGCTGTCGCTGCTGCCGGGCATTCCGATGATCCCGTTCCTGGCGCTGGGCTCCGGCGCCGCCGCGCTGGCCTGGACCGCGCGCAAGCAGAAGCATGCCGCCAAGGCCGTCCAGGCCGCCGCTGCGGCCGCCCCTACTGCTGCGGCAGCGGCAGCCGCAGCAGCCGCCGAGGAGCCGATCTCGAGCGCGCTAAAGATCGACGACCTCAAGATCGAGCTCGGCTATGCGCTGCTGCCGCTCGTCAACGGCCCCGACGGCACCGACCGATTGACCGAGCAGATCAAGGCGCTGCGCCGCTCGCTCGCGGTCGAGATGGGCTTTGTGATGCCGGCGGTGCGCATCCTCGACAACGTCCAGCTCGAGGCCAACACCTATGTCATCAAGATCAAGGAGGTCGATGCCGGCACGGGGCGGATCTGGCCGAACCAGTTCATGGTGATGGACCCCGGCGGCAACCAGGTCGCGATCCCCGGCATCCATACCGTCGAGCCGACGTTTGGTCTGCCTGCGACCTGGGTCGACGCCGCGCTGAAGGAAGAGGCCTCGCTGAAGGGCTACACCGTGGTCGATGCCGCCACCGTGCTGTCGACGCACCTGACCGAGCTGCTCAAGAACAACATGTCGGACCTGTTGTCCTACGGCGAGGTGCAGAAGCTGCTCAAGGAACTGCCGAAGGAACAGGGCGAACTGATCAAGGATATCGTGCCGAGCCAGGTCACGATCTCCGGCATCCAGCGCGTGCTGCAACTGCTGCTGGCCGAGCGCGTCTCAATCCGCGACCTCTCGACCATCCTCGAAGGCATTGCCGACGCGCTCGCCTTCTCGCGCAATCCGGCGACCATGGTCGAGCATGTCCGCGCCCGCCTGGCGCGGCAGATCTGCGCGCAGAACACTTCCTACAACGGCTACCTGCCGCTGATCGCGCTGTCGGCGCGCTGGGAGCAGGCGTTCGCGGAATCGATCGTGGGCACGGGCGAGGACAGGAGCCTTGCGATGCAGCCGTCCAAATTGTCGGAATTCATGACCGCGACCCGCAACGCCTTCGAGCAGGCCGCGCGCGAAGGCGAAGCGCCGGTGCTGGTGACCTCGGCCGCGATCCGGCCCTTCGTTCGCTCGCTGGTTGAACGCTTCCGCTCGCAGACGACCGTTTTGTCGCAGGCGGAAATCCATCCGCGGGCACGCTTGAAGACCGTCGGGAGCGTGTGACCGGCGCGCAAATCAGTTGCAAAGCGACGCAGCATTTTCGTCACATGCAACTTGTTTGTAGAAAATGGCTTAATTTCAACAGCTTATCGTCGCCGCGCCCCGCTCTCGATCTAACGCATTGCAATAACTGAACAATATCCCCGCCAGCGCGGATTTCAATCGCGTCGGATCACGTCTGTTCACGGGCTTGTGATCGCCTCTACGGAACGGAATCCGCGATTCCTATGTTGGAAGGGCGCAAGGATGTTGAACCTGTCGGAAGAGGCGACCGACAAAAAGTAAGCGACAGGGAAGGCGGCAGGAGACTTCCATGAACCACTCGATCTACAGCGCGGATCGGACGACCCATCTGAAGATTGTGGTCGTTGCACTCGTAGCGGGTGTGGTTGTGGCCGGCCTTGGCATCATGGCGCGCAACGGCGTGGACGAGTACCAGACCGCGCGGGTGATGAAGGCCGGCAAGCCGGTGGCCATCACCTCATCGAACAATTCGCTCGTACGCTAGAGCAGGAGAGGAATTTACGGAATTCACGTGGTTCTTTACAGCCCCCCAAAGGCCACGTGGATATTAAGACCCCCAACTACCCCCAAGTTGACTATCGAAAACGCCCGCTCCCCACGGGCGTTTTCTTTTTATTTTGAATCAGCGGTTCCCGGCGGCACGCTCTCGATCAGCCTGCCGGAGAAGATCGGTGCCGAGGTCGGCATGCCCGTCGGCGACCCCCCCTCCGGCTCGACGGTGACTGCGTAGGTCGCATCATTGATCGTGGCGGCATCGATGGACGACAGCACCGGGCGCTCGGTGAAATCATCAGCGCCGATCACGCCGAGCGAGCGCGGCTGCGGCAGCTTGTCCGAGATCAGCCACAGCTCGAAGCTCTTGCCGGGCTCCGGCGGCGCGCCGACCCGGCGCACCGTGAATTTCCTGGTGGCGGCATCGACGGTCAGGATGAAGGCTGGGGAGTTGCCGTCCTGCTGCAGCACGGCGACAAATTGTCCCGAGGGCGGCGGGGGCGGTGTCTTGACCTCCACAATCTCTGTGCGGGGCTTCGGACGGATGGCGTCAGGCAGGGCATCGGGCCGGTAGACCTGAAGCCCCAGCACCACCAGGAGCGCAGCAGCAATCGTGCTCACCGCCGACGCCACGCCGCGCCAGCGTCTGAGCCGGCTTGTGAGCTGGACGACCCGACCGTCATCGACGAGCGGTGCCTGCTGAACGGGCGCCTCCGCGACGACTCTCGGCTCCACCGGCGGGGGCGAAGGTGACGGGGCTTCCGGCGGCAGGGCCAAGGGCGCTTGCGGTGCGGAGGATTGCGCGATCACGCTCTTGATGTTCTCCCACACGATCGGCCGCGGCTCGACCAGGCCCACCATCTGGTTGAGCGGGCCGAGCCTGAATTCCCAGGCCTGCACGAGGGCGGTGAACTCCTTGTCCATCGCCATCATGGTCTCGACCTGCGCGCGCTCCTCCGCATCGAGCGAGCCGAGCGCATACTCGGCGGCGAGCGCGATATGGTCCTCGTTATGAGCCATCACACGATATCGGGGCTCTCAAACCCCAAGACACTCCCTGATCTCCAGCAGGCTGCGGCGCAGCCATGTCTTCACCGTGTTCACCGGCGTCTCGAATTTGACGGCGAGCTGCTCGCGGCTCCAGCCGTTGTAATAGGCAAGCAGCACGAGCTTCTGCCGGTCCGGCTCCAGACGGCCGACGCATTCCAATAAGCGGCGCAGTTCCTCCGTCATCTCGCGTCGCGCCAGCGGATCGGGCGTCTCGGCCGCGACCTCCATCGCCGCAGGCTCTTCCTCCAGCGAGATTTCGCTCTTCTTGCGGACCATGTCGATGGCGCGGTTGCGGGCAATGGATGCCATCCAGGTGATCGGCGACGCCAGCGCCGGGTCGAATTGTCCCGCGCTGTTCCAGATCTTGACGTAAGTATCCTGAATGATTTCCTCGGCAAGATCCTGTCGCCGCAAGATACGCAGGACGACGCCGAAGAGTTTCGCCCGCGTGGCCACGTACAATCGCTCGAAAGCGGCCTCATCCCCCTTCGCAACGGCAGCGATCAGCCAGACCAGTTCAGCCGGCGTCAGCATTCAGCATCCCCCAAATCGCGATCCCTGTTCGCCTGATGCCGGGAATTAATCCTATCCCTTCGTAGCATAGTTCGGCAGGCCGCGGTCCACCAGCCGATGGATTCGGGACCTTTCCAAAGCAAAACCCGGGCCTCGCAGCCCGGGTTCGGTTCCCATCCAATGTGGAGAGGTTCAGGATTCAGGCAACGCCGAGACGCGCCCGCATCAAGCCGATCGAGTCCATGTCGGCCTGCTCCCGGGCGCTCTCTTCAGCGCGCTCGCGGGCCTGGTCGCGTTCGTCCAGGAGCTCGACCTTCTTGAGTTCCTCGAAGGCTTCCCCAAGCTGCGCCTTGGCCTCCTCGAGCTGGATGCGCAGCTCGTCAGCGGAGCGGGTGAGGTTTTCGCGGCGCTGGATCGCAGCCTTGGCATAGGTCGGATAGGCAAAGTGAGCGGGATCGTTGATCCCGGCTCGCTCCTGCTCGACCTGGATCTCGCGTTCAAGCTCCACCGACATGCGATGGAAATCGGCGATCATGCCTTCGATCTGGGTGACCCTGCGGCGCTTCTCGTCGACCTGAAATTTCTTCAGGCGGATCAGCGTGTCACGTGACTTCATCGACTCATACTCCCCAGAAGTCCCGATTTCGAACGCGGGACAAGGCCGGCTCCCCCTGGACCCCGCCGGCGCAGCTAATGACATGCCGCGGATGATGGCCCGACAAAGTTAGCGTTCCGTTTCCAAATTCGAGAGGATTTGCGCCAGTTGCCGATAGCCGTCGGCCAAACTGACAGACTCGCCCTTGCCCTGGCGCAGGAAGGCCTCCAAAGGCTCGTGCAGGCGGATTGCCTCGTCCACTTCCGGGCTGGAACCGGCCCGGTAGGCGCCGAGCCGGATCAACTCCTCCATATCGGCGTACGTCGCCATCACCTGACGCGCCCTGGTGATAACGGGGAGAAATGCCGGGTCGGCCGAGCGCGGCATCGTGCGGGAGACCGATTTGAGGATGTTGATCGCAGGATAGCGCCCGCGCTCGGCGATCGAGCGCTGCATCACGATGTGACCATCGAGGATGCCGCGCACGGCATCGGCGATCGGCTCATTGTGGTCGTCACCATCGACCAGCACCGTGAAGATCGCGGTGATGGCACCGACCCCGGTCCCCGGCCCTGCCCGCTCCAGAAGCTTCGGCAGTTCGGTGAACACCGTCGGCGTATAGCCCTTGGCGGTCGGCGGCTCGCCGGCGGACAGCCCGATCTCGCGCTGCGCCATGGCAAAGCGCGTCACCGAATCCATCAGGCACAGCACCTCCTTGTCCTCATCGCGAAAATACTCCGCGATCGCGAGCGTGAGGTAAGCGGCCTGCCGCCGCATCAAGGCCGGCTCGTCGGAGGTCGCGACCACGACCACCGAGCGCGCGAGGCCCTCCTCGCCGAGGTCTTCCTGGAGGAATTCCTGCACCTCGCGGCCGCGTTCGCCGATCAGCCCGATCACCGAGATGTCGGCATCGACGTTGCGCGCCAGCATCGAGAGCAGCACCGACTTGCCGACGCCGGAGCCGGCGAAGATGCCGAGCCGCTGGCCGCGGCAGCAGGTCAGGAACGTGTTGAGCGCGCGGATGCCGAGATCGAGCGGGCTGCCGACCCGCTTGCGCGAATGCGCCGGCGGCGGTGCGTTGCGGAAGGGAACGGGAGAGGCGCCCTGCGGCAGCGGACCCTTGCCGTCGATCGGCTCGCCCATCGCGTTGACGACGCGGCCGAGCCAGGCCGCCGACGGCCGCACGAAGCCGGCGGCGTTGGCGATGACAGCACGGCAGCCACGCCTGACGCCTTCGAGACCACCGAACGGCATCACCACCGCGTTGCTGCCGGAGAAGCCGATGACCTCCGCCGGGATGAAGCGATTGCCGCCAACGTCGATCACGATGCGGGCGCCGACCGACATCGCATGGATGGGGCCGGCGATCTCAACCATGAGCCCGCGGACGCCGACCACGCGGCCATAAATATTGACGCCGTCGATGTCGCCGATCTGTTCCGCGAGCGCTTTCATTGCGAAAACCTTAAGTTTCGCCGATTTCTCCGCATCCGCTTAACTTCGTGTTTACCCGCATCATTAATCATTGCGTCACTGTCTTTGGGTGACTGAGGTCGCTTGCCTGTTCAGAAGAAGGGCGAGTCGCAAGAGTCGGTTAGTCCGGCCTCTTAAAGTGGAGCTTGAACGAGAACGGATGAGAAAAGCTGCTTCTGCGCAAGATCTTAGGGCGATTCGAAAAAAATTGCACCGCGGACCTTGCGGATGGGAATCAGTTTTTGTTAACCATGTCTCGTCAGGATCCGAATCAGTTGTGCAAAGGCGTTTTGTGAGTGCCGCAAGTGCGGCCGACCTGACGCCCAGGAGCGGCGACTAAAGGGGACTGGCATGCGCGTTTTGCTGATAGAAGATGACAGCGCCGTCGCGCAGTCGATCGAATTGATGCTCAAATCCGAGAGTTTCAACGTCTATACGACGGACCTCGGAGAAGAAGGCGTCGATCTCGGCAAACTCTATGACTACGACATTATCCTTCTCGACCTGAACCTGCCCGACATGTCCGGCTACGACGTGCTGAAGCAGCTCCGGGTCTCCAAGATCAAAACCCCCATTCTGATCCTCTCCGGCCTCGCCGGCATCGAGGACAAGGTCAAGGGTCTCGGCGTCGGCGCCGACGACTACATGACCAAACCCTTCCACAAGGACGAGCTGGTCGCGCGTATCCACGCCATCGTGCGCCGCTCCAAGGGCCATGCCCAGTCCGTCATCCAGACCGGCGACCTCGTGGTTAATCTCGACACCAAGACGGTGGAAGTCGGCGGCCAGCGCGTGCATCTGACCGGCAAGGAATATCAGATGCTGGAGCTGCTCTCGCTGCGCAAGGGCACCACGTTGACCAAGGAAATGTTCCTGAACCATCTCTATGGCGGCATGGACGAGCCGGAATTGAAGATCATCGACGTCTTCATCTGCAAGCTGCGCAAGAAGCTCGCCAACGCCTCCGAAGGCCGCAACTTCATCGAGACCGTATGGGGCCGCGGCTACGTGCTGCGCGAGCCGCATGAGGCGGACGAACGCATCCCGGCCTAATCGCCCCGATCTCGCTGCTCCGACGAAAACCCCGCCGAAACGGCGGGGTTTCTGTTTTGCGCCAGCCTCAAACTGGTCGGTAATATTGTTCGCCATGGCGACCCTCAACCTGGCGGGGCCAATCGAAACTTCGCAAAAGCTGTTACGATCAGCCGAACTGGGCTGATGGAGTTTGCGGCACATGTCGAACTTCGATCTGGCACTGTCGGTTGGGCTTGGCATCGGCTTGGCCGCCGCAACCGGCTTCCGGCTGTTCCTGCCGCTGCTGGCCCTGAGCGTGGCCGCCTACACCGGACACGCGAATCTGAATGAGGGCTTTGCATGGCTCGGCACACCTGCCGCGATCATCATGCTTGGCACCGCGGCGATAGCCGAGATCGCCGCGTTCTACATTCCCGGTGTGGACAACCTGCTCGATACGGTGGCGACGCCCGCTGCTGTCGTCGCGGGGACAATCGTTTCCGCCGCTGTCATGACCGACTTGCCGCCGATGGTGAAATGGACGGCGGCCATTATCGCGGGAGGCGGCGTTGCCGGCATCACGCAAGGTTTGACCGCGATACTCCGGGCAAAATCATCCGTCTTCACCGGCGGCCTTGGGAATCCGGCCGTCGCGACGGCCGAACTCGGGAGCGCCTCGCTGATGGCACTTCTGGCCCTGGCCGCGCCGCTCGCCGCGCTCGCGCTGGTCATCCTGTTTTTCTGGCTCGCATTCCGCCTGCTTCGGGGCTCGACTCGGGGATCGCATCGGCCAAACGAACCCATAAGCGGGGATTGAACCCACCATCGTCATGCGCCGACCAATCGCTCGTGCAATTCTGTTGTCGGGCGAATCGGGGGCGCGATTGCTAAGGTCAGATTTGGTTTTTGCATCGCCGCGCCCAAAGGATGAAACGGCGCGTTGAATGATCCTGCACGCTTGCCGGGCTTCCGGCTTTCTTGGTCTATTTCTGCACGGCGCTCGTCGCCGTCATGGCCTACCTCTTCGTCTATACCCGCGTCACCGCGCACAACGAATTCGAGCTTATCCGCGAGAACAATACGGCAGCAGCGATCGCGCTGGGCCTCAGCCTGTGCGGCTTCGTGCTGCCGGTGGTGAGCGCGATCGCGCACTCGGCCAATGTCATCGATTGCCTGATCTGGAGCGTGGTCGCGCTGATCGTCCAGATCATCGTCTATTTCATCGTCAAGGTCCCCGTGCCGAACCTGTCGGGACGGATCGCAGACGGCGAACTCGCACCCGCGATCTGGCTCGGGCTTTCCTCGCTCGCCGCCGGCGCCCTCAACGCCGCTTCGATGATCTACTGACCATGACAAGCCTTCCACCACCCAAGGAGTTCGGAACGCGAAAGTCGGCCCCTGTGCCGCCGCGCCCACCGACCAAACGTTCGGCCGAGATCGTCCTGATCCTGATGGGCACGCTCGCGGTCGGCGGCACCGCCTATTTGCTGATGCCGAGCGAGAACTGCGAGCGCCCGCCGAACGGCGCCGCGCCGTCGTTTTCGCAGGGCGACACCGAATGCCGGCAGCGCGGATCGTCCTCCTCCAGCCACGGCTCCAGCGGCGGCTCGCGCTACTCCAGCAGCGGCTCCTCCTCGAGCCACTCCGCCTCAGGCACATCCGACTCCGGATCGAACCATGTCAGCCGCGGCGGCTTCGGTTCGTTCGCGCACGCCTTCGGCTTTTCCGGTGGTTGAGAGAAGCGTACCCTTCGCACATCACCGTGAAATGACTGCTTTTGCTTGCCTTGGCATCGGCCGCTGTTGGAGACTGGTGCCACACCGCAAATGGCGGAAGAACGGGACTGCCGTCATGAAACGCTCGCGCCGGGTCGTCCTGAAACTGATGGGAAGCGTTGCGGTCGGCGCCGCCTCGATGGGGCTGGTACCGCGCACTGATTGCGGCCCCGGCAACACGGCCGCACCCGGCCCCGGCGGCAAACCCAGTTGCCGCGCGGTCTATGGCGGCTTCGGCGGGACGCCACGCCGCTTCAACGCCCGTGGTGACGTTGAATTCGACCCTTCGTATGGCGGAAGCTGATATCCGCATGCGGCGCATTCCTTGTTCGGAACGTGACGACTGGCCGGCGACCGCCGAGCGCGCCGGCTTCAGTTTCCACACCATAGGCGGCGAACGCTATTGGGACGAACGCGCCTATTACGCCTTCGCGCTGGACGAGATCGAGCGCGGGATCGAGGAGCCGACCGGCGAGATCGACGCGATGTGCCTCGAACTCGTCGGCCGCGCCACCGAAGATGAAAAATATCTACGCCGATTGAAGATCCCGGAAGCGTTCTGGCCGCTGATTGCGGAAAGCTGGCGCCGCGACGACGGAAGCCTCTATGGCCGGCTCGATCTCAGCTTCGACGGGCGCGGACCGGCCAAGCTGCTGGAGTACAATGCCGACACGCCGACCTCGATCTTCGAGGCGGCGGTGTTCCAATGGACCTGGCTCGAGCAGGCGATCGAGCGCAACATCATCCCGAAGCGATCCGACCAGTACAATTCGATCCACGAGCGGTTGATCGACGCCTGGAAGAAATTGGCATCCGGCGAGCACCTGCATCTTGCCGGCATGACCGGCAATGCCGAGGACGCCGCAACGCTGGCCTATCTGGAGGACACCGCCTCGCAGGCCGGCCTTGCGACCACGCTGCTCGATATCGAGGGCATCGGCCTTACCGAGGACGGCCGCTTTGTCGACCTCGATAACCGCGCAATCGAGCTCGCATTCAAGCTCTATCCTTGGGAATGGATGTTTCACGACACCTTCGGCACCAGGCTCGCGAGCGCGCCGACGCGCTGGATCGAGCCGCCGTGGAAGGCAATCCTGTCCAACAAAGGCATCCTGCCGCTGCTGTGGGAGATGTTTCCGAACCATCCCAATCTGCTGCCGGCCTATTTCGAGGATGATCCGAACGCGCAAACGCTCGGCAGCTCGTTCGTCCGCAAGCCGATCTATTCGCGCGAGGGCGCCAATGTCGCGCTTGTCAGCGCCGGCACCACGCTGATCGAGCAGGAGGGGCCCTACGGCGCCGAAGGCTTCATCCGCCAGGCGCCGGCGCCGCTGCCGAATTTCGCAGGCCAATATCCGGTGATCGGGAGCTGGTTGATCGATCACACCCCATGCGGGCTATCGATCCGCGAGGACGAGAATCCGATCACGGGGAACACGTCGCGCTTTTTGCCCCACGCGATCCTTTGAGGGGCGGTCCCTGCGTCATTGAGAGCCAACGGGTCGCGCGAACGCGCGCCCGATGACAGGCTCCGCGAAGCAATCCATGCCTCCGCAAGTGGTGAGATGGATTGCTTCGCTGCGCTCGCAATGACGATCACGGGCGACGGAGTTGTAGGGTTGGGTGTCGCCGCTTAACTCTATCGCGCCGCGGAAGCGACAGCCTTGAGCCCGATCGGCGCGCCGGTGCGCGCGACCGGCGCGGTGCCCAGGCAATAGAGACCGCGGCGGTCCGGATAGGGCTTGAAGACGCTGCTGATACCAACCACGGACTCGGCCGCCCCCAGCGCCAGCACGCCGTCGGGCTCGAGCATTTTTGCAAGCCGCGCGAAGATATCCGTCTTCGTCTCCTGATCGAAATAGATCAGCACGTTTCGGCAGAAGATCACATCGAACGTGCCGAGATGGGAGAAGTCCTGCAGCAGGTTGAGCTGGCGATGCTGCACCATGGCGCGGATATCGGCATTGAGCTGCCAGAACTCGCCGATCTGGGTGAAGTATTTCACCAGGAACTGGATCGGCAGGCCGCGCTGCACCTCGAACTGGCTGAAGATGCCGGCCTTGGATTTTTCCAGGACTGCCTGCGACAGGTCGGTCGCGACGATCTCGAGCCGCCAGCCCGCGAGCGCCGCGCCCATTTCCTTCAGACACATCGCGATCGAGTAAGGCTCCTGCCCGGTGGACGACGCCGCGCACCAGATGCGCAGCGAACGCCGCGCGGCCCGCGCCTGGATCAGCGCCGGCAGCACCGCCTGCTTCAAATGGTCGAACGGAATCTTGTCGCGGAAAAAGAACGTCTCGTTGGTGGTCATCGCCTCGACCACTTCCGATGTCAGCGCCTCGGCGCTAGCGCCCTTCATCTTCTGGACCAGCTCCGGAATGCCTGATAATCCCGATTTGCGCGCAAGCGGCACCAGGCGGCTCTCGACCAGATATTGCTTGTCGGACGACAGGTCGAGGCCGGACCGCTCCTTCAGGAGCTTGCGCAGATAAT
This sequence comes from Bradyrhizobium sp. Leo114, assembly GCF_055229415.2. Lineage (NCBI taxonomy): Bacteria > Pseudomonadati > Pseudomonadota > Alphaproteobacteria > Hyphomicrobiales > Nitrobacteraceae > Bradyrhizobium > Bradyrhizobium sp. Leo114. The sequence continues at coordinate 77,051 of NZ_JBUYEN020000029.1, read as the reverse complement.
CATAATCCATCGGCGTCACGAACGATCTCCCGCAAACAACCGGTTAAGCTTCGGTCCGATCTCCTTGAGCGGTAGCACGGCCGCGCAGATCCCCGCATTCGCCGCCGCGCCCGGCATGCCCCACACGACACTGGTCGCCTCGTCCTGCGCAATCACGCTGCCGCCGGCGGCCACGATATCCTTGCCGCCGCGCATGCCGTCCGACCCCATGCCGGTCAGGATCACCGACATGATGCCGCCCTGCCAGACATCGATCGCGGACATGAACATGGGATCAACCGCAGGCTTGCAGAAATTCACCGGCGGTCCGTCATCGAGTGCGATCGCGATCTCGGCGCCGCGGCGCGCAACGCGCATATGGCGGCCGCCCGGCGCCAGATAGATCTGGCCGGCCTTGACGATCTCGCCGTCAACAGCCTCATGCGCCGGCCGGCGGCTGGCACGCGCGAGATGCTCGGCCAGGATCGTCGTGAAGGTCGGCGGCATGTGCTGGGTGATCAGCACCGGAAAGCGGTCGATCACCGGTCCGATCTCGGCGACCAGCGCCATCAGCGCCTGCGGACCACCGGTCGACGAGCCGATCAACAGCACCTTCGGCGCCAGCATGCCGAAGGGGCGGCGCACCAATGCCTGCTGCGAAGTCGCCGGGCGGGTCGCGGCTTCGCGCGCCTTGTCCTGCACCGGCGCCAATGCCGGGCTTGCGGCGACGGGTGTCGCGCGCCGGCGCACCTTGGCACCGAGATGGCGGATCTTCTGGATCAGGTCGTGCCGGAAGGTTTCTGCGGCGCCGGCCTCGCGCGTACTTTCCGGCTTGGGGATGTAGTCGGCCGCGCCGAGCGACAGCGCCTTCAGGCTGATCTCCGCGTTGCGACGGGTCAGCGTCGAGGCCATGATGATGACGAGATCACGCTTCTTGGCCAGCAGCTTCGGCAGCGCCGAGATGCCGTCGAGCTCCGGCATTTCGATGTCGAGCACGGCGACATCGGGATTGACGCGCTCGAGCTGGTTGACGGCGTCGAGACCGGTGCGGAATGAGGCCGTCACCTCCATGTCGGATTCCGCGCCGATCCAGCGCGAGATCATGCCGCGGATGACGACGGAGTCGTCGACCACCATCACCCGCAACGGCTCCTCCCGCGTCGAAGTCCGGGACGGGGCATTTGTCAACGCAACACTCATCAATTCACCAACGGCTCAACGGCAGGCCTTCTCCGGATCATGCTCCCATGCCGATGGCTTTCAGCCGCCGGATCGAACACGACACTCAGATCAGGCCGACCTCCTGGAACTTCGCGGTAACGATGTCCCGGTCGAACGGCTTCATGATGTATTCGTTGGCGCCGGCATGCAGCGCGCGGGCGATATGCGCGACGTCGTTCTCGGTGGTGCAGAACACCACCTTGGGCTGATCGCCGCCGGGCATCCGGCGCAGATTGCCGAGGAATTCGTAGCCATCCATCACCGGCATGTTCCAATCGAGCAACACGGCGGCGGGCATGGCGCGCTTGCAGGCTTCCAGCGCCTTCTCGCCGTCCTCGGCCTCGACAATCTGAAAATCGAGGCCTTCCAGGATGCGACGCGCGACCTTGCGAATGACGCTGGAGTCATCGACGACAAGACAGGTTCTCATGTTGGGCCTCTACTTCCTCATCCCGCGAGGGACGTTTCCGTTTCAGTTCTTCAATAGGCATGCCCGCCTATCGCGCGGAGACTAGGCCGCCTTCGCATCCGGCATCAGTTCGAGCACGCGGTCGACATCGAGGACGACCATGAGCTGGCCGTCGAGGCGATGGACGCCGCCGGCGAGCTTGGCCATCCGCGGGTCGAGGTTGACCGGATTCTCCTCGCGGCTGTCATCGGGCAGCCGCAGCACCTCGCCGATCTGGTCGATCAAGAGGCCATAGGATTCGCCGCGAAGATCGACGCCGACCGCCATCGGCGGCTTGCCGTCATCGTTCTTCGGCAGGCCGAGCCGCGCGCGCATATCGACCACCGTGACGATGCGGCCGCGCAGGTTGAGCACGCCGGCGATCTCGCTGGAAGACAGCGGCACACGCGTCAGCCGCTCCGGCATGAACACGTCCTGCACGCGTGAGATCGGCAGGCCGAACAATTGTCCGCCGATCACGGCGGTGACGTATTCGGCCATGGTGCCTTCGCTGGTGTCGGTCTTGCTGGTCATCGTTTCAATTCCTTGTGCCCGACTCAACCTATGCCGCTTTCCTGATCTCGGCGGTCTGTTCCTTCAACGCCGCGATCAGGCCGGGACGGTCGAATTTGGCGACGTAATCATGGAAGCCCGCTTGCCGCCCGCGCTCGATCGCGGCCGGCGAGACCATCGCCGACAGCGCGATGATCGGAACGCCGCTCAAATGCTGATCGGAACGGATGCTCTCGGCGAACTCGAAGCCGTTCATCTCGGGCATCTCGATGTCGGTCAGCACCACGTCGAACGCCTGTCCCGAACGCAGCGCGGCCAGCCCTTCCTGTGCATTCGGCGCGGTACGCACCTTGTAGCCGGCGGCCTTCAGGACCGGGGCCAGCATGTTGCGGAAGAACGCGCTGTCGTCGACCAGAAGCACCGATTGCGCGTTGGAGGACGGCCGCATCTCCTTGCGGCTGAACCAGTCGGAGAAGGCCATCGGCAGGAAGTGACCGACGTCGATCACTTCGGTCGCCTGGCCCTTGATCACGGCCGAGCCGAGAATGCCATCCTGCGAGCCCGCGACCTCGATGTGCAGCCGCTCCTCAACGATGTCGATGATCTCGTCGACCACGAGCCCCATCGAGCGGCCGTCGTCGGCGAACACCAGGATCGGCTGCGAGCCGGAGGTCTGCACATTGACATCAGCCATCTGCACCAGCGGCATCAACTGATCGCGGTACTGCACCATGTAGCGGCCGTTGGAGAGCTCGATCTTGTCGGTGGCGATCTCCTCCAGGCGCGTGACGAGGCCAAGCGGCACCGCCTTCGGCTGGCTGGTGCCGGCACGGAACACCAGGAGCGAGGTGAGCTGCTCGCCGCTGACATGGGCCGCAGCGCTGTCGTCCGCCATCTCATGGGCGGCCGAGCCGGCAGCACCGAGCGCCTTGGCGATGCCGTTGGGGTCGATGATCATGATGACAGCGCCATCGCCGAGGATGGTGTTGCCGGAGAACATGTCGATGTGACGCAGCTTGGTCGACATCGGCTTGACCACGATTTCCTCGGTGTGAAACACGCCGTCGACCACGATACCGAAAGTCTGGCTGCCGACCTGCGTCACCACGATGAAACCGTTCTCGGGATCGCTCGACGAACCGTCATCGATCCTGAGCAGCTTCTTCAGGTGCATCAGCGGCAAGAGCTTGTTGCGCAGGCGCAGCACGGCGGTGTCCTTGATGCGCTCGATGCGGTGCTCGGAATTGGCCCGCGCGCGAACCAGTTCAACGACGGAGAGCTGGGGGATCGCAAAACGGTCGCCGCCTGCTTCGACGATCAGCGCCGACACGATGGCGAGCGTCAGCGGGATCTTGATGGTGACGGAGCAGCCCTCGCCTGCGACCGACTTGATGTCGATGGTGCCGCCGATCTGGTCGATATTGGTGCGCACCACGTCCATGCCGACGCCGCGGCCGGAAACCGAAGTGACTTGCGCAGCCGTCGAGAAGCCCGGCGCGAAGATGAACTTGTGGATCTGCGCTTCCGTCATCTTCTCCAGTTCAGCCTCGGTGACGAGGCCGTTGGCCAGAGCTTTCGCCTTGATCCGTTCGGTGTTGAGACCGCGGCCGTTGTCGGCGATGCAGATGATGATGTGGCCGCCCTCGTGATAGGCGGAGAGACGGATGGTGCCCTGCTCCGGCTTGCCGGCCGCCGCGCGCTCGGCCGTGGTCTCCAGACCATGGTCCGCGGAGTTGCGCACCATGTGCGTGAGGGGATCCTTGATCAGATCGAGCACCTGGCGGTCGAGCTCGGTGTCGGCGCCGTGCATCTCCAGTTCGATCTGCTTGCCGAGTTCGCCCGAGAGGTCGCGCACGATGCGCGGCAGCTTCTGCCAGGCGTTGCCGATCGGCTGCATGCGCGTCTTCATGACGCCCTCCTGCAGCTCGGCGGTGACGTTCGAGAGACGCTGCAACGGCACCTTGAACTCGGTGTCCTCGTTGCGGCGTGATATCTCCAGGAGCTGGTTGCGGGTCAGCACCAGCTCGGAGACCATGGTCATCAGGTGCTCCAGCGTATCCACGTTGACGCGGATCGACTGGTTTGCGACCTTGTCGGACTCGTGCATGTCTTCGGCGGCCGCCGTCTTCCTCGGTGCCTTCTTCTCCTTGGCAACCTCTGCGGCCGGCTCATGTGCGGCAGGCTTGGCTGCGGGCGCGGCAGCAGGCGGGGGCGGCGCCACTTCGGTGGCGGTTTCGCGGAACGCGCGCTCAAGCTCGTCGAGTGAGACTTCACCGGGACGCAGCGGGCGCTCGAGCGTCTGTACCACCAGCGTGCCCTCGGTCGCCACGGGCTGCAGCGGCGGCGCGGCCATGACAGGGGCCTCCGGCTCTGCGGCAGGTTCGGTACTGGCCTCGGCCGCCATCGATTCGAAACTGCGCTCGGCCATCTCGTGCAGCTTGACGATGAGGTCTTCGTCCGATCCTTCCGGCTCGGCCTCGGTTGCCTCCAGTCCTGCGAGGATCTCCTTGATGCGGTCGATGCTCGACAGGATCAGCGTCACCGCTTCCGCCGTGACCGGCATGCCGTCGCGGAATTTGCCCATCAAGGTCTCGCCGGCATGCGCCAGCGCTTCCAGTCGCGGGAGCCCCAGGAAGCCGCAGGTACCCTTGATGGTGTGCACCAGGCGAAAAATATTATCGAGAATCTTCGCGTTGTTCGGCTCTTGCTCGAACTTCACCAACTGATTGTCGACCGTGTCCAGGCTTTCGCTGGTCTCGGTCAGAAACTCTCGCATCAAATCGTCCATGAACCTGGCCTTCGTACGCAGCGGCACGCGACATCGACGCGCCTTACGGAACTTGGACCAGCTTCCATGCAAAGCGTTTAAGTTTGGTTGAGTATGTGGAAAAGAACGGGATCAACAAAGAGATAAGAAGAAAAGATCGAAATCAACGGCAAGTTGCAAACGATTGGTTAACGCTATGGCCGCCGTCGCGGCGCGCGGCGCATTCGCTTCGCGCCTCCGATCGCGCTCTACGTCGTTGTTTGCGCATGATCTCTTGGGCGGCCTGCGCGCCGTGAGATCATGCAGCAATTCGTCAGGACGCGCTGACCACCACAGTCTCGCCCTCGAGGGCGAGCTTGACGGTCAATCCGCAGGCCTGCGCCAACAGCCGCGCGTAATAGGGCTGCACCGCGTGGGCATCGACCGCGGCCGACGTGCTGCCGAGAATATCGACGATGTTCTGCGGCACGCGGGCGTTCAGCCCGGCCGAGGTGATGCGAAAGCTCATCGTCTCGCCCTCGCCGACCGGATCGATCGTCAGCGTGCCGCCGCGCGGAATCGTCTGCTGCGCGATCACGAGCATATTCAGGAGCAGCTTGACGCGATTCTTGGGCATGAGCAGCCGCGGCAGATTCCAGGTCAGCGTCACCTTGCCGTCCTCGATATGCCCCTTCGCCATGGCCTGCGCGTCGCCGAGATCGATCTGCGCGCCGGCCGACCCGGCGGCACCGAAGGCAAGCCGGCAGAACTGCAGGCGGGCAGATGCGGTCTTGGCGCTCTTGCGGATCAGGTCGAGTGCAAAATCGCGGTCCTCGGGTTTCGGATTGTCGTCGATGACCTCAAGGCCATTGACGATCGCGCCGACAGGACTGATGAGATCGTGGCAGACGCGCGAGCACAACAGCGCCGCCAGTTCGAGGGCATCGGGAGCGGGACCGAGAGACGAAGTGCCAGACATGAAGTGTTCCTGGAATGCCGCGATACACGCGGACGGGAGCGAATCACGCATGCTTTTGGATTTGATACACTGGGGAAGCGCATGCTGCCAGCTTGCGGCGGAAGTGAGATGGGAACGGTAGTAGCCGATGAGAACCGCTTATGAATGAGGCATGCCCGCCCCGGATCGACGGCAATGCCGCGGCCGCGCTGATCGAACCACTGACGGAACTGGTGATGCGGGCTGGCGAGGCCATCCTGGCGGTCAATCGCAGCGCCATGAAGGTTGAGGGCAAGAGCGACGGCTCGCCGGTGACCGAGGCCGATCTCGCGGCCGACCGCATCGTTGCCGAGGGCTTGGCGCGGCTTGCGCCAAACGTGCCGTCGCTCTCCGAGGAGCGCACGCGTCTGGCGAGACCGCCCTATAGAGACAGCTTCTTCCTGGTCGATCCGCTCGACGGCACCAAGGAATTCGTCGCCGGCCGCAACGAGTTCACGGTCAACCTCGCCCTGGTGACCGAAGGGACGCCGCTGCTTGGCATCGTCGGGGCGCCAGCTCTGGGCGTGATCTGGCGCGGCATTGTCGGCCGCGGCGCGGAGCGGTTGATCGTTCGCGATGGCGCGGCACCGATCGTCGAATCGATTCGCACCCGCCCTCACCCGCCGCGCGGAAACCCCTGGACCGTGGCGGTCAGCCGCTCCCATGGCGATGCGCGCACGGAGGCCTTTATCGCCGGGCGGGGCGGCGCGGTGCGGGCCGAACTCGGCTCAGCGGTGAAGTTCGGACGGGCGGCCGAAGGCAAGGTGGACATCTATCCCCGCCTTGCGCCGACCTGCGAATGGGACGTCGCGGCCGGCCATGCCGTGGTCACCGCCGCCGGCGGCAAGATCACGGATTCGCACGGAGCGGCACTGCATTTCGGCCTGCGGGACGACTTTATCGTGCCGGAATTCATTGCCTGGGGCGATCCCGCAGCCGCCCCTTAGAGGCGGGCAACTACTGCGCCAGCGTCTGCTCCAACTCCGGCCAGCGGGCGGTGGCATCTTTCAAAAAACGTTGAGGATCGGCGACAAAGGCGTCCCGATTGTCCTCCCGGCCGAACAGATAGAGCCGCTGCCCGGTGACCGCCCAAAATCGTGGATTGCCGGCATAGGTGACGCCGCGGCCGAGATCGACCGGGTCATAGCCGCCGAATTGCGGACCGTAGATTTCCGGATGAGCGACAAAGGAGGCGCGGTTGCCTTCATTGCGGAAGCGCCAGACCGCGCCTGCCTGCGCAGCCTCAAAGTCCGGCAAACCCTCAAGGGCAGCGGCATCGGTAAAATATGCCACTGGGTCGAATCCCTCGATGGCGAGGCCGGAATAGTGATTGACCACCACCCGCTCGGTCGTGGCAGCCCGGACTGCCGAATCATTCCCGATCCAAGCTAAAAGACCGACGGCGAAGATGAAAAAGGCTATTCCGGGGCGCCGGCGGTATATTTCCTGCCGTTGTACCGTCATAGTTGATATCGATAACATTGGAATCGAGGGGACACTGGGCGCAAGCTAGAGCCGACCTTGTTGGCGTCAGGTTAAGGCGGCGACCAGAATTTCGATCGCAGGGGTTCTTTATGAGTTTCGCATCACGCCTTGCCGCGGCAGCGCTCGCTGCGCTGATGTGCTGGATTGCGCCGGTTGCCGCCCAGCAGGCCCCGCCGCCGCAATACCCGCCGCCGCAGCGCGAGCCCGGTCCGAGCACCTATGGGCCAGACGAACTTGTTACCGCCGGCCACAAATTCTTCGGTAACGTCTCGCGCGGGCTTGCCTCCGTCATCGAACGCGCGGTCAGCCAATGGGGTCTGCCCAATGGCTACGTGCTCGGCGAAGAAGGCTCCGGCGCTTTCGTCGCCGGCCTGCGCTATGGGGAAGGCACGCTCTACACCAAGAATGCCGGCGATCTGCGGGTCTATTGGCAGGGGCCCTCGGTCGGCTTCGACTGGGGCGGCGATGGTGCCCGCACCATGACGCTGGTCTACAACCTGCCCTCCACGCAAGCGATCTACCAGCGCTTCGTCGGCATCGACGGCTCGGCTTACATCGTCGGCGGTTTCGGCATGACCGCGCTGACGGCCAACAACATCGTGCTGGTGCCGATCCGTTCCGGCATCGGGCTCAGGCTTGGTGCCAATGTCGGCTACCTGAAATATACCCCGCGCGCGACCTGGAACCCGTTCTGACCCCGCCGTTAACGCCTTGACGTGAATCCCTCACCACGGGCAGGCATTTGGCTGGCGTTTTGCCGGCCGCCCGTGGCATTGTGATTAACGAATTATTATCGCGGGAGTAACCCATTCATGGTCGAACCGATCATGTATCTGGCGATCGGTTTTCTGGTCTCGATGCTGTGCGGTCTGATGATCGTGCCGCTGGTGCATAACCGGGCGGTGCGGCTGACGACCCGGCGTATCGAGGCCGCAACCCCGCTGTCGATGGCCGAGATCCAGGCGGACAAGGACCAGTTGCGCGCGGAATTCGCGATGTCGGCGCGGCGGCTCGAAATGAACGTCGAGCAGCTCAAGAGCAAGACTACGAGCCAGCTCGCCGAACTCGGCAAGAAGACCGACGCGATCAACCGCATGAAGATCGAGCTCGGCGAAAAGAACGCCGCGATCTTCGCGCTCGAGGCGCGCGAAAAGGCGATGAAGGATCAGGCCCGCGCCACCGAAGAGGAGTTCGCCGCCAAGGCCGAGCAGTTGCGCGCCGTCGAGCAGGCGCTGACGAACAAGCAGAGCGAGCTCGGCAAGATCAATGCCGACCTGAACGACCGCTCGATGGCGGCGGATAGCCGCCAGATCGAGCTGATCTCCGTCCGCACCCAGATCGAGGAATTGAAGGACCGGGTCAGCGACGCTGAAAGGGACTTCGCCGCCACCCAGGCCCGCCTGGCCGAGGAACGCAGCGCATCCGAAGCCGCGACCCGCGAGCTCGCGGAGGCGCGAAGCCGAGCCGAGAGTCTGAACCAGCGCGTCACCGACCTCGACCGTCAATTGAGCGTCCAGGTTAATGAAGCCCAGATCCTCGGCAACCGCGTCAACCAACTGGAAGGGCGGCTTGCGAGCCAAGGCAAGCTCTTGGCCGAACGGGAATTCGAGAACAACCAGCTCCGGCAGGCCAATGAGGCAGCCGAGCGCACCGTGAAGGAACTGCGCGCGGCGATGAATGGCGGCAAATCGCCGGCCCTTGAAAAGCTAAAAAGCGAGAAGGCCGCTCTGGAAGAACAGCTCCGCATCATCAGCGACGAGCGGTCAAAGCTGCAGCGCGACATCAACGGGATCCAGGAACAGGCGGAGAACTCCTGGGCGACCGAGCGCATGGAGAACGCGCTGCTGCGCGAGCGCATCAACGACATTGCCGCCGAAGTAGCAAAGCTGGCGATCCAGCTCGAAGGGCCGGATTCGCCGATCGAGGCCATGCTGGCCGCGGAGCCGGCGGTCCCGGCCAAGGGCGGACCGAAGACGGGACCGAAAGCTGCCAATGGTGTGCCCGCCGCAAGCGGTCTGCCCGAAGGCGGCGGAACGCTCGCCGAACGCATCCGAGCGCTGCAATCCCACGCTTCCCGCGCCCGCCAGCAGGGGGCATAAGGCTCTTTCACGCTTTGGGGTCGGCTTTGGCTTGACACCCCGCCCCTGCCCTTCGTAAATCGCGGCTCCGGCCGAAAGGCCGTTTCCGGCTTCCGCGCCGAGATCCCGGACGCATAGCTCAGCGGGAGAGCGTTCCCTTCACACGGGAGAGGTCCAAGGTTCGATCCCTTGTGCGTCCACCATTAACTTTTTAAAAGTCAACGACTTAGCGGACTAGTTCCCTAACGAAGTACCCCAAGAGAGCTCAGGTACAATAGGGGCACGTCGGTATGGCGCGGTTGCCCAGAATCGCTGTGCCACGATATGATTTGCCGGCAAAATCAATGCCTATTCCGACGAACATATAGTTCGAGCGGAGTTCAGCCGACGGGCAGTTCGGGAAAGATCTTGTCGAGCGTGATCGGAAAGTCGCGGACCCGCACACCGGTAGCGTTATAGATCGCGTTTGCGACTGCAGCTCCTGCCCCACAGTTGCCGAGCTCGCCGATGCCCTTGGCGCCAAGCGGATTGCCCTTGTCGTCCTCCTCGGGAAGGAAGACGGCTTCGACGCTTGGAACATCGGCATGCACGGGCACATGGTACTCGGCGAGATCGTGGTTGACGAAATGACCATGGCGAGGATCGAGCACGGTCTCTTCCATCAGCGCCGCCCCAACGCCCCAGATCATGCCGCCGATCATTTGCGAACGCGCCGTCTTCGGATTGAGGATGCGCCCGGCGGCGAAGACGCCAAGCATGCGCCGCAGCCGTGGTTCGCCCGTGTCGATATCGACCGCGACCTCGGCAAAATGCGCGCCGAACGCATGCTGGGAATAGGTGCGATAGGTTTCGCCGCGGGCCGCAGAACCCTCGGCCATTAATCCGTCCGGCGCGATCCGCTCCAGAAGACTGCCAAGGCTTTCCGAGCGTGAGCCGAGGTGGAGTTTGCCGCCCTCGAAACGAGCTTCCGAAATGTTCGCGCCATGCAAGGGTGAACGTTCGTGTGATGCGGCTGCGGACGCGATCTGCTCCCGCAATATCAGACAGGCATTGTGAACCGCCGTGCTCGAACTCGATGCGCCCCACGAGCCGCCCGAACCGGCGGTGCGCGGTAGGCTGCTGTCGCCGAGTTCGACCTTGACGGCCGAGAGCGGTACGCCCAGCCGCTCGGCCGCGACTTGCGCCAGGATCGTATATGTGCCGGTACCGATATCGGTCATGTCAGCCTGCACCGTGACCTGCCCCCGCGCATCGATGGCGACACGAGCCGAGCCCGGTCCGAGATAATTGGCGCGGATCGCGGCTGCCATGCCATAGCCGATCAGCTTGCGGCCTTCCCGACGGCTGCCTGGCTTCACCGGGCGATCACGCCAGCCGAAGCGCTCGGCCCCATCGCGCATGCACGCGATCAGGTTTCGGCTGGAGAAGGCCACGTTGCGCTCCGGATCGCGCTCCGGCTCGTTGCGGATGCGTAATTCGATCGGATCGAGGCCGAGCTGTTCGGCAAGTTCGTCCATTGCGCATTCAAGCGCGAGCAGGCCGGATGCTTCGCCGGGTGCCCGCATCCATTCACCACGATTGGTGTCGAGGCGTACAAGGCGATGCATCGTACGGCGGTTCGCCGCTGCGTAGAGCGCGCGCGTCGGCACCGCGCTCTGCTCAGTGAACTCCTCGAAACGGGACGTCGAGGAGGTGACCTCATGCTCGATCGCGGTCAGGCGGCCATCGCGGTCCGCGCCGAGCCTGATCCGCTGTTTCATTGCCGGGCGATGGCCGGCATTGGCGAACATTTGCTGTCGCGTCAGAGCGACCCTAACCGGCCGGCCAAGAACGCGCGCGGCCAGTGCGGCGCAGACCGTCTCGGCATGAACGATCAACTTGGAACCGAAGCCGCCGCCGATGAAGGGGCTGATGACCCTGACATTCTGCGGCGAGATGCGCAGCGTGTTGGCCAAGCCGGCCTGGATATTCGCCAGCGTCTGCGCCGAAGTATGGACGGTCAGTCGGTCCCCATCCCATTCGGCGATGGCCGCATGCGGCTCCATCGGATTATGGCTTTCGAACGGCGTCGCATAAACGGCGTCGAGCTTGACCGGCGCCTCGGCGAAAGCGCGGTCAAAGTCGCCAAGTATCGAGTCCGTGGGAAAGCCGGCATTGGTACGTTCGGGCCGGTAGATTTCGGCATTCGGCGCTGCGGCATCGAACGCGCCCGGTTCGCTCGCATAGCGCAGCCTGATCAGCCTCGCTGCCCCTCGCGCCTCCTCGAAGGTCTCGGCGACGACCAGCGCGACCGGCTCATCATGATAGCGGATGCGCTCGCTCGCCAGCACCGGCCGGGCCCGCGTGAACACCTCCGGCACAGTTGGCGTGACAGCCGCACCGAAGGCCGCTTGGCTCGGTGCGTTCCTGTGCGTCATCACCAGGATGACGCCGGGTGCGCGCTCGGCGTCGCCGGTATCGATTTCGAGGATACGTCCCTTGGCGATGCTCGCACCGAGGATGTAGCCAAAGGCCGCCGCGCGATCGAGCCTGTGCTCGTAGGCATAGCGTGCCCTCCCCGTGACCTTCAGCGCTCCGTCGATACGGTCCACGGGCTGGCCGATTGCCGTGGCAGCGCCGGGGCGCGATGTCGTCTGAACGATGTAATCTTTAGCCATCGTCTTATGCCTCAAACGTCTTGGGCGGCTTCAGCGAGCGTCCGGCGCAGCGTGCGCCGCGCCAGCTCGATCTTGAAGGCGGCGTGGCCTTCGGCGCGCGCGCCGGAAAGAGCCGCATCGGCGGCCGCAGCGCAGGTCTCGTCGCCCGCGGCCCGCCCGGCAAGCGCACGCTCGCCTTCGGCAGAGTGCCAAGGCTTGGGTGCAACGCCGCCCATTGCGATGCGCGCGCTGCGGATGCGTCCGGCGGCGACGTCGACAATTGCTGCGACCGAGACCAGCGCGAAAGCGTAGGACGCGCGGTCGCGGACCTTGCGGTAGAGCTGCCGACCCGGCGGCGGTGGCGGCAAGATCACAGCGGTAATCATCTCGCCGGCGGCGAGCGTGGTCTCGATGTGCGGCGTCGTTCCCGGCAGGCGGTGCAGTTCGCCAAGCGGAAAGACGCGTGTGCGGCCGTCGGATTGTATCGTCTCGACGCGCGCATCGAGCGCGGTCATGGCCACCGCCATGTCCGATGGGTGGACCGCGATGCAGGCCTCGCTGGCACCAAGGATCGCGTGAAGCCGGTTGAAGCCGCCGCGCGCGCTGCAGCCCGAGCCGGGGTCGCGCTTGTTGCAGGGCATGCCGCGTTCATAGAAGTACGGGCACCGCGTACGTTGTAGCAGATTGCCGGCGGTACTGGCCTTGTTGCGAAGCTGAGCGGAGGCACCCGAGAGAAGCGCCTGCGAAAGCAGCGGATAGCGCCTTCTCACCCGCATGTCGGCTGCGAGATCGCTATTGGGAACCTGTGCCCCGATACGCAGGCCGCCTTCCGGGGTCTCCTCGATCAAGCGCAGTGGCAGGCGGCTAATATCGACGAGATGTATCGGCTGCTCGATCTCCAGCTTCATCAGATCGATGAGATTGGTGCCGCCGGCGATGAATTTGATACCGGGACGCGCGGCCACTGCGGCGGCCGCCTCGCGCAGGCCGGATGCGCGCTCATACGTGAACGGCTTCATCGTTCAGGTCCTCTCGGCGACATCGCGAATGGCCGCGACGATGTTGGGATAGGCGGCGCAACGGCAGAGATTGCCGCTCATGCGTTCGCGAATTTCGGCATCGCTCAGCGTGGTCTGTGCAACGAGATCGCCCGTGACATGGCTTGGCCAGCCCTCCCTGGCTTCGTTCAGCATGCCGACGGCCGAGCAGATCTGGCCCGGCGTGCAATAGCCGCACTGGAAGCCGTCGCGCGCGATGAACGCGGCCTGCATCGGATGCAGCGCCTCGCCCTGCGCCAACCCTTCGACTGTCGTGATCTCGTCGCCTTGGTGCATGATCGCAAGCGTCAAGCACGAGTTTATCCGCCTGCCGTTGATCAGGACTGTACAGGCGCCGCACTGACCGTGGTCGCAGCCCTTTTTGGACCCGGTCAGGCCAAGCTGATGGCGCAGCGCATCGAGCAGCGTGGTGCGCGGATCGAGTTCGACCGAAGTCCGGCTGGCGTTGATGATCAGACTTGCGGGGATTCTCTTCGTTCCGGCTGCAGGCTCGAGAAGACCGCTAGACTGAGCGAACGCCGGCGCGGCGTCAGCTATCCCAACAGTGAGCAGCGCCGTAGCTGCCGCGGCCCCCTGAATCACGATCCTTCGTGTCGGCCCCTCATCGGTCGGGCGTCGGTCTCTGCAGTCGGCCATGTCGAGCTCGCTCCCTTGCGCATCCCCTGCTTGCTCGGCGCAAGATAGGTGCGCCGACTCGGGCGTTCTTTCACGATTCCGGCGCTCTTGCAGGATTCAGGAAAAAAGCTGTTGCCGGTAGGCTCGGGGCGTCATGCCTCGCTCGCGTTTAAATGCCGTGGTGAAATGGCTCTGGCTGGAGAAGCCTAGTGTGGCCGCGATCAGCGCAAGTTCGTGGTCGGAATCCGCAAGAAGCTGCTCGGCGCGGCGAATCCGCCGCGCAATCACAAAGGCATAGGGAGCCATTCCGATCGCCGTCCTGAAGCGGCGCGCGAAGGAATCAATCTCCATGTCTGCGATCGCCGCGAGATCGCTCAGCCTGATCTCCCCGTTGAGGTGCTCCTCGACATACTCCTCAATCCTGCGGAGCGTCGCCTTGCCGAGCGCGCCATGTGCACTTGGACGGGGTTTGCCACCGTCGATCGCCATGACCCGATGCATCGCAATGGCGGCGAGATGCTCGACATAAGCAGTGTCCGGCTTGCCGCCGAATGCAACGTCGTTATGCAGCGCCGTCAGCAGCGCAGCGACAACCGCATCGGCGCGATTGACCAATATTGGTAACGTCTCCGCCGAACGCTCGCATCCGAACCGAGCGTGATCGAGCCAAAGGGCAGAGTAGACGAGATCCGGCTCGCAATAACTGCCGGAGCGCTCGACACCTGCGGGGATGAAGGAGAGCGCGCCCGGCCTGTCCCGGCCGTCATAGACGAGTTCGCCGGAGCACGAAATCCGCGTTCGCGCGGTCTTGCCTGTATGGGTCAGCACGATCAGATGCGAGGGCGCTGTCCAAGTCAGCTCGGCTTCCCGGCAGGACCAGCGTCGATGGTCGAACACGATTGCACCATCAAGCCATGAGCATGTATGCGGTGGCCCCGATCGGGTCTCATCTGTGACGCGGAGTTCCCCCTCTCCGATCATCGGGGTCAAAGCCATGGCATGTACCTTTCCTTGATCAACTCAATTCGCCTGGCCTCATCGAAACGGCCGAAGTGAATTCGGGCACTTCCGCATACGAACTTGAGATCTCGCTCGGACGTCAAACGGTCGCCCTCCGTGACGAGGCGTGAAATGGCCGTGTTATTTGCGCCATACGTCAGATCAAGGGGCGTCGTCGAGGTAGACGCATTCCGCAACACGAAGACGAGCAGCAAACTTATCCGAAATGCGGATCTGCCAGAAATCGGTCCCTTCCGTGTGGGGTAGTCTTCATCGCTCTCGGCTGATGAGCCCCTCGGACTTTCGGGAACTATCCTGCCAAAAACAGCATCGATCGCAACGCACATGCAGAGCTCCTGCCTTGTCGAACGTGCGCACGATGGGATCTGGTTGTCGCAGAACTTTGCCGACCATTACCGGCAATTGTCGCGATCTGTCTCAGGAACGCCGCACTGCATAGTTCGCGACAAGTTGGAGCCGTGCTTCTGTCCCCTCCTCTTCAATCACCTTGCTTTCAATACGGTTTCGCGGAGCTCCATCAAGTCCTATGCCATACGGCTTTGCGACAAAGTGGCTCACCGGGCCCGGATACTGCGACTGCTTGTACTCAACCCTACGCGACCGATACATTCTGTTACACTTTTCCGGTGGGTTGCGCGCCGGACTTCGGTATGATGTGGAACGGAGCAACTGGATGGACTCGGCACCGCACATCGCCGTCGTGGATGATCATCGCGACATCCGCGATCTCGTCGGCAAATATTTGATGCAACATGGCTACCGCATCAGCCTTGCGGAGAGCGCCGCCGCACTTCGCCGTCTGCTCGAACGAAGTGCTTTTGACCTGGTGGTTCTCGACGTCATGATGCCGGGCGAGGACGGATTGTCTCTCTGCCGCCATCTCCGCAGTACCACGGACCTCCCCGTGATCCTGTTGACTGCTATGGTCGAGCAGACCGATCGGATTGTCGGCCTCGAAATGGGCGCCGATGACTATGTGTGCAAGCCGTTCAATCCCCGCGAACTCCTCGCCCGTATCAAAGCAGTGCTTCGCCGTGTCCAAAGCCTGCCGCCGCAGAAAGGCCGGCTCGCGACCAAGATCGTACGTTTCGATCGATGGACTTTTGACGTCAGCCGGCGCGAGCTGGTGGGACACGATGGCATTGCTGTCCCGCTCAGCACGGCAGAGTTTCGGCTGCTGTGCGCCTTTCTCGATCATCCCGGCCTGGTGCTCAGCCGCAATCAGCTTCTCGACCTGACGGTCGGCCGAGATGCCGATCCATTCGATCGGAGCATCGACAATCAAGTCAGTCGTTTGAGGAAGAAGATCGAGGCCGATCCGAAAGTACCAGCGTTGATCAAGACTCACTGGGGCGGTGGATACAGCCTCGTTGCGCAGGTCGAGCAGCCATGATGGGGTTATGGAAGCGCAGCCTGGCGGCCCGCTTCATCTGCTTCACGCTGCTGTCGCTGATGCTGTCGCAAGCGGTTGTGTTCTTCATTTCCTGGGATGAGCACGGGCAGACGATCCGGAAGGCCGCCAAGGGCGAGATATTCAGCCGGTGCGCCTCGCTTGCCCGGGTCTTGGAGGCGACGCCTCCAGCGCTTCAGTCGGATATCCTGAACGCCAGCAACACCAGTTCAGCGAGATATTGGATATCGACCAACGGCCTGAAGGATGCCCCCGCCTGGCGAGAGGAGGCGTGGGAGCGTTTGGCACAACCGTTGCCACGCGTATCCTTCCCCGGCCACAGCGCGCCCGTCGAGGTGAGACCGGATTTCGTCCGAAATTCGGCCAGCAGTAGCAGCGCCACCTCCTCGCAATGGATCGATCTAAAGCCGGAAGCTTGGCCGCTGTCCCGGCCGGCGAAATTTCTCTATCTCGATGACGCCACCGGCATGGGTTTGGCCGTGCAGCTGGCGGACGGCGCATGGCTGAACACTGCATTTGCCAAACCCGCGCAAGACGGCTTCTGGACCTCCCAATCCACCGTCACGCTCGGCCTGTCGGCGTTGTTGTTGTCGATCATTGCCGTATTCGCCGCACGCGGCATCGCGCAGCCACTGCGTCGCCTGGCGGTAGCGGCTGAAGCCCTTGGCCGCGGTCAGGAGATCGTACCGCTGCCGGAGACCGGCCCCGACGATATTCGGCGTACGGCCGAGGCATTCAATCGCATGCAGGCGCGCCTGCATCGTTTCGTCGACGATCGAACCAGAATGCTGGCCGCCATCGGCCATGATCTGCGCACACCTCTGACCTCACTCCGTCTGCGTGCAGAGTTCGTGCCCGATCAGGAAGTGCGGGAGAAAATGCTCTCCACGATTACAGAGATCCAGACGATGACGGAAGCAACCCTCGCATTCGCCCGCGAGGATGCGACCGCAGAAGCCACCCGTACGGTGGACCTCTCAGCCCTTGTGGAAAGTCTTTGCGACGATCTCGCCGAACTCGGCTACGATGTTTCGTTCTCGGAGGGGACGAAGATCAGCTATAGCTGCCGACCAGACGCGCTGCGCCGCGCGTGCCGCAACCTCGTCGAAAATGCCATCCGTTATGGCGAGCGGGCGCGGGTCAGCGTGGAGAGGCGAGCGGATAGCATCGAAATCATCGTCTCCGATGATGGCCCCGGTATTCCGGACAACGCCAAGGAGCAGGTCTTTACGCCTTTCTTTCGGATGGAGAATTCGCGGAATCGCGAAACTGGAGGCGTCGGTCTTGGTCTTTCCATTGCGCGGACCATCGTCCGCCACCATGGCGGTGATATCACATTGATCAACCAGCAGAAGGGACTGCGCGCGGCCATTAGCCTGCCACCGCTGGATAGCGGAGCTCCTCCCAATAGCGGACCTCCTCCCATCGGGGTCCGGGTCGCGGCCGCAGGAGTGAAGGACAATATCAACGCTCTCGAACCGGCAACCCGCAGCGTGAGCGTCTACCTCAAGTAAAATCCAAGCATTCCGCCCGCGTCAAAAGAATTGCTGGAGGCGCGCGAACAAAATCCGCGCGAGGCGATGCCGCCCGAGGCTCAAGCGCACAGGGATTTCAGCTCCGGCGGCGGGGCGCCCTTCCCCTCAAGCATCCCCAGCGCTAGCGCCGCCTCCACCCGCACGCTCGGATCCTGATCATCCGCTAGCTGTCGGAGCGGCAGAATGGCTTGTTCGATCCCCGGGAAGGCCGGACCGAGGCGTCCGAGGTGCCAGGCCGCCAGGCTGCGGACGAAGGCAAGCTCATTGCCCAACTCCGCGATGAGGACGATGACCGGCGCTCCCCCCGGCGGCTCCACCCGGGCGAGTGCCGCCGCCACCCAGACGCGCACGAACCCAACCGGGTCCTGGAGGGCCGCAGCGAGGTCGGACACAGCCTCGGTTGCCGCGGGGCCGATCTCGCCCAGGGCATATGCGCCGAGGCGGCGCCGGAGCGGATCGCTGCTCGAAAGCTCCCTCACCCACTCTGGGACGGAAGTCCCTATGTAAGCGACCTGCGCACTCATGGCCCGTCCCTACTCAAGGACCCACGCCGAGCCGGCGGTCCAGGTTGAATGCGGCGCTTATCAGCCCGATGTGAGTGAATGCCTGCGGGAAGTTGCCCAGTGCTTCGCCACACGGACCCGTCTCCTCCGCGTACAGACCGAGGTGATTGGCGTAGGTCAGCATCTTCTCGAAGATGAAGCGGGCCTCCTCGGCGCGGCCCGCCCGGGCCAGCGCTTCCACCAGCCAGAACGTACACATATTGAACGTCCCCTCGCTCCCGGTTAGACCGTCGCCGGCTCCTCTGCCGATCTCGTAGCGGTGCACCAGGCTGTCGGAGACCAGCTCCGCCATGGTCCGATCCAGCGTCCCACGCATGCGGGGGTCGGTCGGCGACAGGAAGAAGACGAGCGGCATGATCAGGTTGGATGCATCCACCGCGTTGGTGCCGAAGTGCTGCACGAAGGTCTGCCGCTCGGTGTCCCAGCCGCGCGTCATGATGGCCTCGTAGACGCGGTCGCGCTCCACGGCCAGGTGGGTGCGGTCCAGCGGCAGGCTCCGCTTCTGCGCAAGGCGGATCGCTCGGTCCAGCGCCACCCAGCACTGCACCTTGGAGTACACGAACTGCTGCCGTCCACCACGCACCTCCCAGATGCCATCGTCGGCTCGCTCCCAGTTGTTCGCCACCCAGTCCAGCATCTTGCGCAGGTGGCACCAGAAGTCATAGGCGATCGGCGTCCCATACTTGTCGTACAGGTAGACGGCGTCCATCAGCTCGCCGTAGATGTCGAGCTGTAGCTGGCCGACAGCGGCATTGCCGACTCGCACCGGGCGTGAGCCGCGGTAGCCGTCGAGGTGGTCGAGGACCTCCTCGGGCAGCTCGTGTCCGCCGTCGATGCGATACATCGTCTGCAACGGGTCGCCTCGGGCGCCCTCGACGGCCCGCTGCTCCAACCAGGCCATGAACTGCTCTGCCTCCGACGTCAGCCCCAGGCGCAGGAAAGCGTAGTTGGTGAAAGCGGCGTCGCGCACCCACGTATAGCGATAGTCCCAGTTGCGCACCCCGCCGATCTCTTCCGGCAGCCCGCAGGTCGGCGCCGCCACGATCGCGCCGGTCGGCGCGAACGTCAACAGCTTCAACACCAGCGCCGAGCGGTTGACCATCTCGCGCCAGCGACCTGAATAGTTGCACTTCCTCAGCCACTGCCGCCAAAAGGCCAAGGTCTGCGTCAGCGCCTCCGTGCCGACCAGCCGCGCCTCGAGCAGGACGCCGTCATGAACGCTGTCGTGGCCGTTCTCCTCCACCTGGCGGAGGATGAACGTGGTCGTCTCGCCGGGGTTGAGGACGAACTCGGCAGCGACGCCGTCGCCCTGCCGACCAAGCGGGAAGCGGCTGACCAGCGAGACTTTCATGCCTTGCGCCTCGAAGATCGCTCCCCGGCCTTCCAGGACGACCTGGTGGGGCCGGCGGGCAAAGTCGAAAGCCGGCCGGCAGTCGAGCCGGAAGCGGACCGATCCGCGCACCGCCCGCACGACCCGGACGATCTGGTGGATCTTTCTGGTCTCGCGCGAGCCTTGGACCGGCATGAAATCCACGACCTCACCGACGCCCTGGTCGCTAAGAAAGCGCGTCACCAGGACGTTGCTGTCAGGCATGTACATCTGTTTGTGCTGCGCCTCGTAGAGACTGGCGATGCGGAATGAGCCCCCTTTCTGGTCGTCGAGGATCGCCGCGAAGACGCTCGGCGAGTCAAAGTGCGGCAGGCAGCACCAGTCGATGGAGCCGTCGATGCCGACCAGGGCAACGGTGTGCAGGTCGCCGATGACGCCGTAGGACTCGATCGGCTTGTAGCCCATGATCTCGTCTCCTCCGCTCGCTCGACGCGGCAACGCCAAAATACTCGGAGGCGTTCCGCCGGCCTTGCCTTGCGTTGATTCGATGCGCATCGCACAGCGTTCTACGCTGAACGTGGAAATTCCAGCCGTGCACCGAAGGGCCTCCTTTGGACGGCTCCTGGAGCGCCTCGCAGGACCTCAAAGCGCGTCTCATCGCCATCGCGCCAGAAACGGATGTCGAATAGCCCTGTACCGAGACGCAGATCGAGTACAGTCAGATCGGGCAACCATTGCGGCAGAGATGGATCAACGTACAGCTTTCCCTTCGGAGCGTCCGGCGCGAACCCAAGTATCGCCTGCAGAAACGCGAAGACCGACCCCGCTGCCCAGGCCTGTGGGATGTTGGCGCCAAGATATTGAACGGGAAAGCTTCTTCGATCACGCTCGATCGTCGTATAGAGCTCTGGCAACTGATTGGACAGGAAGTGGCTTCCAGCATCGCTGATATCGCGTGCGACCCTTGCGGCCTCTGCGTGGAATCCATATCGTTTAAAGCCGAGAGCGATAACGGCATTGTCGTGGGGCCAGACCGACCCGGTTTGGTAATTATATGGGTTGAACGCTGGGTTCGAGGCCGACAGCGTGCGGATGCCCCAACCGCTCCACATGTCCGATGCCATGAGACGTTGCACGACCTTTCCGGCGCGTTCCTGCGGAACGATGCCTGACCACAAGCAATGGCCGGCATTGGAGGCAACCGTAAGAACCTTTTTCTTTTCGCCATCCAGGGCCAGGGCGTAGAAACCCAACTCCTCATCCCAGAAGGTCTCGTTGAACCGTTTGAAAAGCGCTGCGGCTTTGCTGCGCAGATCCGCGGCACGGCGTGTCTTGCCGAGTTCATCGAACACTTCCGCCATGCGCAGCCAGGCGTCATAGACATAGCCCTGCAACTCGCAGAGCGCCTTCGGTCCCTTGACCAGCGACCCGTCAGGATGAACCACACTGTCTCCGGAATCCTTCCAGCCCATATTCTCGTAGCCGACCGGAGAGCGGGTCTGATACTCCTGGAATCCATCGCCGTCGCTATCACCGTGCTTGTCTATCCAGGACAGGCATCCCTCCGCGGTCTCAAGATGCTGATCCAACAGCGCCTTGTCGCCCGTTGCCCGCCAGGCCGCATGTAGCGTGATGAGATAGAGCGGCGTCGCATCGGCCGTGCCGTAATATGGCGTGTGCGGAATCAGTTTGAAATGAGCGAGTTCTCCGTAGCGGATTTCATGCAGGATCTTTCCCGGCTCAGCGTCGCGGTAATCGTCCCGTTCCTTCGCCTGGAGCGCGCCCAGGATGTCGAGCGTTCCACGGGCGAAATCTGGATAGATCAGCATGTTCTGTAGCGACACGATCAAGCTGTCCCGGCCAAACGGAGCTACAAACCACGGCAAGCCGGCGGCAGGCAGGAACACCATGTGATCGGTGCCGGCGATCGGGAGCCGAAGCGCCGCCATGTCCTCCAGCGCCTGGCGATAAAGGCGGTAGAACTCCTCGTTACTGCAGCGGATCTTTAGTACCGATTGCAGCCAGTCCGAGAGCGCCTCGGCGTGGCGGGTTCGTTCATGGTTGTGCACACATGCGTCCGGTGCAGCGAAGTGTCGGTCGCCATCCTCCAACGCATAGAGCAAGCAGCAATGCCAGGCTTCGCCCGCCTCGAGGCTGATTTCGAAGCTCAGCCGGCCATTAGCGTACTCGATTTCGCTCTGGCGATGTACAGGAGCAACGGTTACCGCGCGGACGAAATCGCTGTTGCGATAGCATGTGCGAAGTTCCTGCTTCGCCGACGACCATGTCGTGGTGATCCGCCCGCGGCGCACAATATCGCCCGACTTCACCTCGAAGATGTCGGCGAAATCCGACCGTATCGCGATCTCGAGCTGGAAGCGTACCTGCTTCGTGCCGTGATTTGTAATGTCGAGATCTTCGTGCATCCCGCCATTGATATATCGGCTGATCACAAAACCGAGCGTGCGCGGCGGGATCAAGCCGTCGGCGGTAGGAATCCTGGTGTTCGTAAGATAAATTCGGGACGCATAGTGGGTGATGGAACCTCCATTGAGAAGATCCCAAGGTTCACCATTTGC
Source organism: Bradyrhizobium sp. Leo114 (assembly GCF_055229415.2). Taxonomy (NCBI): domain Bacteria; kingdom Pseudomonadati; phylum Pseudomonadota; class Alphaproteobacteria; order Hyphomicrobiales; family Nitrobacteraceae; genus Bradyrhizobium; species Bradyrhizobium sp. Leo114. The sequence goes on along the minus strand of NZ_JBUYEN020000029.1, from coordinate 54,837 downwards.
GTAGACGGCCCAGCTGCTGATTACTCTTGTATCAAAGAAATAAAGTCCCTTTTCGGTTGGCCAGTTGATTTGTCCGTCTGGTTCGCTGACCAGCACTGTTTGCCCCTGATGGATCGAGATTTGATGTGGACCAACCTGAACCTTAAATGGCATAGGATGCTCGCGAATTCAGCCGCTTGGTGCCGCGATCACAACAATGGCAACAACAACGACCAGATGAGGCTGCAAGCTTCTCCCATAAGGCGGAAGCATTGTTAAGGCAGAAGCATTACGCGTTTCGGTCTCATCTGCCAGCCGGATTTCGGTTTCCGACAAGAACGAACGATGCCTTGTCTCCCCTCTGGCTCGGTGGGGATCTTATGTCCGCGAACGCGCTGGCTCAAAGAACTCAAGTCGCAATCGCAAATGCCTAATAGCGAATAGGTCAGCGCTTCAGACCTACATCCCTTTAGTGGCGAACTGTCGTAACACTGGACGGCTGGTCGTTGCTTCTCCGAAGAAGTCGCGCTACCACTTGGTGGGTGCGGACGCGCCTTGATACGGCGTTGACGATAGAGATGCCTTGGTACGAGTGTTCTTTCCGCCGCACGCGCCGGGAGGACGAAGCTGAAGGGGCGAGACCATGAGCGCCGTCCTTCCGATCATTTGCCTTGCAAGGCATGGCGAGACCGCCTGGAGCCTCTCAGGCCAGCATACCGGCCTCACAGATTTGCCTCTCACCGAGCGCGGCGAACTCAATGCGCAGAGTTTGGGCTCGCGGTTGCAGGGTTTCACTTTCGCAAAAGTGTTCACGAGCCCCCTGAAGCGAGCGGTCCGGACGTCTGAGTTGGCTGGCTTCGGCGTCGAAGCGGAATCCGACCGCGATCTGGTGGAATGGAATTACGGCCAATACGAGGGGCGTCGCACAAAGGAGATCCATGAAGAGCGTCCCGGCTGGCAATTGTTTCGCGACGGCTGTCCGGGAGGAGAAACACCAAATCAAGTCGGCGCCCGGGCCGACCGCATCGTGGAGCGCGTTCGCAACGTCCCTGGGAACGTGTTATTGTTCTCGAGTGGACATTTTCTCCGAGTTTTGGCGGCACGCTGGTTAGGTCTCGATGCGGAGGCCGGACGATTCTTCACGCTCGACACTGCAAGCCTGAGCATACTTGGGTACGAACACGATCGGTCAGAACCAGTGATCCGGCTGTGGAATGACACCAGACACGTCGAAGGTCGATTCGCACCAGCCTTTGCGCGTTGAGATTTAGAAGCGCCCGTCGGAGTAACATAATCTTGAATATGACCCGCGCGTGTTAGGCGCGCACGCTGAGCATATTGCAGAGAGTTGCGTAAGGGTAAGACCGATGAATCAGGTCGTCTTTCTGGTCGACGTCGACAATACGCTTCTCGACAACGACCACATCCAGGCTGACATCAAGGCCCACCTCGAGCGCCAGTATGGTGCCGCCTGTCGCGACCGGTACTGGGCAATTCTCGACGACCTGTTTGTCGAACTGGGATATCGAGACTATCGTGGTGCACTGCAGCGGTACCGTGTCGAACACCCGCAGGACATGCATCTGTTGTCAATGTCTTCGTTCCTGGTCGATTACCCGTTCGCCAATCGTCTGTACCCGGGATCGCTGGATGTGCTCGAACGACTGCGTCAGTGGGGCCCCACCGTCCTTCTCACTGATGGCGACGTTGTTTTTCAACCGCGCAAGGTTGAGCGCTCCGGCCTTTCAGAGGCCGTCAACTCGCATGTGTTGATCTACATCCACAAGGAACTCGCGCTCGACGATGTCGAGTCCCGTTATCCGGCACTGCACTACGTCCTGGTGGACGACAAGCCGCGAATCCTCGCCGCGGTCAAGGAAGCCTGGGGCAGTCGCGTCACCACCGTTTTTCCCCGACAGGGACAATATGCGCATGACGCGAACGCGCTCGCCTCCTTCGCCACACAGGACGTGACGGTGGACCGGATCGGAGACCTGCTCGACTATGATCTGGGTCGCCTGCTTGCGGCTGTCCCTCGACTCGAAGCTGTGCGGAGGTGAAGCGATGAAGGCAACGCAAAAGCTCCACGAGCTCGGACAGAGCGTTTGGCTCGACAACATCACCCGTGACCTGCTGACGAGTGGCACTTTAAAGCGCTACATTGCCGACTTGTCGCTGTCGGGGCTCACATCGAACCCGACAATCTTCGATCACGCGATCAAGAACAGCTCACACTATGATTCTGCGATCCGCAGCAAGCTGAACGAGGGAAAGTCGGGTGAGACGCTATTCTTCGAACTAGCGATCGAAGATCTAGCGCAGGCAGCCGACCTGTTCCGCCCGATTTGGGACCGCACCAATGGTGTAGACGGATGGGTCTCGCTCGAGGTCTCGCCACTCCTTGTACATGATACGGCCAGCACAATCGCAGCCGCCAGGGAGTTGCACGCACAGGCGAAGCGCCCCAACCTCTTCATCAAGATACCCGGCACCAGGGAAGGGCTGCTCGCCATCGAAGAGGCAATTTTCGCCGGCGTGCCCGTGAATGTGACCCTGTTGTTCAGCCGAGAGCACTACCGCGCCGCGGCGGAGGCATATCTGCGGGGCATCGAGCGGCGCATTGCAGCCGGTCTGAATCCAAATGTTGGCTCCGTTGCGTCGGTCTTCGTCAGTCGCTGGGATGCCGCCGTCGCCAACAAGGTTCCCGCGCCTTTACACAACAAGCTGGGTATCGCAATCGCGAAACGAACATACAAGACAGCCTGCGAATTGCTCGGCTCCTCACGCTCGCGGCGTATTTACAACGAGGGTGGGCGGCCACAGCGCCTGCTATGGGCGAGCACCGGAACCAAGGATCCCGCGGCATCCGACGTCCTGTACATCAAGGCGCTGGCCGCGCCGCTCACGGTCAACACCATGCCGGAAAGCACGGTGAAGGCCCTCGCCGACCACGGAGACGTCGGAGAGATGTTGGCGGCCGATGGCGGCGACTCCGAAGAGGTGCTGGCGCAATTTGCAAAGGCCGGCGTCGATGTCGAAGCGTTAGCAGCAACGTTGCAGGACGAGGGTGCCAAGTCGTTTGTCAAATCCTGGAACGAGCTGCTGGGCGTCATCTCTGCCAAAACCGAGGTGCTCAAGAAGGCAAGCTAGGTTGCAATCGAGACGAAGGTCCTCGCAATGAATATACTGGTCGTTGACGTGGGCGGCACCCACGTCAAGATCCTTGCCTCCCGCGAAAAAGTAAGGCGAGAAATTGACTCCGGGCCGACCCTGACGGCCCGGCAGATGGTATCGAGCGTCAAGAAACTCGCCGATGGCTGGGAATATGACTTCGTCTCGATTGGCTATCCGGGCCCGGTTGTGCACGACCGGCCTGTGGCGGAACCTCACAATCTCGGAAAAGGCTGGATGGGCTTCGACTTTACTGCGGCATTCAAACTGCCGACGAAAGTCATCAACGATGCGGCGATGCAGGCGCTCGGCAGCTACGGGGGCGGCAAAATGTTGTTCCTCGGGCTCGGAACGGGACTCGGCTCGGCGATGGTCATCGATGGCATCGTGCAGCCGATGGAGCTTGGGCACTTACCCTACAAGAAGCGGATCTATGAGGACTATGTCGGCGCCCGCGCGCTGGAGGAGTTCGGCAAGAAAGCATGGCGGAAGCACGTCGAAGATGTCGTTGAATATCTGATTGCGGCACTCCAACCGGAGGACGTCGTGCTGGGCGGCGGCAACGCCAAACTGTTGAAAGAACTGCCGCCATTGTGCCGGCTTGGGGATAATGCCAACGCATTCAAGGGTGGCTTCCGAATGTGGGAAGGCCCGCCAAAGGGAAAGATCACTCGCTCGCGCAAACAAACTGCGCAAGCCGCCATAGCGCGTTAACAGGAGCGATGAATGGCAACGGCCACGAAAACGGTCACCGAGCTTCCCGCCTGGAAGGACCTGTCCGCCCATTTTCAGAAGATCGGCCGCCTGCATCTGCGCGAGCTCTTTGCTCAAGACCCTAAACGCGGCGAGCGTTTGACGGTCGAAACAGCCGGGCTCTACCTCGACTACTCGAAGAACCGGATTACCGATGACACGCTAGCTCTGCTGTTGCAACTGGCCGAACAGTCCGGGCTCCGCGCGCGGATCGATGCGATGTTCGGAGGCCAGAAGATCAACGTTTCCGAGAAGCGGGCCGTCCTGCATGTCGCGCTCCGCGCGCCGAACGGCCAATCGATCCTGGTTGATGGCGAGGACGTTGTACCGCAGGTCCATTCGGTGCTCGACCGCATGGCCGACTTTTCCGATCGCGTACGCGGCGGTGCGTGGCGCGGCCACACCGGCAAGCCAATCCGCAACATCGTCAACATCGGCATCGGCGGCTCCGATCTGGGGCCGGTGATGGCCTACGAGGCGCTCAAGCATTACAGCGACCGCGCGATGACGTTCCGGTTCGTCTCCAACGTGGACGGCACCGATTTCGCGGAAGCGACCCACGATCTCGATCCGGCCGAGACTCTGTTCATTATCTCTTCCAAGACTTTCACTACACTGGAGACCATGACCAACGCCAGGAGCGCGCGCGATTGGTCGCTCGCGGGACTTGGGGGAGACGAGAAGTCGGTCGCGAAGCATTTCGTCGCGGTGTCGACCAACGCGAAGGAAGTGACGAAGTTCGGCATCGATATCGCCAACATGTTCGGCTTCTGGGACTGGGTTGGCGGACGGTACTCCATGGACTCCGCGATCGGACTCTCGACGATGCTTGCCATCGGCCCGGACAACTTTCGCGCCATGCTCGGCGGCTTCCATGAGATGGATGAGCATTTCCGCACCGCGCCGTTCGAGCGTAACCTGCCGGTGCTGATGGGGCTGCTCGCCATCTGGTATAATAACTTCTTCGGCGCGCAGACGGTGGCGGTGCTGCCCTACGAACAATACCTGAAACGGTTTCCGGCATATCTCCAGCAGTTGACGATGGAGAGCAACGGCAAGCACGTCACGCTCGAGGGCAATCCTCTCAACTACAACACCGGTCCGATTTATTGGGGCGAGCCTGGGACCAACGGCCAGCATTCGTTCTATCAGCTCATCCATCAGGGCACCCGTCTCATTCCTTGCGACTTCATCGCGTTTCACAAGACACTCAACCATCTTGGAGAGCAGCACGACATGCTGCTCGCGAACGTCTTTGCTCAGGGCGAAGCGCTCGCATTTGGCAAGACGGCTGACGAAGTAAGGCGGGAGGGGTCTGCCGATTGGCTCGTTCCGCATCGCGTGTTCGAAGGAAACAGGCCGTCGACTACGATTCTGCTGGAACGGCTAACACCCGCGGCTCTCGGCAAACTCGTCGCGCTGTACGAGCACAACGTCTTCACGCAGGGCGCAATTTGGCAGATCGATTCATTCGACCAATGGGGCGTCGAACTCGGCAAGGTGCTGGCGCAACGCATCATCCCGGAACTCACCAATGAAGCCGAACCCAAATTCGGACACGACAGCTCGACCAACACATTGATCCGCCGACATCGCACGTTCAGGGAGAAGTCGCACTAAATACTGATCTCGACACGCCAGGATACCTGCGCACCCGGGGGGAAGTCACACCGCGAAAAAAAGAGGAGCCACTCATGCAACTCGGGATGATCGGTCTCGGCCGAATGGGCGCCAATATGGTGCGAAGACTTGTTCGACATGGTCACCAATGTGTCGTCTTCGACATGTCGCCGAACGCCGTTGCAGAACTGGTGAAAGAGAAGGCGACGGGAAGCGCCTCTCTGGCGGATTTCGTGGCGAAGCTCGAAAAGCCGCGCGCGATCTGGTTGATGGTTCCGGCGGCAGTCGTAGATAGATCGATCGGTGATCTGCTGCCGCTGCTCGAAGCCGGCGACATTCTGATTGACGGCGGCAACTCCTACTACATCGATGACATCAGGCGTTCCAAGGAGTTGGCGCACAACAGCATCCATTATGTCGATGTCGGCACCAGCGGCGGCGTGTGGGGTCTCGAGCGCGGCTACTGCATGATGATCGGCGGCCCTGACGAGGCCGTGCAGCGGCTGGATCCGATCTTCAAGACCCTCGCTCCCGGTCTCGGCGAAATCCCGCGCACCCCGGGACGAGAGCGCGCCTCCGCAGGCACCTCCGAGCAAGGCTATCTCCACTGCGGGCAGAGCGGCGCCGGTCATTTCGTCAAGATGGTCCATAATGGTATCGAGTACGGGCTGATGGCGGCGTATGCCGAGGGGCTCGCTATCCTGCGCGCAGCGAACATCGGCAAGCACGCGCACGCGGCGGACGCCGAAACAACACCGCTTCGCATTCCCGAGCACTACCAATACGACCTGAAGCTACCCGACATCGCAGAGGTGTGGCGGCGCGGCAGCGTGATAGCCTCGTGGCTTCTCGATTTGACAGCAACCGCGTTGCTGGAAGATCCGGCTCTGTCCAAATTCGCTGGGCGCGTCTCCGACTCCGGCGAAGGACGCTGGACTATTGCAGCAGCGATCGACGAAGCAGTCCCCGCCCCGGTCCTGACGACGGCGCTATACGAGCGTTTCAGCTCTCGCGGCGAGGCCGATTTCCAGAACAAGCTGCTTTCGGCGATGCGCTACGAGTTCGGTGGACACTTGGAAAAGGCGGCCAATGAGAGACCGAGATAGCCATGAGCGAACCTAAATCCGACGCATTGGTGTTTTTCGGCGCGACCGGCGATCTTGCCTACAAGAAGATCTTTCCGTCGTTGCAAGCGATGCTGAAACGGGGCCACCTCGATGTGCCTGTCATCGGCGTCGCAAAGGCCGGCTGGACACTCGACCAGCTCAAGGCCCGAGTACGAGACAGCCTTGAAAAGCACGGCGGCCTCGACGCCGCTGCGTTTGACAAGCTGGCCGGTCTTTTGCGTTACGTAGACGGCGACTACGCCGATCCGACTACGTTCGATGCCCTTCGCAAGCAGCTCGGTTCGGCACAGCGGCCAGCACACTATCTGGCGATCCCACCGGCGTTGTTTGCAACCGTAGTGGAACGGCTCGACACTGCCGATTGCACCAACGGCGCGCGCGTCATTGTGGAGAAGCCATTCGGGCATGATCTCGCCTCCGCACGCAACCTCAACAGGATTCTGCTCGCCAGATTCGACGAAGATCACATCTTCCGCATAGACCACTATCTCGGAAAACGACCTGTTCACAACATGGTCTTCTTTCGCTTCGCTAACGCGTTCCTGGAGTCGTTCTGGGACCGCAAGTTCGTGAGCAGCGTGCAGATCACGATGGCGGAGAATTTCGGCGTGCAGGGTCGTGGCGCGTTCTATGATCAAACTGGCACAATTCGCGACGTGATCCAGAATCATCTGTTTCAGGTGTTGGCCAATCTGGCGATGGAACCGCCAGCCCGATCCGACAGCGAATCCTTGCGCGACGAGAAGGTCAAGGTCTTGAGATCAATTCCGCCGATCGTTGAGAACGAGCTGGTGCGCGGACAGTTTCACGGCTACCGGCAGGAGCCTGGCGTTGCTCCGGACTCGCAAGTGGAGACGTTCGCTGCGTTGCGGCTGGAGATCGACTCCTGGCGCTGGCAGGGAGTGCCATTTTATATCCGTGCCGGAAAATCGCTTCCGGTGACTTGCACGGAAGTGATCGTACGCCTTCGTGAGGCGCCGCGGATCTTTCCCCATTGCGCCGCGATACCCAATTATTTGCGGTTTCGCATCAATCCCGACATGGCCATTGCCCTTGGCACGATGGTGATGGACGAGGATGACCGAGAGGTCGGCGAGCCGGTTGAATTGTTGGCGAGCCGGCGCCCAGGCCCAGAGGAAATGGATGCGTATGAACGCGTGCTCGGCGACGCCATGAATGGCGACCGAACGCTGTTTGCACGACAGGACTATGTCGAAGAAGCATGGCGGATCGTCGATCCGGTCTTGAAGAAGGCGACTCCCGTCTACGAATATCAAGCCGGAAGCTGGGGGCCTCACGAAGTGGACAAGAATGTCACCCCCCCGGGCGGCTGGCACAACCCAACGGTAGCGTAACGCAGAGAGTGAGGAATGAAGATCGAAGTGCTCCTCGATCCCCGGCTCTGTTGCTTGATGACGGCAGCCTATCGCTGACGATGCACGTACACGGCTGCCGCGCGCAGGCGGCCTGTAATCGACACCCGCGGGAGGAAATCAGCCATGACAGACGCCGAACTCGACCAGCTCGCGATCAACACCATTCGCACACTGTCGATTGACGCGGTCCAGGCCGCCAACTCGGGCCATCCCGGCACACCAATGGCGCTTGCGCCGCTCGTCTATACGCTCTGGAACCGAGTCATGCGCTTCGACCCGCAAGATCCGATCTGGCCCGGCCGTGATCGCTTCGTGCTGTCGAACGGCCACGCATCGATGCTACTGTGGTCAGTGCTCTACCTTACCCGTACACAGGCCGTGAATGCTGAGTACGAGACGTTGGGCAGGCCTGCTGTCACCCTCGACGATATCCGGCGCTTTCGTCAGTTCGGAAGTCATGCGCCAGGGCATCCCGAATACCACTTGGTATCCGGCGTGGAGACGACTTCCGGCCCGCTCGGACAAGGCATTGCGACCAGCGTCGGGATGGCAATCGCGCAGCGCTGGCTCGCTGCGCGCTACAACAAGCCGGATTTTGCCATCTTCGATTACGACATCTATGCCGTATGCGGAGACGGATGCCTGATGGAGGGCGTTGGCTCTGAAGCGGCATCGCTCGCCGGCCACCTCGGCCTCGATAATCTGTGCTGGATCTACGACAACAACCACATCACGATAGAAGGCAGCACGCGGCTGGCGTTCACCGAAGATGTAGCCGTTCGTTTCACCGGCTATGGCTGGAATATCCTTCACGTTAATGACGCCAACGACATTGCCGGCATTGAACAGGCCCTGGCAACGTTTCGCGATACGAAAGGCCGACCGACGCTGGTGATACTCAACAGCCATATCGGATATGGCTCGCCACACCGCCACGATACGGCCGCGGCGCATGGCGAGCCGCTCGGCGTTGAAGAAGTCAAACTCACCAAACGCGCCTATGGCTGGCCCGAAGACTCGAATTTCCTGGTGCCTGACGGCGTTCTCGAACACTTCGCCGCCGGCGTCGGTGAGCGAGGCGGCGAGGCGCACCGCAAATGGCAAGCTCTGTTCACTGATTACCGCTCGAAGTATGCCCCGCTGGCGACCGAGATTGATCAGATGCAACGCCGCGAGCTTCCGGCAGGCTGGGACCGCAACCTGCCGTCATTCCCGGCAGATCTGAAGGGGCTCGCGGGGCGTGAGGCGTCGGGAAAGGTCCTGAACGTTCTGGCGCAAAACGTTGCCTGGTTGATTGGCGGTTCGGCAGATCTGGGTCCATCGACCAAGACGCTGCTAACCTTTGAAGGCGCAGGCGATGTTCAGGCCGCCACACCGGGCGGCAAGAACTTCCATTTCGGCATCCGCGAACACGCGATGGCTGCAATTCTCAACGGTCTGGCACTCTCGAAGCTGCGGCCGTTCGGCGCGACCTTTCTGATTTTCAGCGACTACGCCCGGCCCGCGATACGACTGGCGGCGCTAATGGAACTACCCGTGATCTTTGCTTTTACCCATGATGCCATGGGCGATGGCGAAGACGGCCCAACGCATCAACCAATCGAGCAACTCGCTTCAATGCGGGCAATGCCGGGTATGACGCTGTTCCGGCCGGGTGATGCCAACGAAGTGGTGGAAGTCTATCGCTACGTCATGCAGCTTCGTCATCGGCCAGCCTTGCTGGTTCTGTCTCGTCAACCGTTACCGACCCTCGATCGCAGCAAATATGCATCGGCATCCGGGACATCGCGAGGCGCCTACGTGCTTGCCGACGCCGCTGACGGCAAGCCGGACATCATCTTGATTGCTACCGGCAGCGAGTTGAGTCTCGCGGCCGAGGCTCATGAGAGACTTAGCTCGGATGGTATCCGCTCGCGCGTGGTCTCGATGCCTTCCTGGGATGTCTTCGAACGCGAGACGCAGGAATACCGCGACGCCGTCTTGCCGCCGGAGGTCACGACCCGCCTCGCAATCGAGCAGGCGTCAACGTTCGGTTGGGAGCGTTACGTTGGCCCGACCGGTCGGGTCATCGGCATGCACACTTTCGGCGCCTCCGCCCCGCTGAAGGCCCTGCAGCAGGAGTTCGGATTCACCGTCGATAACGTTGTGACGACGGCCAAGGCGCTCTTGCGGCCTGCAAAAGCCACATAGCCATGAATATCCTTGAGGAGCGAAAGCCGCTATCGGCGGAGCACGCGCGGCTTCAAGATTCGTCGCCGGACACGCCTGGCAACTGGAAAACGATCGGGCCATACGTCAGCGAGCGCGCCTGGGGTACCGTGCGCGAAGACTACAGTGCCGACGGACAGGCCTGGCAATACTTCCCATACGAACACGCGCGCTCGCGCGCCTATCGGTGGAACGAGGACGGTCTTGCCGGCCTTTGCGATCGAGCGCAGCGCCTGTGTTTTGCTCTTGCCTTTTGGAATGGACGTGACCCCTTCCTGAAGGAACGCATCTTCGGTCTCGCTGGTCCAGAAGGAAATCACGGCGAAGACGCCAAGGAGTACTGGTGGTACATCGACGCAACACCGACCAGTTCATGGCTTCGTTGGCGTTACTACTATCCCCAGGCAGAGTTTCCCTACGCGTTGCTTCGGCAGGAGAACGCAAGACGCAACAAGGACGAGGTCGAATTTGAACTCGTGGATACCGGCATTTTCGAAGGGGACCGTTACTGGCAGATCGCGGCGGATTACGCCAAGGCGTCACCTGATGACATATGCATGCGCATCAGCGTTCGTAACGCGGGACCCGATCCGGCTGAGCTTCACGTGCTTCCGACTCTGTGGTTCCGCAACCGCTGGTCATGGGAGGCCGGCGTCGCGCGGCCGATGATCCGGGCGACTGCTGAAACTGGCAACGTCGGCGCGATCGCTGAAGAAGAACTGCTGGGTCGCTGGCGCTTCACTGCCGGGACGGATCCGGCGGGAAAGCCGCCACGGCTGCTGTTCTGTGAGAACGAAACCAATGCCCGGTACCTGTATGATATCACCGCCGAGCAGACGCCGTATCCAAAGGACGGCATCAACGACCACGTCCTTCACGGTGCGGCAACGGTAAATCCTGCCAAGCAGGGTACAAAAATGGCCTGCTGGTATCGCCTCGAAGTCGCTGCCGGCGAAACTGTCGAGCTCAGGCTTCGCCTCGCACGTGATGGGCACGGCCAGACCGCGAGCCTCGGGGCAGACTTCGAGCGGATCCACGCCGACCGGAGCCGCGAAGCTGACGAATACTATAAAGCGCTGACCCCTGACGGCGCGAGCGAGGACGAGGCCGCAGTCATGCGGCAGGCGTTCGCCGGAATGCTGTGGGGCCAGCAGTTCTACCACTACGACGTCGCGCGCTGGCTCGACGGCGACATCATACGTCCGCCCGAGGCACGCGCGTCAGGTCGCAACGCGGGCTGGCGCCATCTCAACAACCACGACATCATCGCCATGCCCGACAAATGGGAGTATCCGTGGTATGCCTCATGGGACCTCGCCTTCCATTGCGTGGTGCTGGCGCACATCGACCCCTCAGCAGCGAAGCATCAATTGCTGCTGCTGACGCGCGAATGATACATGCACGCGAACGGCCAATTGCCGGCGTATGAATGGAATTTTGGAGATGTGAATCCGCCAGTTCAGGCGTGGGCCACGCTTGCAGTGTTCCGGATCGATGGCGGCACCGACTTCGATTTTCTGGCTCGCACTTTTCAAAAGCTCCTGATCAACTTCACCTGGTGGGTAAATCGAGAAGACGCATGTGGCGACAACGTGTTCGAGGGCGGCTTTCTCGGACTCGACAATATCGGCCCGTTCGACCGCTCGCAGATGCTTCCCGACGGCGACGTCCTGGAGCAGTCGGATGGCACCGCCTGGATGGCCAAGTTCTGTCTCAACATGCTGGAGATGGCTCTGCTGCTTGCCAACCATCAGCCTAGCTACGAAGACGTCGCGGTAAAGTTCTTCGAGCATTTCGCTCTCATCGGCGCCGCCATGAGCAAGCTCTGGGACGACCAAGACGGCTTTTTCTACGATCGACTTCGCAAGCGCGACGGCTCGACTTTCACGGTGCGCGCGCGTTCCATGGTGGGATTGTTGCCAATCTTTGCGGCCGTACAGCTCGATGCGGCGCTGTGGGAACGACTGCCGATGTTTCGCAAGCGCGCGCTCTGGTACATCGAGAACAAGCCGGGCCTTGCAGAATTTCTGCACATGTCGCCGGCCAATGAACGCCCTCGGCTGATCTCGCTGGTAGGCAAGTCGCGGATGAAGCGGATCCTCGCGTGTATGCTCGACGAGTCGGAGTTTCTGTCGTCTTACGGGCTGCGATCGCTGTCGCGTTACCACCGCGAACATCCGCTTATCGTCAACATGGACGGACATGTCGCTCGTCTCGACTACGAGCCGGGTGAATCTCGGACCGGACTGTTCGGCGGCAATTCGAACTGGCGCGGACCGATTTGGTTCCCGCTCAATTTTCTCGCGATCGAGTCGCTACGACATCTTCATACCAGCCTCGGCGAAGACTTTACCGTTGAACTGCCGACAGGATCAGGCAGGCAGGCAAGCCTCGAGCAAGTGGCCGAAGAACTCGAGCGTCGACTGCTCAAATTGTTTCTCCGGAACGCAGAAGGCCAGCGACCAGCGCTGGGACTAAATCCCCGCTTCCGGCGCGGCGGGCCTTGGTGCGATTTATTGCTCTTCTACGAGTATTTTCATGGCGACACCGGCGAGGGCTTTGGCGCCTCGCATCAGACCGGCTGGACCGCTCTCGCCGGCGCGCTGGTGGCTAATCGGCGTTTGCGAAATGATAGGGACGCCTGCAGATGGCGCAATATTTCACTTTGTTCATCACCTACGTCGAGCGCGAGTCAGGAGGCATAAGTTTCCTAATGTGGGGTTCGGTCACAGCGTGCTTCGTGGGTCGATGCGATGGAACTTCCTTCGCTCCTCTTCGGTCAGATTGCGCTGCTGCTCTTCCGTCGGGCGCCGTTGCCCTTCGTCGTTATCCTCACCACCGAAGCCCCATGAAGTCTTCTTGCGGCTCGAACAAGGCGCGTCCGGCAGCACCGACCTTGCGCCAGACACGCTTTGTCTCGACAAAGGCGGCTTCGCTGTTGCCCGTGGCGCCGCCAATGGCCCCACTATGGCTACATACCGACACAAATCCATATAATACATGGATTTTTTTAGTTTAGCGTGACGCCAGTTTGGTTGGCTAGGGTCTTCGGATTGGGTTCTTGATCGCAGCGTCGGCGCGGGAGTTCACGCGCCGTTCACGGACTGCTGATCGGGGCGACGGAACCGGACGTATCGCGGTTCCGTTGAGGGCGGGGGCCAACTTGGGAGAACCATCCGATGCGTAAACTGATTATCGCCGCCACCGCACTGGCGTTTGTTTCGTCGGCCGCTTCAGCACAGACCACCGACAAGTCCGGCGGCACCACTGGCCCCGCGGCGCAGAGCGACAATGCGAGCAAGGATGATGCGTCGAAAATGGCGCCGAAGAAGAGCTCGAAGAAGGTGGCCAAGAAGTCGTCGAAGAAATCCGGCGAAGACACGATGCATCAGTAAGACAGGATTCATGGGGATCAAGGCCGTCCTTCGGGGCGGCCTTTTTTGATGTGCCTCGTCGCTGTGCTCACCGTCCTTGCGTCCGGATTTCCCCTGAATTGCAGGCCACTGCACGCGCCGGGAGGAACATTTCCCTTAGTGTCGAATTACCGGCTGAAGACCTGCGGGCATGGACGGGTGATGCTGAACCTCTTTGACGATTCGGAAGAAGAAGCAGAGATCGAAAAGATCCTGGCGCATCACACCGCGATCAGCGCCGACGCCGACGAGCAGCAGTTTCGCGATGTGCTTCAGGCGCTGCCCGCCGCGATCTACACGACGGATGCAGACGGTCGCATCACCTTCTTCAACCACGCTTGCATCGAGTTCGCCGGCCGTGTGCCTGCCATCGGCGACATGTGGTGCGTGAGCTGGAAGCTGTTCCGCACGGACGGCACGCCGCTTGCGCATGAGGAATGCCCGATGGCGATCGCGCTTCGTGAGAACCGCCCGGTGCGCAACGTGGAAGCAATCGCCGAACGGCCCGATGGCTCGCGCATCTGTTTCATGCCCTACCCCACGCCCTTGCGCGACGCTGACGGCCGGCTGATCGGCGCCGTCAACATGCTGGTCGATACCACCATGCGCAAGCAGGCCGAGGAGCGCATGATGCGGCTCGCTTGGGAGGTCGATCATCGCGCCAACAATCTGCTGGCGGTGATCCAGGCGATCCTGCGCCTGACCAAGGCCGATACTGCGGAGGAGTTCCAGGCGGTCTTCCAGGGGCGCCTCAGCGCGCTCGCCAATGTGCAGCGGCTGTTCTCGGTGTCGCGCTGGACCGGCGCCAACATCCGCGCGATCATCGAACAGGAGCTCAAGCCCTATGCGGTGGACGACTCGAGACGGGTCGCGATAGACGGCGGCGATTTGAGGCTGACGGCCACGCTGGCGCAGGCGATCGCGGTCTCCGTGCATGAGCTCGCCACCAACGCCGCCAAATATGGCTCGCTCTCCAGCCCCTCGGGAAAGATCGCCGTCAGTTGGCGGACCGATAACGCCAACCTATCGCTGCGCTGGCAGGAGAGCGGCGGACCAAGAGTGGCCGAGCCCACCCGCACCGGATTTGGCGTCGACGCCGTCGACGGCGTGGTCCGCACCTTGAGCGGCACCATCACCCGGCAGTGGAAGCCGGAAGGCCTGATCTGCGAATTCTGCTTCCCGGATATCGCGGCGTAGCGAGCAGCCCCTTACATCTGCACCTCGATCAGCCTCGGTCCCGGCTCGGCGATCGCCTCCGCGAGCGCCTTGTTGAACTCGTCGGCCGTGGTGACCGCGCGGCCGGGCACGCCCATGCCCTTGGCGAGCGAGACGAAGTCGATGGTCGGCCGGTCGATCTTCAGCATGTCCTGCGCGCGCTTACCCGGCTCGCCGGCGCCGACGCCGTCGAACTCGCCGCGCAGGATCTGGTAGATGCGATTGGCGAACACAATGGTGACGACGTTGAGGTTCTCGCGGGCCTGCGTCCACAGCGCCTGGATCGTGTACATCGAAGAGCCGTCGCCGACCATGCAGATCACCTTGCGATCGGGAGCGGCCACCGCGGCGCCGGTCGCAACCGGCGGCGAGAAGCCGATCGAGCCGCCCATGTTCTGCAGCCAGTCATGCGGCGCGGCGGCCGCCGTCGGCGGGAAGAAGCCGCGGCCGGTGGTGATGGATTCATCGACCACGATGGCGTTCTCCGGAATCGCGCACGCGATCGCCTGCGCGATCGAGGCAAACGTCAGCGCGCCAGTCGGCTTCGCAAGCTCGACAAGCTTCTGCGGCTTGACGTCCTGCGGCTTGGCCCCGAGCGCGCCAGCCAGCGCCTCCAGCGCCGCCACCGAATTCTCCCCGCCCGAGGTCATGCGGTGCACCTCGCACCCCTCCGGCTTCAGAAGGCTCGGCTTGTTCGGATAGGCGAAGAAGGCGACGGGGTCGTTGGCCTCGACCAGCACGATGTTCTTGAAGTCCTTGAGGATCGGCAGCGCCTGCTCGATCACGTAAGGAATGCGGTCGATCAGGAAGCGACCCCTGCCGCGGGCCATTTTCGGATTGTAGGTCTGACCCATCACCTTGCAGCCGGTCTTGCCGGCGATCTGCTGGGCCAGCGCCAGCCCGTGCTCGCTCAGCGCACCGCCGGTCAGCAGCAACAGGTTCCGCGAGCCGCCTTCGCGCAGGATCTTGGCCGCCGCTTCCACCGCCTGTGCCGAATAGTTCGGCCGCTGGCTTTCGGCCGGGACCTGGGCGATACCGTCAGCCTCGTTCCAGGCGGTGTCGGCCGGCAGGATCAGGGTCGCGATCTGCGGCGGCGTGCTCTTGGCGGCGGCAATCGCGGCGGCGCCATCGGCGGCGACCGACTTGGCGTCCGGCGAGGTCCTGACCCAGGCCGACATCGGCCGCGCCAGGCCCTCGATGTCGGAGGTCAGCGGCGCGTTATACGCGATGTGGTAGGTCGCGTGCTGGCCGACGATGTTGACGATGCCGGAATTCGCCTTCTTGGCGTTGTGCAGGTTGGCAAGGCCGTTGGCGAGACCCGGGCCGAGATGCAGCAGCGTCGAAGCGGGTGTTTCCTTGATACGGAAATAACCGTCGGCCGCCCCCGTCACCACGCCCTCGAACAGGCCGAGCACGCAGCGCATGCCCTCGACCCTGTCAAGCGCGGCGACGAAATGCATCTCGGAGGTGCCGGGATTGGTGAAGCAGACGTCGACGCCGCCCGCGACCAATGTCCGTACCAGACTTTCCGCACCATTCATGTCTCGCTCCCGCATTCCCGCGCTGTTTTGTTGGCCCAAGTAATGTTGTGTTGGCCCAAGTCGACTATCTCAAGCCCGGCGTTCCGAGCCCAGATCAACCATTGTTCGCCCGTTTCGTCAAAGGTTTAGCGGGACATTGCTGCCATCGTTTCTGATGTGTTGCCTTTTTTAACCGCGGTGCCCGAAAATCCGTCGCTCACGGCGGCGTGGGTTGCGCATTCGAACAACTTATGGCCTCACTTTCATGAGGCTGGAAATAACGCGAGGAAGGCAATGACACGGGGCAGGGTTTTGCTGGCGGCGGCGCTCTTGATGCTGGGAGGCGCCGGTCAGGCGCAGGCCCAATTCTTCGACACCCGCGACATCATGGGCGGCGGCCCCAGCTTCTTCGGCACCGGCGCGAGCCCGATCCAACGGACGACCGTGATGTACCCGAGCCGTTATGCGCCGGGCACGGTCGTCATCAACACCGCCGAGCGACGGCTTTATCTCGTCCTCAATGACGGCCAGGCGCTGCGTTATGGCATCGGGGTCGGCCGCGACGGCTTCCGCTGGGGCGGAACCCATCGCGTCACCGCCAAGAAGGAATGGCCGAGCTGGACGCCGCCGGCGCAGATGCTGCGGCGCCGTCCCGACTTGCCGCGCCACATGGCCGGCGGCGTCGAAAATCCGCTCGGCGCCCGCGCGCTGTATCTCGGCTCGACGCTCTACCGCATCCACGGCTCGAACGAGCCGGAGACAATCGGACAGGCGGTATCGTCGGGCTGCTTCCGCATGACCAACGAGGATGTGGTGGATCTCTATAGCCGCGTTTCCGTGGGCACCACCGTCGTCGTCAAGAATTAGGACGGTGCGGGAACCAGCGCTGCCATGCGCAAGCAAGCTTGCGCGCGCACGGTGATTGCGGCAGCGTTATAGCGATGTGCACGCTTCACCGTATCCTGGCTATCCTCGTCCTCGCAATCGCCCCGGCCGCGATCATGCCCGGCCTCGTTGCGCCGTCGGCATGGTCGGGCGAGAACCCATCGATCGCCGCGCGCCAGCGCAACGAGAAGAAAGCCTTCACCGATAGCGAGATCATCGAAGGCTTCATGAAGACGGCGTTCGGCGCCGAGTACCACCTCGCCGGCCGCGTCGACCGCATCCGCAAATATGACTCCCCGATCAGGGTGTTCGCCGACGGCACCCGCGCCGACCGCAAGGCGCAGCTCGCAAAGATCGTCGGCGATGTCGCCGCCAAGGTCCAGCACCTCGACATCGCCATGACCGAGAGCAGCGAGATCGCCAATGTGAGGGTGAAGCTGGTGCGCGACCGCGATCTCTATCGCACCATCACGACCTTCTATGGCAGCGAGCGCGCGAAAGAAATCCGCTCCTCGCTCGACCCGCAATGCCTGAGCGGCTTTCGCAAGAACGACAATTTCGAGATCGAGCATTCCGACGTGATCCTCACGGTCGATAACGGCGACTTCGTCTTCTTCGATTGCGCCTATGAGGAACTGCTGCAGTCGCTCGGCCCGATCAACGATACCTCGAGCGTGCCCTGGACCATGTTCAACGACAACGTCTCGATGGGCTATTTCGACATCTACGACCAGTACATCCTCAACCTGCTCTACGATCCCCGCATCAAGGCCGGCATGACCGTGCAGGACGTCAAGGCCTTGCTGCCCGACGTCCTCGCCGACGTCCGCGCCTGGGTGAAGAAGGTGAACAATCTGCCGGAGTGAGGGGGTGCTTCCCTTCTCCCCTTGTGGGAGAAGGTGGCGCGCATGCAATGCGCGACGGATGAGGGGTTGTCTCGGCGGGCGACGGTGCGCGTGGAGAAAGACCCCTCACCCATGTGCGCTCTTGGCTAGCGACGGAGTAGCCCTCTCCCACAAGGGGAGAGGGCGCACCAATTGACAGCGCCGTGCCTACCATCCAGCGCAGTGCTCGCGATGGTGGGCACGCTTCGCTTTGCCCACCCTACGGCGTCGCGGAAAGTTCTGATTCAATTTTCAAACAGCAATTCCGTAGGATGGGTAGAGCGAAGCGAAACCCATCGCGATGGAGCAAGCCGCACGCATGATGGGTTTCGCTTCGCTCTACCCATCCTAGGTGTGACTCAGCGGATGTGAGTTCGCGTTCTCGCGGCGCATTGCGTCCGAGCTTTGCTGCACTTTCCACCCTCTCATTCAATAGAGGGCGCAGGGAAAGCCGGGTGCCGGTTGCACCCGTGGGTCCCGTGCAACAAAAAGCACGGGGGTAGGACCACAGGTTCAACCGAAGCATTCCGGCTTTCCCTGCGCGATGGTTTACGGCTTACTTCGTGCTCTCCTCGGTGACCGGGCTTTCTTGCCACCGTCGTCCGCGGCAGCTCTTGCTGCTCGCGTACTTAGCGCCAGCGTCGGGGCGCCAGGACCACACGACTTCGCCGTCCGCTGATGCTGCGTTCGTCGTTCGCAACATCTGCGTCCACCGCATCTCACCGCAACGTTCGTGACGATCGCGAGCCGCCCCTCTCTCGGGTGAGACGCGCGGAGTTAAATCACTGATTTGCCCGACGACGGAAGCGGAATGTTTTTTGCGCGAGGGCTGGACAGGGCAAATCACGTTGAGATCGCTCGCGACCGTCATTCCGGGGCGATGCGACAGCATCGAGCCCGGAATCCATTTCTCCGCCGACGCATGCGGCCCGATGGATTCCGGGCTCGCGCCAAGAGGCGCGCCCCGGAATGACGGCGAGTGTGGGACTGAAGCGTCAGAGCCTGGTGCCGGCGCTGCAGATCGACTTCAGCGCGCGCCACTCTCCCGCGGTCAACAATGGTGGGCCGCTGGCGGGGCGGTTTTCGCGGGTCATACGGGCGAGGCGGTCTTCGGTCATGGGGTGGCTTGCGATCAGCGACAGGCCCCTGTCGCCTTCCTTGCCGGTGATGCGGAACATCAATTCTCCCATCGGCTTGGTCGGCCGGCCGAGCCGGTGCATGGTCTCGATCGCGAAGCTGTCGGCGTTCTGTTCGGCTTCGCGGGAATGCGATGCGTTCACCAGCGTCCGCGAGCCGAAGATCACCGCGCCGGAGCCGGTGATGTCGCCGAACAAGAGGCCGATCAGGAACGAGGTGCCGCCATTGTGGATCATGCCGCGCAGGCCGTCGCGATGCTGGAGATGGCCGAGCTCGTGGGCGAGGATGCCCGCGAGCTCATCGACATTTTCGGCTTTCGCGAGCAGCCCATCCAACACATAGACCCTGCCGCCCGGCAACGCGAAGGCGTTCGGAATCGAGGTCGAGAGCACGCCCGATTGCAGCGACGTGTCCATGCCAGCGGATTCGCGCAGCGTGTTGACGAGTTTTTCAAACGCGCGCTGGCCGGCGGGGTTGCCGCACGACTTGCCGTCGAACACCATCTTCACCTGGCTGTCGGCGACTTCGCCGAGCCGCCGCTCGAACGCGACAGGCACCAGAGCCGCCAGCCGGTCGGCGGCAAGCGGCACGCCGAACAGCACGACCAGGACGATCGACACGGTCGCCGCCAGCGACCAGCCGACGATGCTCGCAACGCCGCGGCCGCCGAGCACATGCTCGTCAAGCTTTTCGCAGCGCGCGACGAACTCGGCCGCGAGCGCGGCATCGCGGATCTCGAGCCGCGCCAGCGCGGCCGCAGAGATGCAGGCGAGCCGCAGCTTGCCGGACGGACCGTCGGCGCGGCGGATATCCGCATAGGGCCAGGCGGCGATCCGCTGTCCGTCCTCCTCGATCTCGAGCACGTCGGCGAGTCGCAGCGTGACCGCGTGCCGCTTGCTCGACGTGCCGTCGAAATAGAAGGCGGAGCTAAGTCCACTGTCGATCGCCCCGCTCATGGGTCAAAAGCCCCCGACGTCGAGACCGTCGGCGAAGCCCTCGCCGAGCGCGTTGGCGAGCTCACCTCGGGCGGAGACATTGGCCGTCGCGTCGATGCCATGGACGATCGTCGACCCCAGCACCTTCACCCAGAGATCGCGCATCAGATAGACGCGGATCACGACATTGATGGCGAGCGCGAACAGGAGATAGCCAACGCCCAGGAGCACCAGGAACGGAATGCTCCCGGTAAATTCCTGGCTCGCGAGGAATTCCTTGAGCGGCGTTGCGCTCACGCTGGCGACCAGCACCGCGGATAGCGCGAGCCAGGCCGCAAACACGAGGCCGAGCACGACAATCCAGCCGATCACTTTCCAATAAAGCCCGATCAGCGCGCCGCGCTTCAGCGTCGACTCGAGCCGCACGCCGCCGAAGCGGAGGCCGGACAACCACCATCGCCATTCGACCGCTTTGTAGGCACCGTAGATGAAGGGCGCGAGCGGCACGATGCAGACTGCCACCGGCACCAACAGCCAGAGCCACCAGCCGCGCTTGAAGAACTCCCAGCCGCGCCCCTCGAAGCTGCCCTGCAGGTCGCCATAGTAGGAATGGCGCATCTTGTAGCGCTCGAGCGCCGCGACGCGCCACGGCAGGGCGAGGCCGAGGGTGACGATCACCGCGGGTCCCCACAACGCCGAGAGCCCGGCATAGGCCCAGCCGGAGCCGCTCATCCAGAATCGCACGCCGCGCCACACCGTCCGCGTCAGGCGGTAGCGGCGCGCGCGAAAGATCGCGAACTGTCCGAACAGATAGAAGAACGCCACCAGCGGAATGCTGGCGAAAGCCTGGGCGCGCTCGGCCTCGAGGCCGACCAAGAAATAAGCGAGGTAAACCGGCACCAGGATCGCGAGCGCGACCAGGAAGCCGATCAGAAGCTCCTTGCCGCGGCCGGTATATTCTGCGGCGTCGCCTTCGATCTCGGTGTTGGACCAGAGATGACGGCGCATGTCGGTCGCCAGCCAGAACCGGTAGAAGCCGAGCGTGACGAATTCGAGCCCGGCGCCGCGCTTGACCAGGT
Source organism: Bradyrhizobium sp. Leo114 (assembly GCF_055229415.2). Taxonomy (NCBI): domain Bacteria; kingdom Pseudomonadati; phylum Pseudomonadota; class Alphaproteobacteria; order Hyphomicrobiales; family Nitrobacteraceae; genus Bradyrhizobium; species Bradyrhizobium sp. Leo114. The sequence continues at coordinate 33,535 of NZ_JBUYEN020000029.1, read as the reverse complement.
CGAAGAATTCGCGGCGACTGCCCGTGAAGGCCACCGGTATCGGCGGCGGGACAGGCAGGGGCGGCGGCTGCGGCGGCCCAATCGGGGTCCAGCTCATCTCGTGCACGGGGATCAACTCCAGGCGGTCTCTGCGGATCGCACAAAACCACAGATTTATCAAAGGAAGGTGATCGAGATATTCGCGCAGGAGTCGAGTGTAAAGTGAATGACGTGCCGTGCAGATGACGGAGGTATCCGGTGCCCGTCATTCCGGGGCGTCCGAAGGACGAGCTATGATGTGCAATTGCAGATCAGAGAATCCATCGAGCCACACATCGCCCTGTCATTCCGGGGCGCGACGTAGTCGCGAGCCCGGAATCCATTTCGCCATTTGTGCAGGCGGAGAAATGGATTCCGGGTTCGACGCTTCGCGTCGCCCCGGAATGACAAGTGGAGAGAATGCCGCTACGCGGTCTTGTCGAACAGTTCGCGGCCGATCAGCATGCGGCGGATTTCGCTGGTGCCGGCGCCGATCTCGTAGAGCTTGGCGTCGCGCAGCAGGCGGCCGGTCGGATAGTCGTTGATGTAGCCATTGCCGCCGAGGAGCTGGATGGCGTCGAGCGCGCATTGCGTCGCCTTCTCGGCGGCGTAGAGGATCGCGCCGGCGGCGTCCTCGCGCGTGGTCTCGCCGCGGTCGCAGGCTTTCGCCACCGCATAGACATAGGCCCGCGAGGCGTTCATCGTGGTATAGATGTCGGCGACCTTGCCCTGCACGAGCTGGAAAGTGCCGATCGGCTGGCCGAACTGCTTGCGCTCGTGCACATAGGGCATCACCACGTCCATGCAGGCCTGCATGATGCCAATCGGGCCGGCCGCCAGCACCGCGCGCTCATAGTCGAGGCCGCTCATCAGCACGTTGACCCCGCGGCCGACCTCGCTGAGCACGTTCTCCTCCGGCACCTCGCAATCCTCGAACACCAGCTCACACGTGTCGGAGCCGCGCATGCCGAGCTTGTCGAGCTTCTGCGCGGTGGAGAACCCCTTCATGCCCTTCTCGATGATAAAAGCGGTGATGCCGCGCGGACCGCCGTTCGGATCGGTCTTGGCATAGACCACCAGCGTCTCGGCGACAGGACCGTTGGTGATCCACATCTTGTTGCCGTTGAGCACGAACCGATCACCCTTCTTCTCCGCACGGGTCTTCATCGAGACCACATCGCTTCCGGCGCTCGGCTCGGACATTGCGAGCGAGCCGACATGCTCACCCGAGATCAGCTTCGGCAGATATTTCCGCTTCTGCGCCTCGTTGCCGTTGCGGCGGATCTGGTTGACGCAGAGGTTGGAATGGGCGCCGTAGGACAGGCCGACGGACGCGGAGGCACGCGAGATCTCCTCCAGCGCGATGCAGTGCTCGAGATAGCCGAGGCCTGTTCCGCCATATTCCTCCTCGACGGTGATGCCGTGCAGCCCGAGCGCGCCGATCTTCGGCCAGAGGTCGCGCGGGAATTGGTTGGTGCGGTCGATCTCGGCCGCGCGTGGGGCGATCTCGTTGCTCGCGAAATCGTACACGGTCTCGCGGATCGCATCCGCGGTCTCGCCCAGGTCGAAATTGAACATCCGTTGCGCGTTGGGAATCATGGCGAGCGGCCTCCAGAATGGCTTGTTGCCCTAGGCTTATTCGCTGCCGGGCGGCTTGTCACGGGGAGGTTTCTTCTTCCGCTCCCCGCACCGCCGTCATTCCGGGGCGACGCGAAGCGTCGAGCCCGGAATCCATTTCTCCGCACGTATATGCGGCCCAATGGATTCCGGGTTCGTCCTTCGGACGCCCCGGAATGACGAGGGCGGTAGGTACCTTCCCTCTCCCCGCAGGCGCGGCTCGGTGGAAGCCGATGCGGCCAAATGTGCCAAACTCGCCCTTGCCCTGCGCGGCGTGACGGGTTGTAATCCGCCAAAAATGCGCCCGACGGAACAACCGGACCGGGACGATCCAAGGAGATACGCCATGCACGGGACGGTCGATCGTATCAAGAGCGAAACCCAGGAGGCCGCCCGCGAGCGGGCTTATGCGATCCCGCTGGATCAATTCGACCCCAGCGCTCCCGAACTGTTCCGGACCGATTCGTTCTGGCCCTATTTCGACCGGCTACGCCGGGAGGAGCCGGTGCACTATTGCCGGGACAGCCTGTTCGGGCCCTATTGGTCGGTGACCAAGTATAACGACATCATGGAGATCGAGACCAACCATTCGGTGTTCTCCTCGGCCGCCTCGCTCGGCGGCATCACCATCCGCGACATCGCCCCGGATCTGCGCCGCGAAAGCTTCATCGCAATGGATCAGCCGCGGCACTCGGCGCAACGGCGGACCGTGGCGCCGATGTTCACGCCGACCCATCTCGACGAGCTGGCGATCAACATCCGCAAGCGCTCGACCGAATGCCTCGACAACCTACCGCGCGGCGACGTGTTCGACTGGGTCGACAGGGTCTCGATCGAATTGACCACGCAGATGCTGGCGGTGCTGTTCGATTTCCCCTGGGAGGACCGGCGCAAGCTGACGCGCTGGTCGGACGTCGCCACCACCCTTCCGGGCGCCGGCGGGCTGGTCGCGACCGAGGACGAGAGGCAGGCAGAGCTGATGGAATGCGCCAGCTATTTCTCGCGGCTGTGGAAGGAACGGATCGACCAGCCGCCGAAGAGTGACCTGCTCTCGATGATGGCGCACAGCCCGGCGACCCGCGACATGGATCCGAAGAACTTCCTCGGCAATCTGATCCTCTTGATCGTCGGCGGCAACGACACCACGCGCAACACGCTTTCCGGCAGCATCTATGCGCTGAACCGGAATCCGGACCAGTATCGCAAGCTGAAGCAGAACCCTGACTTGATCGACAGCTTCGTGCCGGAGGTGATCCGCTGGCAGACGCCGCTGGCGCATATGCGCCGCACTGCGCTTGCCGACATCGAGTTCCATGGCAAGCAGATCCGGAAGGGTGACAAGGTCGTGATGTGGTACGTCTCGGGCAACCGCGACGAAGATGTGATCGAACGTCCCTACGAGTTCATCATTGATCGCGCCCGTCCCCGCACTCACATTTCGTTTGGCTTCGGCATCCATCGCTGCGTCGGCCTCAGACTTGCCGAATTGCAGTTGAAGATCATCTGGGAAGAGATCCTGAAGCGCTTCGACACGATCGAGGTGGTGGAGGAGCCGAAGCGCGTGTATTCGAGCTTCATCAAGGGATATGAGACGCTGCCGGTCCGCATCGCGGACTAGAGCGTTTTCGAGCGAAGTGGACACCGGTTCGCGTGAAGAAAACGCGTCAAAACGAGAATCTAGAGCTTCGGTTCTGATTCCATCAGAACCGAAATGCTCTAGCGCTTTTGGGAGTTGATAACCATGAACGTGCAGACTTCGGTCAGGGTCGACAGGAACGAGCTGATGCGCCTGGCGCGCGAGGAGGCCTATTCGACGCCGCTGAAGAATTTCCACCCGGGCGCGCCAAGGCTGTTCCAGAACGACACGTGGCAGCCGTGGTTCGAGCGGCTGCGCAAAGAAGAGCCGGTGCATTACTGCACCAACGCGCCGATCGAGCCCTATTGGTCGGTTACGAAGTACAACGACATCATGCATGTCGACACCAACCACGGCATCTTCTCCTCTGATGCGACGCTTGGCGGCATCGGCATCCGCGACATGCCGGTCGGCTATGACTGGCCGAGCTTCATCGCGATGGACCAGCCGAAACACTCGGCGCAGCGCAAGACGGTGTCGCCGATGTTCACGCCGACGCATCTGGACGAACTTGCCAAGCTGATCCGCGAGCGGTCGCAACGGGTGCTGGACGGCCTGCCGCGCAACGAGACCTTCAACTTTGTCGAAAGGGTCTCGATCGAATTGACCACGCAGATGCTGGCGACGCTGTTCGACTTCCCCTGGGAGGAACGGCGCAAGCTGACGCGCTGGTCCGACGTCGCTACCGCTCTGCCCAAGAGCGGCATCGTCGACTCGCCGGAGCAGCGGCGGAAGGAAATGGACGAATGCTACGCCTATTTCGCCAAGCTCTGGAACGAGCGCGTCAACGCGCCGCCGCGCAACGATCTGTTGTCGATGATGGCGCATAGCGATGCGACGCGGCACATGGACCGCGACAACCTCATGGGCAACCTCATCCTGCTGATCGTCGGCGGCAACGACACCACGCGCAACACTATGACCGGCTCGGTGCTGGCGCTGAACGAAAACCCGGAGCAGTACGAGAAGCTCAGGCAAAACCCTGAATTGATCGACTCGATGGTGCCGGAAGTGATCCGCTGGCAGACGCCGCTCGCCCATATGCGGCGTACCGCTCTTGAAGATACCGAGCTCGGCGGCAAGACGATCAAAAAGGGCGACCGCGTCGTGATGTGGTATGTCTCGGGCAACCGCGACGAAGAGGTGATCGACCGCCCCAACGAGTTCATCATCGACCGACCGCGGCCGCGCACGCATCTGTCGTTCGGCTTCGGCATCCACCGCTGCGTCGGCATGCGGCTCGCCGAGCTGCAATTGAAGATCATCTGGCAGGAGATGCTGAAACGGTTCGACCGTATCGAGGTGGTCGGCGAGCCCCGGCGGATCTATTCCAGCTTCATCAAGGGATATGAGACGCTGCCGGTGCGGATTCCGGGGTGATCGTCATTGCGAGGAGCGAAGCGACGAAGCAATCCATGCTTCCACAAGTGGCGAGATGGATTGCTTCGCTTCGCTCGCAATGACGCGGGGAGAGCGGCGCACTCCACTCTATCCCCTCACCCTGAGGAGGTCGCGTAGCGACCGTCTCGAAGGGCGAGGCCACAGGCCGGGCCTCAGCTCCGTCATTGCGAGGAGCGAAGCGACGAAGCAATCCATGCCTCCGCAAGTGGTGAAATGGATTGCTTCGCTTCGCTCGCAATGACGGAGATATAAAAACCTGGCATGACAGCCTGCACCAGATGCGAAGGGAAGGCTGCGCGAGCTTCCCTTAAGTCTTCTGTTGGCGCACCGCAACGGCGTTACGCCAGCTTGATGTCCCAGAGGCCTTCCTTGCGGCAGGCGGCGACCTCCTCGCGCAACAGCGTGGTGACGGCGGTGGTCGCGATTGAGGTGGGACGATCGATCGGAGAGGCAATGATCAGCTCGCGCGACAGCGGCTTTGCGATCGCCGCGGTTTCCAGCCGGCCGTCGGCGACTTCGCTCCGCACCGAGGATGGCGGCAACAGCGCAAAGCCGAGCCCCTCCTCGACCAGGCTGGTGAGCACGCGGAACGAATCCGCCTCGAGCTGGACGTCGAGCTTGATCTTCTTGAGCGCCGCGGCGTGCTCGATCAGGGCACGGAGCCCATGCGAATGACTGGGCAGTACCAGGCGCTGGCGCAAGAGCCAGCCGATCTCGACCTGCTTCTTGCGCGACAAGCCGCAGCCGCGAGGGCCGACGGCTATGATCTGGTCGCGGCCGAGCGGCTGCGCCGCCAGATGCAGGTCCGCGGTGCGGCCGTAGATGATCGAAATATCCATCTCGCCGCGGTGCAGCCATTCGATCAGGTGGCCGCTATAGCTCTCGACGATGCGCAGCGAGATGCCGGGGAAATTCTCCACGCAGCGGCGGGCGAAGCGCGCCGAGAGCACGCAGCTCACCGTTGGCACCAGGCCGAGCACCACGCGGCCGGACGGCGGGCCCTGCGCGGACTGGATGTCGTCGCGGATCTGGTCGACCTGGCGGACGATGCCGGAGGTGCGCGCGAGCAAGAGGCGACCGGCATCGGTCAGCACCATGCCGCGGCCGTTCCGCGTAAACAGCTCCGTGCGCAGCTCGTGCTCGAGCAGCTTGATCTGCCGGCTCAGCGCCGGCTGAGCTATGCGCAGCGTGTCGGAGGCCTTGCTCAGGCTCCCGAGTTCCGCGACGCAGGTAAACGTCCTAAGCTGGCGGAAATCCATGCTTGCCAATCTTGGAATGCTACTTCATACGCTATAACAAAACAGCATAGGGAGTTTACGCCGGCGCCACAATGGTCCGCCGCGCCTTTCAGATCCGCCATCCCTTAAACGAACGCGCCGGTGATTTCCGATGACCGCACAAGAACACCATGACGACTATTCCGACATCCGCGATGCGGTGGCAAAACTCTGCGCACAGTTTCCCGGTGAATACTGGCGCAAGCTCGACCGGCAGATGGCGTATCCGAAGGAATTCGTCGATGCGTTGACCGAAGCCGGCTATCTCTCGGTGCTGATCCCCGAGGAGTATGGCGGCGCGGGGCTGAAGCTGTCCGCGGCGGCGGCGATCCTGGAGGAGATCCAGCGTGCCGGCTGCAACGGTGGCGGCTGCCACGCGCAGATGTACACGATGGGCACGGTGTTGCGGCACGGCAATGCCGAGCAGAAGGCGAAGTATCTGCCGAAGGTCGCGAGCGGCGAATTGCGGTTGCAGGCCTTTGGCGTGACCGAGCCGACCAGCGGCACCGATACGTCGTCGCTGAAGACGTTTGCGCGGAAGGATGGCGACCACTACGTCGTCAACGGCCAGAAGATCTGGACCAGCCGCGCCGAGCATTCCGATCTGATGATCCTGCTCGCGCGCACCACGCCGAAGGAGCAGGCGAAGAAGCGGACCGACGGGCTGTCGGTGTTCATCGTCGACATGCGCGAGGTCAAGGGCAAGGGGCTGGAGATCCGCCCGATCCGGACCATGATGAACCACGCGACGACAGAGGTGTTCTTCACGGACATGCGGGTGCCGGCGGAAAACCTGATCGGCGACGAGGGCAAGGGTTTCCGCTACATCCTCTCCGGCATGAATGCCGAGCGCATCCTGATCGCGGCCGAATGCATCGGCGATGCCAAATGGTTCATCGCCAAGGCGACCAACTACGCCAAGGAGCGCGCCGTGTTCGGCCGGCCGATCGGCCAGAATCAAGGCATCCAGTTCCCGATCGCAAAAGCCTATGCCTCGATGCGTGCGGCCGAGTTGATGGTGAAGGAAGCCACCCGCAAGTACGAAGCCGGGCTCGACTGCGGTGCGGAAGCCAACATGGCGAAGATGTTGGCGGCGGATGCGTCCTGGGAAGCGGCGAATGCCTGCGTGCAGACCCATGGCGGCTTCGGCTTTGCCGAGGAATACGACGTCGAGCGCAAGTTCCGCGAGACGCGGCTCTACCAGGTGGCGCCGATCTCGACCAATCTGATCCTGTCCTTCGTCGCCGAGCATGTGCTCGGCATGCCCCGCTCCTACTGAGGTGAGACGCATGCTGCCGCTCGAGGGACTGACCGTCATCGCCGTGGAGCAGGCGGTGGCTGCGCCGTTCTGCTCGTCGCGCCTGGCCGATGCCGGCGCGCATGTGATCAAGATCGAACGCCCCGAGGGCGATTTCGCCCGCGGCTATGACGCCGCCGCCAAGGGCCAGAGCAGCTATTTCGTCTGGCTGAACCGCGGGAAGGATTCGGTCGTGGTCGATCTGGCGACCAAGGAAGGCCGCAGCGCGCTGGAAGAGCTCATCGCGGGCGCCGACGTGCTATTGCAGAATTTGAAGCCGGGCTCGATGGACAAGCTCGGCTTCTCGCTTGCACGGCTGCGCAAGGATTATCCGAAGCTGATCTGCTGCACCATCACGGGCTATGGCGACGAAGGGCCGTATGCCAATCGCAAGGCCTATGATCTCCTGATCCAGGCCGAGAGTGGACTCGCCTCGATCACCGGCGGGCCGGAGGGCGCCTCGCGCGTCGGTATGTCGATCGTGGACGTTGCGACCGGCGCGACGGCGCATGCGGCGATCCTGGAAGCGCTGATCGCGCGCGGGCGCACCGGCAAGGGGGCCGACATCCGCATCTCCATGTTCGACGTGATGGCGGACTGGCTGACGGTGCCGCTGCTCAATGCCGAGGACGGCAAGCCGCCGAAGCGCATGGGCCTCGCCCACCCCTCGATCGCGCCCTACGGCGTGTTCCGCTCCAGGGACGGCAAGGAGATCCTGATCTCGATCCAGAGCGAACGGGAATGGAAGAAGCTGTGCGCCGAAGTGCTGGGCCAGCCGGAGCTACCGAAGGATCCGCGCTTCGCCAACATGGTCGAGCGGGTGCGCAACCGCGCGCTGACCGACCAGACCGTCGGCGACGCCTTCGCGAAGCTGACGCGCGACGAGCTGCTGCAGAAATTGGCCGATGCCGACATCGCTTTCGCCGAGGTCAACACCATGGACGACCTCGCCCATCATCCGCATCTGCGCCGGATCGAGGTCGAGACGCCGAACGGCCGCGTCGCCTATCCGGCACCGGCTGCGATTGTCGTCGGCGAACCGCGCCACTACGGCGCGGTGCCGGCGATCGGCGAGCAGACCAGCGCCGCAAAGTCCTCTCCTGCCCGGGCCAAATCATCATGAGCGAACAACTCGACCTCGATCATCTCAGGCAATGGATCGGCCGCACCACTGAGGCCTCCGACACCGTCACCGCGCAGCTCGTGAAAGGTCTGCGCGCGACGCTGTTCCAGGAGATCGGCGAGCCCAAGGTGGGCGATGCCGCGCCGTTCACGGTGCATTGGTGCCTGGCGCAGCCGGTGTTTCCGATGTCGCAGCTCGGTCCCGACGGCCACCCGACCCGCGGCGGCTTCCTGCCGCCGGTGCCGCTGCCGCGCCGGATGTGGGCCGGCGGCGAGCTCGAATTCCTCGACACGCTGCGCGTCGGCGACGAGCCGAGGCGCGTCTCGCGCATCTCCGACGTGAGCTTGAAGAGCGGCTCGACCGGCACGCTGTGCTTCGTCTCCGTCCATCACGAGGTGATGACGCCGCGCGGGCTCGCGATCCGCGAGCGGCAGGATATCGTCTATCGCGAGATGACGAGCACGCCAGCGGCCACATCGGCGAAGGCTCCGCCCCCGCCGCCGATTGCAAAGCACCGCGAGACACACATGGCCGATCCGGTGCTGCTGTTCCGCTATTCGGCGCTGACCTTCAACGGCCATCGCATCCATTACGATCGCGACTACGTCACCAAGGTGGAGGGCTATCCCGGCCTGATCTTCCACGGGCCGCTGCAAGCCGCGTTCATCATCGAGCTGGCGGCGAAGCTTCATGGCGGCCAGCCGCCGAAGAAGTTCGTCTATCGCGGCGTGCAGCCCCTGTTCGAGGGCAGCGAGTTCTCGGTCAACGCCAATGAGAATGGCGAAGGCCTGGACCTGTGGACGGCTAATGCTGAAGGGCAGCCGACGATGAAGGGCACGGCGACCTGGTAGGGCTTGACTAGCGGTCGCTCCTAGGCCGTCATTGCGAGGAACGAAGCGACGAAGCAATCCATATCTCCGCAAGCGGCGAGATGGATTGCTTCGCGGAGCCTGTCATCGGGCGGCGCTACGCGCCGACCCGGTGGCTCGCAATGACGAAAAAATAAACTGGGGAGAATCGCCTGATGTCGTCCCGCAAGCCCGCCGCCGCCAACAGCAAAGCCGTCACGGTCAAGGACGCGACGTTCGGACTGCTCCGTGCCTTCGGCATCAAAAAGGTGTTCGGCAATCCCGGCTCAACCGAATTGCCGTTCCTGAGCGACTGGCCCGATGACATCGACTATGTGCTGGGACTGCAGGAATCCTCTGTCGTCGGGATGGCCGACGGCTATGCGCAGGCGACGCGCAACGCCGGCTTCGTCAATCTGCATTCGGCGGCCGGCGTCGGGCACGCGCTCGGCAATGTCTTCAACGCCTACCGCAACCAGACGCCGCTGGTGATCACCGCAGGCCAGCAGGCGCGCTCGATCCTGCCATTGCAGCCGTTCCTCTACGCCGAACGCGCCACCGAATTCCCGCAGCCCTATGTGAAATGGGCGGTCGAGCCGGCGCGGCCTGAGGACGTCCCCGGCGCGATAGCACGCGCCTATTACATCGCGATGCAGCCGCCCTGCGGGCCGACCTTCGTCTCGGTGCCGGTCGACGACTGGAACCGGTCGACGCAGCCGGTCGAGGCGCGCCAGATCAGTCGCGAGATCGGGCCCGATCCGGCGGCGATGAAGGCGCTGGTCGCCGCGCTCGCCGACAGCAAGCACCCTGCCCTCGTCGTCGGCCCCGCCGTCGACCGCGCACAGGCCGTCGATCTCATGATTGAGGTCGCGGAGAAGACGAAAGCCTTGGTGTGGGCGAGCCCGTTCTCGGCGCGCTGCTCATTCCCCGAGCGGCATCCGCAATTCGCCGGCTTCCTCCACGCTTCCCCGGGGCAGCTCTCGGAGGCGCTGCGCGGGCACGACTTGGTCGTCGTGATCGGCGCGCCGGTGTTCACCTTCCATGTCGAGGGCCACGCTTCGATCTTCGATGGCGCAACCGCGCTGTTCCAGATCACCGACGATCCAAACGCTGCGTCCTTCACGCCAGTCGGCAACAGCATCATCGGCACGATGAAGCCGTCGCTTGCGACACTGCTCGAACTGTTGCCCGAAACCAGGCGAGCCGTGCCCGCGGGCCGCGCGCTGTCGCCTGTGCCCGCACCCGGCGATCCGATTCCCGCCGAGTTCCTGATGCATTTGCTTGTCGCCGCGATGGGGCCGCATGACGTGCTGGTGGAAGAGGCTCCCTCGCATCGCCTGGCGATGCAGAAGTTCATGCCGATGCGCGGGCAGGACAGTTTCTACACCATGGCGAGCGGCGGCCTCGGCTACAGCCTGCCGGCGGCGGTCGGCATGGCGCTCGGCCGCACCGGTTGTCGCATCGTCTGCCTGATCGGCGACGGCTCGGCGATGTATTCGATCCAGGCGCTGTGGACCGCCGCGCAGCGCAAGCTGCCGATGACGGTGGTGGTGATCAACAATTCAGGCTACGGCGCGATGCGCTCGTTCAGCCAGGTGATGCAGGTGCGCAACGTGCCGGGGCTGGAATTGCCCGATATCGATTTCGTCAAGATCGCAGAAGGCATGGGCTGCCACGCCGTACGCGTGACGAAGGCCGCCGAGCTTCCAAGCGCGCTGAAGCGTGGGCTTACACATGACGGCACGAGTCTTGTCGAGGTGGTCGTGGATTCCGCGGTGCCGCTGCTCTACACGCAGAAGGGATAGCAGCCCGTAACCCGGATGGAGCGAAGCGCAATCCGGGCTACGCTGTCCCTCTCAGGAAGCCAGGAATCCTCCGTCTTACGCTGAAGATACAAGCGTTCATACACGGGACAGAGAGCACGGGAGCTTCAAATGTTCCGGCGATCACCTAGCTGAGGCCGTCCGATCCAAACCCTGTTAAGGCAGCGGGTTGTCCAGTCGAGCCGGGGTCTTCCTTTTAGTCGCGCTTGAGCTTCGTGGTAAGGGCCGACGTAGCGAAGCCGGGTTGGTATTGCCGAGTATACGCGTCGGATGCGTGCGAGCGCACGTTCCGCGGCTTTCCTGTCCCGTTCGTCAAACGCAAATCCGAAGCCCATGCGAATGCGGTCAGGCAGCAGCTCGGCGCTTAGGGCTTGATACCATCGCGGTACGCGCAACCATGGACGACCGCCAGCGAAGATCTGTCCAGCCACGTCGCGGGCGGTGTCGGTAACCGACAATGTGTCCGATTGCATCATGGCCCGGTTGTAGGCGACAAACGATTGCCAATCCGCAGGCAAGTCAGTCGGCTTCAGCCCGAACAACGCCCCAAAGAGCCGGCTTTCGGCCCAATATCGCTCGCGCTCTTCAACCGAGAGCGGAGGCAAGATCATGTCGTGCACCATGAGAGCGGTCTCGACGAGGGTCGCGTGAACCCACAGCAACGCTGCGATCTCATTGGCGCGGTAGAGTGAGCCACGCTCGAAGGGACCGATCGCTTCGGGCAAGCGGCCGACGATCGTGGCATGGCGGCGGTGGAGATGCCGGGCAGCAGCAAGAGCCGTATCGACCGAGCCGAACACCATCGTAAACATAACGTCAAAGGTTCGATGAAAACGACCGATCGGATCCGCAAAGGTCCGCGAGTGCTCCGCCACAGCGGCCGCGATCCAGGGATGCGCCAGTTGAAGGAGCAACGCACGACCGGCGCCCAAAAAGATGACCGCTTCTCTATCGATCCTCCAGGTCATCGAGTCCGGACCAAAAATGCCCTCGGCAGATCCGGCAGCCCGAGCCCGGAGAAAATCCAGAGCAGCCTCCAGTTCGCTTGCAGAGACCAATGCGCACCTTTCCGTGTGGACGATGACAGCTTATCCCAGCCGGCCGCAGATCGGACAACCGGCATTTCCGAGTTTGCCCTGCAAGCAGATAAGACGCAAAGATGCCAAAATGGGCGCATACGACCCGGCCCAAAGCCGAACAACAGTTCCAGCCGTAATCACGTCGGCTGCCCGAGCCAGGCTCGGCTCCCACCCTTATCGCGATCCGAATTGATCCGGATCATGGATTGTTCCGTCCAACTCATAATGGTGATGGCAAAATCATCCTGTCATTGCGGGAGCGCTGAGAATTGCCGCAGGACGATCCGGCCCGCGCCTCGCGCGAACATGACCGGCAGCGCTGGCACAGGAAGACCGCGCGGACATTGGCGTCGAAAGCAGACACAGGGTATTTTTGGTCCTTGTCGGCTCGCGCCAGCAGCGCCGGCTAATTACGGACTGCGTACAGGGGCGTCCTGACCGTCAGTTGATAGGCGGGCTTGGGCACCCACATGATTTCGGCGGTGATGCCAAACAGCCGATTGTCGTTATCGTCCATGCGATCGAGATCGAGCCGCATGATCGGTTGCGTGAACGGCTGAATGGGCGCAAGGGTTAGAAGCTGCGCCCCTTCGAAGGACTGCACGCCCACACGGCCAGTGAATCTCCAATTATTGGACCATTGATAGTAGCCGCCGACATAGGCGATCGTGTTCGGGTTGATCTTCACGAGCGTCGTGCCGACGTCAGTGCGCGTGTCCTGGAAACCGGCGAGGAAGCCTTTGGTCTCATCGGAATCAAGTGCATAGTCGAATTCGAGAATGTTGTTGAAGGAGGTTGTGGCCAGCGGACCATTGGGGATCGATTGTGTGATGGTCGATTGCAGCGTCACGGTCGGAAAGGTCCCGCCGTTCTGCTGGTAGAGATCCGCCTGGAAGCCGACGTTCCAGCTTGTGACTTGAAAGGACGACCACCCGCTGCCTCCGAACTCCGTCGAACTGCCGGAGACGCCTCCGTATAGCGAGACACTGTCGGTGACATCGACCGTCAACGGAAAATCCACGTTGAGCGATTTTGCTGCTGGCAGGCCGGTCGGAAACGCCGCGCGGTTCGGTGTTGCAAGCGTTCGCAACGCATCGAATAGAGTTGGATGTCCAAAGCCAAATGCGAGCGATCCTGCCGGCACCTGCGCGTAGCTTGTCCTCAGATCAAGATAGACCGCCGGTATCGATGCGCTGATAGCGCCGTCATCATCATTTGCGCCAAAGGCTGTCCCAGCGGCGAGGATCAATGTCGCGTGCAGTCCAGCTTTCAACATCAGCCGGAAAGCCGAAAATTCCACGCCGCTACATAGAGGAGCATCCAAGGCGTAAATCTTCTCTAGAGACGATGATCATCAAGTTGGGAGGCGCGAAGGTCGATCTCCGCCCGTCCGCTCCTCGACCTTTCCCGAAACTGTCGCGGGGTGAATCCGGAAATCCGTCGGAAAGCGCGAGCAAAGTGGGCAGGGTCTGCATATCCCGATGAGAATGCTACGTCGATGATCTTGTTCTCAGTATCGCTTAGAAGCTGCATCGCATTGTTGAAGCGGACCTGCTCAAGCAGGCCCGAGTATGTCAGCCCGGCCAGCGCGAGCTTCCTCTGCAGACTCCTGACGCTCAGTCCAACCATCTCGGCAGCCTGCACTATCGCCGGGCCTCCCTCGTCAAGATACGATGGTAAAGTCAACTTGAGAATGCCGACGACGTCGCCGCCGAAAGGCTGCCGCTCTGTCTCGGGCAAATGAGACCGGACAACAACTGCGCGATTGGGATAGCTCAAGAACTGCAGCGGCACTTCGATCCATGAGGCTTTCTGACCTGACATGAAGCGTGTATCCGGCCAATGCGATTGAACTTCTCTGCTCGGCATATAATCAGCTTCAAACGCGATCACTCTGGGAGTCCAGCACGCGCCCGCGAACTGACGGACGATGTGCAGGACGAATATGTTCTGAAGCCATTGGGACACCTCAAGATGGGAAATACCTTCCGTTCCAATGAGCTTGCTGCAAATTTTCACGCTTTCGTCGTACGGCTCCAGCCATAGACGCAGATTTGTATCTTCGACCGGCGCCCACTTGCACATCTGCTGAAGAGCAACCAACAGAGTTGGCGAATGCCGGATTCGAACTCGCATGGCATCGCTTAGATGATCGAATGAGAGCCTCTGGGCTGCGCGAAAGGCGATCTCCGACAGCCCCTGCTTTTCCTGGGCGGCCGCCGCAAAGCGAACGGCCGGCAGCAGCGGCACGTAATGATCCGCTTTTTCCTCCAAAGACGTAGGAAGCCGGAATTTGGCGAGAAGCGCCGCGGTGGGTCCGCCGATCTCTGAATGAATTTCAGCAAATGGCATTAGAAATTGGCAACGGGTCAATGGAATAACGGTCATCACTACCTGCCCAAGAAGTCTGCCGCGGTAGCAGACTAGCAGGCTTGCAACTGTCTTGCCTTATCGATTGTCAGGTCGTGCAGGCATGGCGAGCAACAAATAATTCCACTTGACGAACATTTTGGCGGCTGGTGGCCAGATTGGTCCTGAGAATGCGCGTAGCCTCAAAGCATCGGTTCTCTTCAGAGGGACCGTGGGCTTCACGCCTCACACAAACCGATGAGAGCTGTCCGTTTGCCTTCATCTCGGGCGGTCCGCGCGGCCATTATCGCGTCGCTGCGACACGGTGACGCAACTCTCGATGGCACAGCTCGCGCCTGCAAAATCAGCACGCGCACCTTGCAGCGTCATCTCGGTCGCATGGGCACAAGCCACAGCGCAATGCTTGCGGAAGTTCGCCTGACTATCGCGTGCCGCTTGCTCGTGGACTCAAGCATGCGCCTGTCCGATATCGCAAGATTTCTCGGCTATACGAATGCAAGCAGCTTCAGCCGCAGTTTCGTGCGTTTGATGAAAGTTCAACCCGTTGTCTACAGACAGCAGCAACTTGCGCGTAAGCAGGAGCGGCACGCCAATCGCAGAAGAATTTGTCCGATTGACTGCTGAACTGATCCGGCCGATTGGCGCGAAATGGCAAGACTTGCGATCTGAATTGGCGCGAAATGCTTAGCGAAGCTGCTTGCCACATTGGAAGCTGCTTGCCAATTGCCCGGCTGCTGCGGAGCCACTTTCTAGAATGCGCAGAAGAAGATGCGCCAGACGATTTTTGAAAGCCATAGGAGCCGGCCGAAAGGAAAATAGTCCTCTTTCCAAGGAGAAAATTGCCGTGACACTTCGTGCTGCTTTAATCGCATTTTGCGTCGGCGGATTGCTGATCTGCCCCCAAGGACTTTCTGCTCAAACGGCCCCCGAACGTAAGCCGCATATTCCGCTTGAGAAATCCATCGGCCAGGCAAAGCCGGAAGTCGTGCCATCCCTCTTCGTCCTCAATTCGCGCGGTGCGAGCTTGAAGGACGGCAAGCTTGTGCTGACGGGAATTTCGCCGAATGCCATCGTGTTTGCCGATCGACCTGTACGGGCGGCCGGTCACGATCTCACGACGCGAATTGTTGAGGATTGGGGCAACGGCAGCGACAACTTCGCCAAAGATCCTCCAAACGCTACGGTTTCCGGTTTCAAGAAAGACGGATCGTCGGTGATCGACGCCGTCGTCGTACTGAAATCGCCCAAGCTCGAGGACGACAAGCTGACTTTCGATGTCGATATTCTCGAAGGCGATCTTGTGGGAGCTGATGGGCCGGCATCAGTTTTTATCGACATCATCGGCCGCCCCTTCACTCCGCTGTCCTTTGCGGGCGTCGCCCGCCGAACGGCCTGGCGCGGTGCTTTCTACCGAGGTGCGGCCTTTGCGGGAGCGGCCGCAGTGGCCGGAGCTGCCTATCCATACTACGCGCCCCGGTGCGGATATTATCCTTATCCGCCTTGCTATTGAGCTGCGCTGACTGGCGGCATCGTAGCTGCCGCCAGCAATTCATCCTGACCGCCTCGGCCCACAGGGCATGAGCGTCACATCTGAAAACACTAGCCGTCATTTGTATTCGTTTCAGGAAGGAGATAGCGATGAATATCACCCGCCGATCCCTTGCGTTTGGTGGAATGGGGCTGCTGGCAGGCGCGGCCGCCACACGATCAGTCCTTGCCCAGGATTCTTTCCTCGGAGTGGGTCAAGGCCTGGAGGATTTCTGGCTCGCGAGCGACGCCTACACTTTCGGCTATCCGTTGGTGACGATCGAGATGACTCGCCGGGTCATGACCAATGTTGCTGAACCGGTCGGAACACGGGGACCGATGGGTCATCTTATCAAGCTGCGCCAATATCCAGACGCTTCGTTCAGGGATGTCACCGCGCCGAATGCGGACACTCTCTACACAACCTCCTTCGTCGACGTCGGGAAAGAACCGTGGGTCCTCAGCATCCCGGACATGAAGGGGCGCTATTTCCTGATGCCAATGCTGGACGGCTGGACGACGGTGTTTCAAGTCCCAGGGAAACGCACCACCGGCACGGGGGCGCAGACTTACGCGATCACCGGACCCGGGTGGAAGGGCACGCTGCCGGCCGGCGTGAAGGAGTGCAAATCGCCCACCAGTATCGTGTGGCTGCTTGGCCGCATCTATTGCACCGGCACGCCGGAGGATTACGCCGCCGTCCACAAGCTGCAGGATGAGTGCAAACTCGTACCGCTCAGTGCTTACGGCAAGCCGTACACGCCACCTGCGGGAAAAGTCGATCCGTCGGTCGACATGAAGACCGCGGTCCGCGAGCAGGTCAATCGCATGGACGCGGTGTCGTATTTCAAGCTGCTGTGCGAGCTTATGAAGACCAATCCGCCCTACGAAGCAGACGCGCCCCAGCTTGCCAAATTTGCCCGAATTGGAATCGTCCCCGGACAGGATTTTGATGAGAGCAAGCTCAAGGCGGACTTCCTGAAGCGCTTACCGGAGGTATCGTTCGACAGGATCATGCTTCAGTTCAAGATCAACAAAGCCATCAGGGATGAGAATGGCTTTGCCTTCACAACGAAGACCGGCATCTATGGCACCGACTATCTGATGCGAGCCTTGGTGACCGCGATCGGACTCGGCGCTAATCGTCCGCAGGATGCGGTCTACCCGACCTCCCAAAAGGATGCGGATGGCCGCAAGTACAATGGCGCAAACAAGTACGTCATGCGGTTTCCGAAAGGCCACCTGCCTCCCGCGGAGGGATTCTGGTCGCTCACGATGTACGATAGCAGCTACTTCTTCGTGAAGAATCCGATCAACCGCTACTCGATTAGCGCCCGTGAAGATCTGAAGGAGAACGCGGACGGCTCGGTCGATCTCTACATTCAAAAGGACTCCCCGGGCCAAGACAAGGAGTCAAACTGGCTGCCCGCTCCCGAGGGAGATTTCATACTCATGCTGCGCATGTACTGGCCGCAGGAAACGGACCCCTCCATCATCAACGGCACATGGACGGTTCCTGCCGCCAGGAAGGTCGGGGCTTGAGAACTTGAACTCAGGCCGGCCCCAAGCAGGCTGGCATGAGTTGAAATGTTCTGGCTTTGCGCTGTACCGCCAAGAAATATCACGCGGGCAGCACAGATCCGCCATTGCGATCATACGGAATCAGCCGCCGTGCCGCTGCTCTCAGGCACGGTGGAGTTCACGCGCGTCACCGCGTGCTGCCCGTCGTAAGCTCTTGCGAGACCACCGGGATCATCAGGTGCTCGTTGGGTTTGCCGGGGAACATCACATAAGGCTGCGTCGGGTCTTTGACATCCAGATCGCGCGGATACGGACTGAGCATCTCGTGCGCTGCGCCGCCGACGATCATCACATGCGGCCCGGTCTGGACCCAATGCTGGTGCGTGTGCCGTTCGGAGGAATCATGATTGCTCGTGCCGGTGTCACCGGCCAGCATGAAGATGAAGCCAATCTTGTTCGGCGGGGTCTGTTTGGCCTGGAGAGCTTTGCGCCATTCCATGGCGTTCTGGTCATCGCATTCGGGTGTTCCGTCATTGCCGATAAAGCACGTGAAACCGTTCGATCCGGTTTGGACGGTCTTGGAAGACCCATCCGGCTGCGGCATGGTGATCGTCGCGTTGTTCACGACCGACGCCGGCGCGGCGGTCTTTGTCTTGGCGATGTACTCCGGTTCGGTTTTCGGGATCTCCTCGTTTGGAAAAGCCGACGCCGAGGTGATGGTGAGGGCTGCCGAAGCTACGCAGAACCCAACTGACGCGAGAGCATAGAGGCTTTTCATGACTTACCTCCTGTGGTGGGCAACCGGCATCAATTGTACATCAAAGCCAAGTGGGGGCATCCTCCGAAAGGCATCTCGGGCGGAGATTTTCGGCTCGGGTCGGAGCCATCCTGTTGCGGCTCTCCGCCGCAAGCTGTGCGGTCAAAAGCGCTTCTCGGAAAGAATACGCGCGGCGTGTTGAAGCCGGTCCACAGAGCGCTCGGTGTCGGTCAGGGCGCAACAGCTCACCAGGGTGTCGATAATGGCGAGCTGAGCCACGCGGCTGCTCATGGCCTCGGGCCGATATCTGGTTTCATTGGCGACGGTATAGAGCAGAACGTCGCAATGGGCCGCCAGAGGCGACTTGCCGAGCCGGGTGATGCCGATTGTCCGAGCGCCGGCTTCCCGCGCCAATCGGGTCGCGAGCACCGTCTCGACCGTGCTGCCTGAGTGAGACACCGTAACGGTCGTGACCGCCGGGCCGGTCATGCCCGCGCTGACGGCCTGGACATGAGAATCGACGACTGCGCTCGCCGCGAGCCCCAGTTGCAGCAGGCGATAGGAGAGGTCCTGCGCAATCGGCGCCGAACTTCCTATGCCATAGATCTCGATCCGCTGCGCTTCCCTCAACAAGCTCGCCGCCTTCGCCAGCGATTCCATTGAGAGCAGGCGGCGCGTCTCGTGGAGCGAAGCGGCGTGAGCAGCAAAGATGTGATCCGTGACGGTCGCCGGATCATCGCCTCGATGCAGATCCTCCTGAATCAGACGAACCGGCTCGATCAGATCGCGCGCCAGAAGAATCTTGAGCTCCTGGAACCCGCGAACGCCCACCCTGCCGCAAAAGGAAACGATCGTGCCTTCGCTCACGCCACATGTCTCGGCAACTTCGGTGATCGACATGTGAATGAAGGACTCCGGCTGCGCGATAATCAGCTCGGCGATTTGCCTGGCTTTTGGAGGAAGATCGGATTGCAATTCACGAACGCGGGATAGAATACCGCTCACGGACGGCCCTGCATTGGAGTTCGAGCGTGTCACCCGCGTCCTCGCGAACAACGTGGGAATTCATTTGGTGGATCGCGGAAGGTTATCGCGATTCCCTTTGCGCAGAGCTTCAATTCTCGTGGGCCGCCGGGATGAGCCGGCGACGAGGATGGCCCATGGGTCATTCCGGCCCGTTCTCCCCTCTCTCGGTGCTCAATCACCCTACACTGAGAAAAGCTCACAAAAAATTCCATCGGAAATAAATTATTCACAGCGACGTCAAGTCGCACTGCTATTGCCGACCGGCTTGCCCGCGCAGTGAGCCAAGCCTGCGCTGCAGGCCGTCGTTCGTTTCTTCAACTGTTCAACCAAAGGTAGATAAGAAATGACAACACGTCGCGACTTTCTGGCGGGCGCCACGGCGGCGGCTGCCTTTACCAGCATCAACCGGGCGCTGGCCATTCCGGCGCGGCGTCGGACCGGCACGATCATGGACGTCAAGCACATCGTGATCCTGATGCAGGAGAACCGCTCGTTCGACCACTATTTCGGTACGCTGCGCGGCGTGCGCGGCTTCGGCGACCGCTTCCCTATTCCGCTCGAAAGCGGCAAGCCGGTGTGGTTTCAGTCGGACGGCACCCGTGAGATCCCGCCCTATCACCGCGACTCCGCGACCAGCAACGCGCTGGTCGGATACGGCACGCCGCATTCGTTTGGCGACAGTCAGGCAGCGTGGAACCAGGGCAAGATGGGCTTCTGGGCCAAGTACAAGACCCCGTACGCGATGGGCTATTTCGGCCGCGATGACATTCCCTTCCAGTTCGCGCTGGCCGAGGCCTTCACACTGTGCGACGCCTACCACGCCTCCATCACCACCGGCACCGATCCCAACCGGATCGTGTTCTGGTCGGGCTCCAACTTCAATCCCACGCTGCGCGCGCAGGGCATCAACTGCACGACGAACGATTCCGAGCCCAACAACAACCGCTGCTGGCCCAACCCTTCCAAATGGGTGGACGGCCTGCCTCAGCCCCAGCCGAACTATCGCTATGTCGGCAGCGACTTTAACTGGCCCACCCTCCCCGACCTGCTGCAGCGCGCCGGCGTCAGCTGGCACGTCTACCAGGACATGAACGACAACTGGACCGGCGCGATGCACGGCTGCCTGGCGTTCGCCAGCTTCCGCCACGCCCAGCCGGGCGATCCCAACTATGTGCACGGCCTGACCGGTGGCCCGGATTATCTCGACAGGCTGAAGGCCGATGTGATGAGCGGCAACCTTCCGCAGGTATCGTGGATCCTGCCGACGCAAGCCAACTCCGAACATCCCGGCGGCGGCAGCCCGACCCGCGCCGGCAATTTCACCGACCAGGTGCTGGAAGCACTGACCGCCAACCCCGAGGTCTGGAGCCAGACCGTCTTCTTCCTGACCTTCGACGAGAACGACGGCTTCTTCGATCACCTGCCGGCACCGGCGGTGCCGTCCTATGACAACGACGGCAACCTGATGGGCAAGGCCACGATGCCGCTCGCGGGTGAATACTTTTCCAACACGGTCGGCAACGTGCTGAGCAGCGACGACAAGATCAGCGGCAACATCCGCCCCTGGGGTCTCAGTGCGCGCGTGCCGATGTACGTCGTGTCGCCGTGGAGCAAGGGCGGCTGGGTCAATTCGCAGGTCTTCGACCACACGTCGGTGGGCCGATTCCTCGAGAAGCGCTTCGGCATCAAGGTGGACTCCATCAGCCCCTGGCACCGCGCCATTTCGGGCGACCTCACCACGGCCTTCGACTTCGCGAGCCCCAACGATCCCCGCTTCCCGGAGCTGCCCGACCAGAGCAACTGGCAAGCATCGGATGCGCACCAGAAGACATTGCCGGCCCCCGCCGCGCCGACGACGCCGCAGCCGCTGTTTCAGGAAACCGGCGTGCGCTTCTCGCGCGCGCTACCCTACATTCTGCACGCCAGCGCGCAGGTTGATGCCGGCAAGAGCAAGGTGAGGCTGCTGTTCGCCAATACCGGCTTCGCAGGCGCCGTGTTCCACGTCTACGACAAGATGCACCTGGATCGCATTCCACGGCGCTACACGGTCGAGGCGGGCCAGATGCTGGACGACGAATGGGCGGTTGGCGACGACGGCCTTTATGATCTGTGGGTGCTCGCCCCCAATGGCTTCCACCGCCACTTCAAAGGCGACATCTCTACGATGCGGCACAAGAATGAGCCGAACCGGAAATCTTCGTCGGCTACAACGTCCACGACGGCGGTCTGCACCTGCAGTTTCGCAACGACGGCAACGGCCACCTGCGCTTCACGGTGAAGTCCAACAAGATTTATGGACCGCTGCTCGCCGTGAGCGCCTCGGTGGCCGCCGCGATGCAGCCGGAGCCTCCGGGCTTCGGTCCGCGTCCGAGCGTCCGTCCCGTGGGCTTCGGCCCGGTGCCTGGTTTCCGGCAAGCTCCCGACTTCTGCGCCCCCGGCTTCGGCTTCAATCCGCCGGTCTTCTTCCCGGGACCCGACTTCGGCGGCGGTCCGCGCACGTCGTGGGATGTCAAAGTGTCCGCTTCCGGCCACCCCGGTGAACTGTACTGGAATCTGCGCACCACCGGCCTGTGGTATGACTTCGTCATCACCAGCGACTCGGGCAGCGGCTTCTATCGGCGCGTCGCCGGCCATGTGGAAACCGGCCGCGGTTCGGTGAGCGATCCTGGCATGGGCGTTGCCGACCGGTTCTAAAGAGGCGGCGCAATCACTCCAGCGAATTGGAGGCGCCTTCGGGCGCCTCTTCAATTTCCGACTCGGCCTAAGGCGTGGCCTCGGAATCACAAAGAAGCTCTGAGCTGGCCGACGGCAGAGTTCGACGTGTGGCGTCGCGATGGTGCGCGAGCGAGCTTCGCAAAGCGGACTATCAAGCGGCGGCACGTGTTAGCTAGCACAACCTCCACTCCCTCACGCGTCAAAGCGTCGCAATGCCGGACGATGAGTTGTCAGTGTTCGCTTATTAGAGAGATTTCAGTGTTGGCTTACTAGAGTGGTTAGAGATCGGACTCACAAACTCTTACGCGCATGCATCAATAGATTCTAAATCGCCTTCGTTGCCTTCGCACCTTCGATTTCCTAGTCGGACATCGACTAGGCGAACTGGGGGCGATTGTTGAGCAACTTCGAGAATTATAAGAACCGTTTGTATGTTGGCGTGGCGACGGGCGTTGTTAAGTTATGCCTGAGCGGTGTGAGCTCTTCTCAGAGCAGGGCGCAGAGCGCGCAGCCGCACGTGTTGCCTCCGGTGCACGTCGATGCGCCCCAACAAAGAGCGCGAGCGACGCGCACTGTTCGGACTCGCGGTTCGGCTCAGCACTCTGCTCGCGTCGCATCCCGGCAGCGAACCGAACAGCCTCCTGCGCCGACTGCGCCTGTTACCACGATGGGATCGACCCGGACGATCGGAGCGCCGGCGCCAGCCTATGCTGGCGGCCAGTTGGCACAGGGTGGAACGCTCGGCCTGCTCGGAAGCACGAACGTCATGAATGTGCCGTTCAGCACCGTCAACTATACGTCGCAACTGATCGAGAATCAGCAGGCGCGGACGGCCGCGGATACGCTGATCAACGACTCTTCAGTGCGACTCACCACAGGCAGCAACGGATTCGACGATACGTTCCAGATCCGCGGCTTCAGCGTTCCTTCAGGTGACGTTGGCTTCAACGGTCTCTACGGGCTGGTGTCCTCCAGTCGCGTGCCGGCGGAGATCATCGAGCGAATCGAATTGCTCAAGGGGCCCGGTGCGCTCATCAACGGCATAGCCCCTGGCGGCAGCGTCGGCGGCGGCGTCAACATCGTCAGCAAACGCGCGCTTGAGGTACCTTTCACACGTTTGACGCCGGTCTTCATGAGCGCCGGCAATTACGGTCTCCATCTAGAGACCAGCCACCGCTTTGGTGAAAACAAGGAGTGGGGCGTTCGTTTCAACGGGGTGGGGCGCAATGGCGAAGCCTCGATCGACGGCGGAAACTGGCGGACGGGTCTCGGTGCGTTGTCGCTCGACTATCGCGGGGAGCGCCTGCGCTGGACGCTCGATGCCATTTCGCAGAACGACGACACCAAGAACTTCCGTCCGCAGATGACCATCCAGGGTAATGTGCCCTTCATTCCTGCCCCGCCCGACGCGCGCAGCAACTGGTACCCGGACACGATGCTCCGTCAGCGCGACAACACCATCGCCTCGGGCCTCGAATACGATCTGACCGAATCGCTGACGGCCTATGCGGGCATCGGCTATCGTGAGGGTGAGAACACTCAGACGTTCCCCGATTCCCGTGTCACGGGATTCCCTAGCGGCATAGACGCTCTTGGCAATTTCAGGCTCATCAACGCGTACTATGACTCCTACAGCAAGACGACGAGCGGCAACGCAGGCATACGGTCACGTTTCCAAGTAGGGCCGGTCGGTCATGCGATCAATCTCGCTTTCACCGGCTATTATCAGGAGAACGGCAACGCTTACGTTGCCAATACGCCGGCTCAGTCAGTCCCATCGAATATCTACAACCCATCCCCCCTTCCTGTGGTCACTGGCGCGCGCACGCCGCCGCGGTTAGCCAACGAGATAACGCTCAGAAGCGTTGCGATCGCCGACACGATGTCGCTCCTGAATGATGCGATCCTGGTGACCGTCGGCACTCGTCACCAGAGAGTGGAACAGGACGCTTTCAGCACCACTACCGGTCTCCCGACAAGCAACTACGGAGCAGAAGCGCTGACGCCACTTGCCGGCGTGGTAGTCAAGCCCTGGCATAATGTTTCGCTCTACGCGAACTACGCTGAAGGACTGAGCCAGGGCACCATCGTCGGTCCCGGCTACAGCAACACCGGTACCGTGCTTGCCCCATTCAAATCGAAGCAGCAGGAAGCTGGTATCAAGGTGGACTGGGGCACCATCACGACGACTGCGGCGGTGTTCCAGATTACACGACCCAGCCAGATCCGGACCGCATCCAACGCACTGGCCTATGACGGCGAACAGCGTAACCGCGGCGTGGAGCTGTCCGCTTATGGCCTGTTGCTGCCTGGCCTGCGCGGTATGGCCAGCGCAACCTTCCTGCGTCCCGAGCTGACCAACCCGACCAATCCTCTGGAGCGCGGCAACGACGCCCAGGGCGTGCCGGACAAGACGTTCTCGGCCAGCCTCGACTGGGATACGCCCTGGGTCGAGGGCCTCGCTCTCAATGGGCGCGTGATCTATACGTCGGGCGCCTATCTCACCAGCGCCAATCTCCTGCGATTCCCCGATTGGACTCGTGTCGACATCGGCGCGCGCTATACGACGACGGCGCTCACCGGCAAGCCTGTTACGATCCGTGCCAACATCGAAAACGTGACCGGCGAGAACTACTGGCTCACGACCGGTACATTCGTAACGGTTGCGTCGCCTCGGACTTACATCGTATCTGCTTCATTCGATTTCTAAGGTGTTTGTCATGACAAAGCCCTTCATCGCAGTAGTCGCCCTGCTTGGCGTGATAACGCCCGTGCAGGCGCACCAGATCTGGATCGAGCAGTCCGATGGCCAGAATGCCGTCGTTCGCTTTGGCGAGTTCGGCGAGAACCTTCGTGAAGTGTCACCGGGGTTGCTCGACAAGTTCGCTAAGGTAACCGGTACGCTCATCTCCACCAAGGGCGAGCAAAAGTCCGATGCCACGAAGACCGCAAACGGCTTCACGCTGCCATTTTCCACGGCCCCCGGCGACGGCATTGTCGCGGAAGATGCGAGCTACCCGCTCTATGTTTGGAAGCAGCAAGACAAAGAGGCCACGAACTGGTTCTATCCTGCCGCACGCTTGATCACCAGCTTTGCCGCGCAGCAGCCCAAGCTCGTACTGGACCTCGTGCCTACAGGTCAGGAAGGCCAGTTCAAGCTCTTCTTCAAAAATCAACCTAAAGCCAAGACCAAGGTGACTCTGGTAACGGAATCTGGCTGGTCCAAGGAAGCTCACACCGACGAGCAGGGCCTTGTAACGTTTAGTATGCCTTGGAAAGGCACTTACGTCGCTGAAGTCAGCTTCAACGACCGCAGCCCAGGCGAGCGCACGGGGACGAAGGGCGCTGAGAAGTATGATGCCGTGAGCTATGCCACCACCGTGACCTATGTGAATGCCAACGGCCTGCCCCCAATTCCTGCGGGCCCGCCGGCAACTCCGGGCAAATGAACGCCCTGATACATCGCCTTCGCTCCACGGGCCCGCTCATCTCGCGCATCGTCGCCGCCCTGTTCGGCGGCTATGCGCTGGCCGCGCTCAACAGCGTCGCCGTGCTCGCTTTGCCCATGAGCAAGCCCCAGGCCGTGCTCACCGGCATGCTGGCGAGCTTTGCCATCTACGCCGGTGCAGTGATCTGGGTCTTTGCCGTGCGCAGCGCGCTGAAGGCTTGGGCCGGCCTGATCGTCGTGGCCGTGCCGTTGTCGCTGGCGGCATGGTCCGTTTCCTGACGAAGGGCCGAGGCGTGAAGACGGACAACGATGTGCAAGTTGCCGGCCGCGGCATCCGGCAAAGTATGTCCAGCCTGCATACGTGGGCTGGCCTTCTGCTCGGCTGGATTCTCTATGCCATGTTCCTCACAGGGACAGTGTCCTATTTCAAGGACGAGTTGTCGCAATGGATGCGACCGGAGCTGCCGCCTCTAGCTCAGATTCCCGATCAAGCGGTGGTGGCGCAGCGAATTGCTGATGAACTCGGCAACATCGCGCCCGGAACCTCGCAGTGGAGCATGCGCCTGCCGGACGCGCGCAATAACAGTGTCTACGCCTTCTGGCGTACACCCACAGGCAATCCGGGCGGCCGTGCCTTTGACGAAGCCAATTTCGATCCCGCCACCGGCCAGAAAGTCACCTCACGCGGCACGCTGGGCGGTGAGTTCTTCTACCGTTTCCACTTCCAATTCCACTACATGCCAGTGATATGGGGCAGGTGGCTTGCAGGTGCGGCCGCAATGTTCATGCTCGTGGCCATTGTGAGTGGCGTCATCACCCATAAGAAGATTTTCGTCGATTTCTTCACCTTCCGCTGGAGCAAAGGACAGCGCTCCTGGCTGGACGCTCACAACGCCTTTTCGGTGTTCGGGCTGCCGTTCCATTTCATGATCACCTACACCGGATTGGTGACCTTGATGGCGCTGTACATGCCGTGGGGCGAGCGCGTGGCGTTCAAGAGCCCGGCGGAGCAACAGCAACTCAACGCCGAACTCAGTGCCTTCATCCAGCCCGGCAAACCCAGCGGGCAGAAAGTGCCACTGGCATCGGTCGAGGACATGGTGCGGCAGGCTCAAGAACGCTGGGGCCGGGAGAATGTGGGGCGCGTCAATGCGGTTCATCCCGGAGATGCGGCGGCGCGTGTGGCTGTGACGCGGGGAGAAGCCGGCCGCGTTTCCATGAGTCCGCAATATCTGGAGTTCGAAGGCGCCACTGGCAAACTGCTGGCAGTGCGCGAGCATGTGGGGGCTGCGGCCGAAACCCGAGGCGTCCTTTATGCGCTCCATTTGGGACGCTTCAGCGATACCGTCACGCGGTGGCTGTATTTTCTCGTGAGCTTCATGGGTACGGCCATGGTGGGCACGGGCCTCGTGATGTGGACCGTGAAGCGGCGACAGAAGCTGCCTGACGCGGATCGCCCCTATTTTGGCTTCCGTCTTGTGGAGCGGCTGAACATCGCGTGCATCGCCGGCTTGTCGATCGCAATGACTGCATTCTTGTGGGCCAACCGCCTGCTGCCACACCCCTTGGAAGGCCGCGCCAACTGGGAGATTGACCTGTTCTTCATCGTCTGGGCCCTGACACTGCTGCATGCCTTGGTGCGTTCCGCCAAGTCAGCCTGGGTCGAGCAATTATGGGCGGCATCGGCGCTGCTGTTTCTCTTGCCGATCCTCAACGCCGTGACGACGCAGCGTCCGTTGTGGCACAGCCTCACCGAAGGCGACTGGGTCTTTGCCGGTGTGGATCTCATGTGCTGGGCGCTCGCTGCGCTCCATGCCGTCCTGGCGATACGCACGGCTCGGCAGCAGACCGGATCTCAGTTCAGGCGCAAGACAAGCCGCGAGGCTCTGGCCGCCGTTGCGTCCGGCGAGGCGGCAGGATGAGTCATCTCCCTTCCTTTGCGCTGTGCCTTACAGGGTTCACCGCGCTGGCGTTCGCCACGAATCGCCAGCAGCGCGATATCTTTGGCAGGCTCCTGCGGCCAAGCATGACATATATCCATCGCATTGCCGGCGCGTGCGCCCTGGTTTTTGCGCTCGGCATTCTCGTCGCTCGGCATGGCTGGAGCCTCGGCCTCGTGATGTTCAGCGGTCACGCCAGCATAGCTGCCGGTATCGTGTTTTGTGGGCTGATCGGACGTGCGAGGATGTTTGGCCGCAAATTGCTCTAGTTGCTCGCCCGAGAAGGCGTATCGCCAAGCCACTGCATGAACTCGGCGACATGCTGGGCCCATAGGTCGGGCCGTGTCATGGTGAAGTGACCGGGCGATGACGGGGTTCCCGCTTGAACTGCGTAACGGCCGCGTTCGAGCTTCGGAACCGACTTTTCGAGAACTTGCAGTTTGTCAGGATTGAACTCGTCGTCGGAAAAATTGAGTGCGAAGAGCTTCGTCTTGATCTTGGAAAGCTCAGGCTCAGGATCGTAGCTGAATGATGATTTGAGCGAATAAAGAATATCGTTTGCGTCGACATGCTCCGCTGTGAGACGGTTGGCGCTCAGGAATTTATCGACCGCGGGGCCGTCAGGCACTTCGTGCTGAAGAGCGGGAGCGCTGTCGATCATCAGGCGCAGAATGTTGTACCCCATGATCCAACCGCGCGGGGTCTCCGTATAGTCCCCGTTTTTCCATTCTGGATCGGCACGGATCGCATCGATCACCATGCGCCTCCAGAGGAGGTTGCGGCCCGAAACCGAGATCGGCAGCGAGACCACCGGCATCACGCCGTCCATCATGTCGGGATAGGCCTCGGCCCATTGCCAGGCATTCATTCCACCCATGGACATGCCGAGAATGGCGTGAAGATGTTTGATGCCCAGTGTTTCCGTCACCACCTTATGCTGGAGGTCGACGATGTCGCTGTAATCGTAGTTCGGGAACTTCGTTTTCAACCCGTCGCTCGGCTTGCTGGATTGGCCGTGGCCGACACTGTCCGGAAAGATCAGATAGTAACGTTGCGCGTCCAGCGCGCGACCAGGATCGAAGAGGGCCTTCGCGTAGGTTGGGCTCAGCAGGGCGCGGCTGTCCGCCCCGGTCCAATGCAGAACAAGGACCGCATTGTCGATCTCGCCCTTGGCGTTGCGGTGCGGTGTGCCCAGAGTCGAATAATGAATCTTGAGGCGCGCCAGCGTCTCCCCGTCACGGAACTTATAGTTGTCAAACCAGGCGTCGGCTTGCACGGCAGCGGGGTTCACACGCTGGTCCCAAGGTGACGCCGGCTCGCCGGCAGCCGCGGCAGATCGCGAACTGGATTGAGCGACTCCCACACCTGAGAGCATCGTTCCAGAAAGCAGGATACCGAGCAGCAGGCTGGCTGCCGCGCGAGCACGTTGAGACGTCATGATGAATTCCCTGTAGTTGGCGATGATTGGATTGCCTTGTGCAGTATCGTGTGCACCGCGCGTGCTATCGCAGCGGCGAAGACGTTCTGTTCGGGATCTTCGAAGCTTCGATATGCCTCTCGAGGTCCGTTATCCGACGCGCAACGTCGCTGCATGGGTCAAAGTTCAGTGCTTCATCAAACCGCAGAATGTTTTGCCATAGCCATCTAAAGAAGCTCGTCTCAGCAGTCGGATCCTGCGCTGCCGGAGCCTGCACATTTGAGTTGGTCATCTCTTTTCCTTTCACGACTTCGTGGATTCCGGAGCACACGTTTCATGTCTGGACAGCGGCGCGCTTCACTTCCCTCCCTGAGCCACGACGCAGCAGGTCGAACGCCATGATGTGGCTCGCACCCGAAATGCCGACGCCGTAGAGCGGGATCAGCGCCATGGGCAGCGTCTGGATGCCAGACATGCGGGGGTCGTTGAGGAGGAAGAAGGTCAGCCCCGTACCGACCGCCACGACAAAATCAGCAAAGCCGAAGATGTGGAAGGCCAAGTACCGGTTGCGACTCTCGGGCAGAAGTAAAACGCCGAGGGCCAAGAACCCCGCGATGAGGTCGCCCCACCCCGCGTTTCGAACAAAGGCTTCCGGGAGGAGGTTGTGCGCCCCATACCAGAAGAAAACCAACGCGGCCGCGATGCGCCAGATATGAAATGCCGTTATCGATCGTAGACCGATGGCTTCGATGTATGCACGGAAGCCATCGGACATTGCGTAGATAATAATAGGCACCACAATCCCCAAGGCGATGATGGCAGCCAGAAACAGCGGGGGAATGGCACGATAGAATCCTGCCTCCGCGGCAAAGGCGACCGCCAATCCCCAGATGGCCAGCACAACCAGCAAGACGCGCGTCCCGCGGCGTTTGCGGAGCTCGAGTTCTCGATCCATGACCTATCTCCTTTTAGGTGTAGTTACACGTACTTGAGCACAAAAATGCGTGACGCTTCTTCCCGCTCCTCAGGCTGATAAGAAGTCCAGAGTTGGTCTGAGCTCGTCCCAACGATTGGCGCCTATGCGGCGGTTGCTTTCTTTCTGGGCCTTCCGCCAGAGGGGCACCGCTTGTTTCAGGAGTACCCGGCCTTTGGCCGTCAGTGTCAGGCTACGAATACGACGATCTCGCGCGTCCGGCTGGATCGCAACGAGCTTCATGGTTTCGAGCGGCTTCAAGTTGCGAGTGAGGGTCGTGCGATCCATACCGAGCAGATCGGCCATGTCGCTGATCCGCACCGGCTCGTTGCGCTTCAACGCGGACACGATTGTGAACTGTCCCGACGTGATGCCGATGGGCTTGAACATCGCGTCGTATCTCCGCGATGTGGCGCGGGCGGCCCTGTTCAGGCCGAGACATACGCAAGCCGTGTAGAAATCAGTCGATGTAAGATCGTCCTGTTTCATCCGTTCACCCTACAGCGTCCCCTTCCTCTTATCCTCAGTCAGCTTCAGAAGCGGCGGCGCCTTGTACAAATTTTCCGGTTGAACTCTTTCCCAAAGGTTTCCCTTCCCAAGCTCTCTTCCCAACTGATCTTCCCGCCGAAGCCACTGTTCGACGCTCCCGATTCGATTGGGGTGAATTTCATCCAACAACCCGTAATCCCTCTGAACGACTCCGTATTTCCAGACGTTCCAGAACCCGGTGAAGTTATCCCGGAAACTCATGGTGCTTTTGTCATTGGGATCTGCATTGTATCCGGCGGGCAAGTCAGCGGCCGCCTTCAGCGGGCCATTCCAGTACGCGTCCAAGTCCGTATCTATGTATTGAGCCGGATGCCCCGTCACCTTCTCGAACGCCGCAGCAAGTTTCTGATACTCAACATGCTCGATGGCGACTTCGAGATTCATGCCATTCGCACGCTCCGGGTTGTCGAAGAGCCAGCGGGCATAATAGCCACAATCATCAAGAGCAACGTGCGGCACGGCTCCGTTGCCGAGCGGAACTCGCCACGTCACGACACCATCCTCCACAGAAGGAGTCATGGGCGTCATCGCCGAGATTGCCATCTCCATGTATGGGCCAGTGGTGAACACCGCCGCGCCCATCCTGTCTTTGTTCGCTTGGTTTTGAAACAAGATCCATTCGCCCATGCGGCCCTTGCCGTCATAGTGACCCGCACGGAATCTGGAATCATAACCGGACTTCTTGAGCGCGTAGTCCAGATTTCCATAGACAAAGAACTTGATCCCTTCTTCCACGGCTATCTCGTAGCTGCGGATTGCCCAATAGGTCTCCGCCTTCTCGCCGGTGTTGAACCCATCGATATTGACGTATGCCCCGTCGCAACCGCGGAAGCCTTCCCGCAATATGGCCTCGTCCGCGAACGTTCCCTCCAGGATGGACACGTTGCCGAGTGCGCGAAGGGCATTTGCCCGTCGGGAGGCAGGGTCGCGGCTAAGGGCTCGGACAGAATATTTCTTGTCAGCGACCAGAGCGCCGATGACGGGCAAGCCCTGAGCGCCCGTGCCGCCGATGACGAAGATCTTGGAGGTGCTGTGCGTGGGCATCGTTATCTCCACAGGTTTTGAGCCGATTGGCAGCGGCGTCGCGGCCGGCCAACGGGAGCCTCGCCTGGTGATCGGGCGTTTCGCGGTCATTCGAAACGACGGCACTCGTCACTGGACTGTAACTCTTATAATAAGAGTGACTCAGAAAAGCAAGAAAGTCTGGCTCGTCTCACGCTTCGTTGAATTTGCCGTGTTGCCGACCTAAGTTGGCTCTTATGATGAGAGCTGCGCGACGATGATCCTTGCGTAACTCGTGGAAATGGTTGATGCGCTCGAAGGGTTTCGACGGAATGGTATGCTCGATCGCCGGCGTGATGGCGGTGATCGGCGATCGTTGGGGTCTGCTGATCCTGCGCGACCTTGTCCTCGGTCTCAACCGATACGAGGACTTTCGCCAATCGTCTGGCGCGACCAATGCGACGCTCAGCGACCGGCTGAAACACCTTGAGGCCAATGGCCTGATCGAGCGGCGGCGCTATCAGGTAAATCCGGAACGATTTGAATACCTGTTGACCCAAAAGGGCTGGCAAATCGCCTCTGTGATGCCGGTGCTCGCGCAGATCGGGGATCGCTGCGACGTCTCTGGCGCTTCAGCGCCGCCGCTGAAGTTTGTCAATCGAAAGACCGGGGCCGACGTCGAGTGGAGTTTCATCGACAAGAACACTGGTGAGCAGCTCAGCGCCCTGGATCTCGCAATCAAAGAAGGCCCCGGTGCGGACGATTTGGTTCGCTGGCGGCTGTCCCACACTGAGCGTCGCCACAGGCAGAAGGTCGATGACGGCGTGGTCTCGCCAAGCGGCACGCCGCCTATGCAAGAGGCGAAGCTCAGGACGCGCGCGGCTCGCAAAGGTATTGAAGAAAAGCTCACGCGGAGGGTAAGGAAGAAGCCCACGCAGAAGGCGCGACGATAGAGGGCACGGATATTGGCCCTTAGCCCTCAAAGTGCGTCGAGGAACCGCTCCAGCGTTGCGTTGGTCTCAGCTGGTGCTTCCTGCTGCACCCAGTGGCCGATACCTGGGAGAATGACCGATCCGCGAAAGTCGGTGCAGCCGATCCCGGCGTTCGCATAGAGATCCATGCCGGGAATGAACGCGCGAACCGCGTCGCGCTCGCCGGCCACAAAATACGATGGCTGCGTCACGGGCTTGTTGGCAAACTCCGCCAATTCTTTAAAATCGATATCCTGTGCCCGGTAGCGATTGAGCGGGCCACGGAAGCCGCCGGCGCGAAATGCGTCGACATAGACCTGCAGGTCCTTTTCGCTCATCCAGTCCGGAAACGACTTCGGATCGATCATCCCGTCAAGCAATTTCGCATCCACCGGTTTATGATCGAGCCACTTGTTGAGCGGGGCGCTACCTGAGATGGCGAAATAGAGTTTTCGCAAAGCGACGCGGATGTCGGCCTCGAGCTCTTTCTCCGCCACGCCTTCGTCCTGGAAATAGAGCTGATAGAAGAAGCGGTCCTTGTAGGTGGCTTTGAACGTGTCGAGAAGCGGCACGGGTCGTCTGGGAATGTAGGGAACACTGAGGCCGGCGACCGCCGTCACCTTGCTCGGGTAGAGCAGCGCGGTATTCCAAACCATCGGCGCGCCCCAATCGTGACCGAACAGGATCGCCTTGCCATCACCCAACTGATCGACCACGGCGACGATATCGGAGGCCAGATTGCGAATGGTGTAGGCGGCAATCTCCTGCGGCTTGGAGCTCTGCCCGTAGCCGCGCACGTCAAGCGCCGCCACCTTATAGCCGCGCGCCGAGAAATGATCGATCTGGTGACGCCATGAGTACCAGAGCTCGGGAAACCCGTGAACGCAGACGATCAGGGGACCGCGGCCGGCGACGGCCACATTGAGGTTGATCGATCCGTTCCGCACCGTGACGAAATCCATGACGTCCTCGCAGATTTCCGTTTTCGCTTTACTCAACTGCAGCGTGGATGCCTGGGTCAAGCCAGGCGTGGCTACATCTGTAACGCGGCGCCAACGTAGATAGGCCGCATCCTAGCATTACAGTTGTTTTTTTAGTGGGTTTCTGAATCCATGGGCAACCATGATTCGAAGATCGTGGACGCAGGCAGCGTCGATTGAGGAGACGCTTGCGTTGTGGGCGGCGTCGCTTCGGGAGATC